>ASZI01000299.1 GCA_000416315.1 Osedax symbiont Rs2 | reverse complement strand
CCAACTGAACTACCACTCCTTAATCTAAATCTTCTACAAGTGTATTACTTGTTTACCGAATCCTTTAAAGCCTTACCAGGCTTGAAAGTTGGTAGTGTAGCTGCGTTGATTTGGATCGGCGCACCTGTTTGTGGGTTGCGACCAGTACGGGCAGCACGCTCTTTTACAGAGAATGTACCAAAACCTACTAATGCAACTGATTCACCTTTAGTTAAAGTATCAGTTATTGCTGCCATTGTTGCATCTAGTGCACGTCCCGCTGCTGCCTTTGGCATGTCAGCCGATGCTGCAATTGCGTCAATTAATTCAGACTTGTTCACAGTTTTCCCCTTTATAATCGAGTCAATTATTATGTTGTTCTGTTTTTTTGGGCTCAGTATAAATACTAAGACACTTTATACCAACTGACTGAAAGGGGTGTCAAGCTCTGAAGCCCCTATTCTGCCTAGTTTTCAGATCAGTGAGTATTTATTTGTCCTGTTTGTGGCTTTGCCTCTTTTTGCTCTGTTGTTAGCGGATCATTTGTGTTAGGGCTTAAGGGCTTAGGCGCATATGCCAGGGCGATATCCAAAACTTCATCGATCCACTTAACCGGAATAATCTTTAAGTCCGCCTTAATGTTATCGGGAATCTCTTTTAAGTCCCTCTCGTTCTCATGCGGAATAATCACGGTCTTAATACCACCGCGATGAGCAGCCAACAGCTTCTCTTTTAGACCGCCTATGGGCAGGACTTGTCCGCGCAAGGTAATCTCGCCTGTCATAGCAACATCGGCTGCTACCGGGATTTCAGTGAGAGCAGAGACCAGTGCTGTGCACATACCTATACCGGCACTGGGGCCATCTTTAGGTGTAGCCCCTTCAGGTACGTGGATATGCACATCCTTTTTTTCGTGGAACCCATCTTTTATTCCCAGCGTGGCAGCACGACTACGCACTACCGTCATCGCCGCCTGGATAGACTCTTTCATCACATCCCCCAGACAACCGGTAGTAACTTGCCTGCCTTTACCAGAGACCACTGAAGCTTCGATACTAAGCAGCTCACCGCCGACAGAGGTCCAAGCCAGGCCAGTCACTTGACCAATTAAATTTTCTTTCTCAGACAGACCAAAGCTGAATTTGCGCACGCCGCTATAATCTTCAATGTTGTCTGAGCAGACAACAAAACCATTCTCGACTTTACCCAGTGAAAAGTCTTTTACCACTTTGCGGCAGATTTTAGCGATTTCACGCTCCAGCGAGCGCACCCCAGCTTCACGGGTATAATAATGAATTAAATCGAGAATCGCGTCCGACTCAATACTGACTTCAGTGGTTTTTAAACCATGCTGCTTCATTTGCTTGGGCAGTAAATATTTTTGCGCTATGTTGAGTTTTTCATCTTCTGTATAACCGGGAATTCGAATCAATTCCATGCGATCCAGTAACGGACCCGGGATATTCATTGAATTCGCAGTACAGACAAACATCACGTCTGACAAATCGTAATCAACTTCCAGGTAGTGATCATTAAAGTTAATATTTTGCTCTGGGTCTAACACTTCCAAAAGCGCAGAAGCTGGATCACCCCGTGAGTCCATGCCCATTTTGTCAATTTCATCGAGCAGGAACAATGGATTTTTGACCCCGACCTTCGCCATTTTTTGTACTATTTTTCCAGGCATTGAACCAATGTAAGTTCGACGGTGGCCACGCACTTCAGCTTCGTCTCTGACACCACCTAAGGCCATGCGCACATATTTGCGATTGGTAGCACGGGCAATAGATTTACCCAGCGAGGTCTTACCGACCCCCGGTGGCCCCACTAAACATAGAATAGGCCCCTTAAGTTTCTTGACCCGCTGCTGTACCGCCAAATACTCCATTATCCGCTCTTTCACTTCCTTGAGACCAAAGTGATCAGCATTGAGTATATCTTCAGCCCGTTTCATATCGTGGCGTAACTTTGAACGCTTCGCCCAGGGCACTTGCAGCATCCAGTCTATGTAGCTGCGAACCACTGTTGCCTCAGCAGACATTGGAGACATCATTTTCAACTTATTAAATTCGGCCAGTGTTTTTTCATTGGCCTCTTTCGGCATGCCCGCTTTATCGATTTTCTCTTTCAGCTCATCGATGTCATTGCTGGCATTACCATCGAGATCACCCAACTCCTTTTGAATCGCTTTCATTTGCTCATTCAAGTAGTATTCGCGCTGGCTCTTCTCCATTTGTTTTTTAACACGTCCACGGATGCGCTTTTCTACTTCTACTAAGTCAATTTCGACTTCCATCAACGACATTAAGTGCTCGAGGCGTTTGCTGTCATCGAGCATCTCTAAAATCTTTTGTTTTTCTGGCAGTTTCAGCGACATGTGTGCGGCGATAGTGTCTGCCAAACGACCAATTTCATCGATATTTTGCAGCGAAGTCAGCACTTCAGAGGGAATTTTTTTATTCACTTGAACAAAGCGTTCAAATTGTTGCAGTGCAGTGCGTTTGTAGATAGCACTTTCAGTTGATTCCGACTGTTTTATATCAAGCACTTGCAGCTTCGCCGTAAAGTACTCTTCACTCTCCATTACCTCATCGACCTGCGCTCGGTAATCCCCTTCCACTAGTACTTTTACAGTACCGTCTGGCAATTTAAGCATTTGCAGTATGCTGGCCACTGTGCCAATTGAAAATAGGTCCTTAGCGTTGGGTTCATCATCGGAAGCTTTACGCTGCGCCAGCAATAAAATTTCTTTACCGCCCGCCATCGCTGCCTCCAGAGCCTCAATAGATTTCTCTCTACCGACAAACAGAGGTATTACCATGTGTGGATAAACCACTACATCTCTCAAAGGGAGCACTGGCAATATTGATTTTTCTTTAGTTTCGGACTCTTCAAACTGATCCATGATGATTGTATCCTCTTGCATGCACCTCACAAAGATGAAGAAGTGCGTAACATATTTTAATGACAATGAGTAACAGGGCCGATGACAAGGTTGTTACCGCTACCACCGTTGAACAACGCTAAACCTGAACTTTAGTATAGGCAATCTAGTCAGGTTTCTAGCTGATATATGAAATTCTGTTTATTTAAATATGGGGCTAGTATTCATGATTACAACAGCTCGAAATCTTTTTATTGCCAGCTTAAGACGTTTTCAGCTGACAAATACGCCATAGCACTTTGCCAACTGCAGAATATTTTAGTCAGTGCCTAGCGATAATAAGCATTGGCAGTGACTGTGTGGTCGGTCTCATCTCGCACTCCAATCAAACCATTAACTTTTTCCAACAAGGTTTTTTCTACCCCATCTTTTAATGTCATGTCTACGGCACTACACCCCTGACAGCCACCGCCGAATTTTAGTATAGCCACGTGGCCCTTATCCTCTTCCACTAGATCAACCAAACTCACCTCTCCTCCATGTGAAGCTAGACCTGGATTTATTTCAGTGTAGAGAATGTAGTTAACTTGTTCCTCCAAAGGGCTGTCCGTCGATACTTTAGGCACTTTGGCATTAGGTGCTTTGATGGTCAATTGACCTCCCATCCTATCTTCTGCGTAATCGACGGTCGCCTCTTCCAGATAGGGCAGACTATTTTTCTCAAAATAGAAACGAAGCCTGCTCATCTCAAGTATCACATCGTCTTCTATGACTTCTTCGGGTTTACAGTAGGCTAGACATGTTTCAGCGTAAGGAGTGCCTGGCTGGGTGACAAACATACGAACGCTGATGCCTTCGACATCTTGTTTATCAAGTAAATCTGCCAAATATATTTCAGCACTTTCGGTAACAGTTATATTCATTTAAACACCTTTCGCAGTACGTCTATGCGCCCACTCTACAATTCATATCATTGATTACTATTATCACTGTCAAAGGTCGAGCGACAGTAATTTACATTTTGTCTGAGCCAGCTTACTGCTGTACTGGTTTAATAACAGTGAAATGCTCGCTCAAGAATACACTTAATATATACCCCAGTAAATCACTCAAGTATATTCTTTAGCCGAGAAAGCTGCGAGTGAATCAAATGCCTTTTGCCTCGCTGAGCTAGCTAAAACCTGGCTAATGCCTTACAGGAAACAGCCATTTCGGTGATTCTTAGAGCCCTGTCGGCTGCACTTTAGCTGTAATCAGTGCGACCAAGACATCAACGCCTGGAAAATCCAACCCACTGCCTAATACTTCACCTTGGTTAATAGGGTTAAACCTGCAAATATCAATCGCTGAGGTAAAAATAAAAATTTCTCGCATTTGTCTACTCAACACTCTGATTAATCTGTGCTTCTGATATACTGACGCAAAACCTTACAAGTAACTTATTAAGCGTACTTAACAGACAGCTTTTGGAGAGCCCTGACGTTGGCGGAACAATCTTTTGTATTTTCATTATTTTTAATTTTTACCGGTGCCGCAGCACTCGCTTCAGTTGCCCTCTATACCCGTCAACCGTTACTGGTCGCTTACATAGTACTTGGGGCGTTACTTGGCCCCTATGGCTTTAGCTTTATTTCAGATACCACTTTGTTACAAGATACATCCCATGTCGGCATTATTTTCTTGCTGTTCCTTCTTGGCCTGGACATGCAACCATCTCATTTAATTGCAATGTTAAAAAAAGCCAGCTCGGTGGCTATCGGTAGCTCAGTGGCCTTTTTCAGCTTAGGTTTTTCTATCAGCTGGATGTTTGATCTAAGCACTACTGAGTCGATAGTGATAGGTTTATCGATGATGTTTTCCAGCACTATCATTGGCATAAAATTATTGCCCACTACTGTGCTGCATCATCGTCACATCGGGGAGTTGGTGGTAGGATTATTACTGCTCCAGGACATTATCGCCATCATTGTTTTAATCGTCCTCTATGCGAACCAAAGCTCTACAGAGTCAGACATTATTGCAATGTTAAGCCCCCTAATTGCTATGCCGCTGCTAACTTATGCCGCTTTCCAAATGATTAAATACGTTATTTTGCCGTTGATACAACGCTTTGATAAATTTCATGAGTATATTTTCTTACTGGCTATTGGCTGGTGCCTGGGGATGGCGGAAGGCGCACAAGTAGTAGGTTTATCAGCCGAAATGGGGGCCTTTATTGCCGGTGTATCCCTGGCGTCGAGCCCTATATCACAATATATAGCGACACACTTAAAGCCGCTGCGCGATTTCTTTTTAATTCTGTTCTTCTTTTCTATAGGCGCGAGCTTTGACCTTGGCTTAGTGAGCGAGATCGCTCTGCCGGCACTGGTCATGGCAATAGTGGTGATCAGCCTGAAACCGGTCATCTTCCGCTTCTTTTTGCTGCGCATTAAAGAGCAGGGCCCTATGTCCTGGGAAGTTGGGTTCAGGCTGGGACAAACCAGCGAGTTTTCGCTGTTGATCGCCTATGTGGCAGCCAGCTCAGCAATGATCGGGGTGAATGCCTCACACATCATACAGGCCACCGCAATTTTAACTTTCTTGTTCTCATCTTATATTGTGCTACTGAACTACCCCTCACCCATTGCCATCAAAGACAAGCTACGCCGGGATTGATGATTAGAAACACAGCATTTAAATAAGCAAAGCAGCGCTTCGTGCAGTTAAGCGAATACTTTTAGCAGGCTCTTGAATAAAATTTTAATGACGTGAAATAGACTGAAACTTGCCTTTGCTGTCAAAATAGATACAGAAACTTCCACTTATCCCCGAATGCAGCAAAAACGGCTTTAAAATATTGGCGGGGAACTGAATACTGCGACCGTCCAGAGAAACAGTGCTCACCATACAATTAGGCTGCTGATACTGTTTTAGATACTCATCGCTGGAAATACGAATATTGATGATAATTTTGTTCATCTTCTAAATTTGCCTGACTTTACTTAAGAGAGCCCGATACAGGCTCCCTTTTACTACGCACTACTAGCTGTCGGTTGGCCGCAATAGGTTATTTAAGTTGACCAGCTAGTTTAACAATAATCGCCCTGACCATTTTGGCCGAGTGCGTAGATGCAGTTTCAATGAAATCAGCGAAAGACAAATTGGAAGACTTACCCGCGATATCGGACAGTGCACGCACCACCAAAAACGGAGTACCAAACAGAAAACAAGTCTGAGCAATAGCTGCCGCTTCCATTTCCACCGCTTTCACAGTGGGGAAGGCCGCTTTAATCGCGGCGACTTTTTGCGGATCACTGACAAAAGTATCACCCGTGGCGATTACCCCACGTACGGTTTTAGCATCTGCTACTAATTCGATGCATTGAGCAGCGGTTTGTGCAAGTAGCTCATCGGGTAGGTAAGTCACTGGCATTCTCGCCATTTGACCCAGCGCATAACCGAATGCAGTAACGTCTACATCGTGATGCATTAATTCAGAGGAGATGACGATATCACCCACATCCAGGCTGTCATCACAGCCGCCGGCGGAACCGGTGTTGATAATACAATCCGGGGCAAAAGTTTGCAGCATCAGAGCAGTACTCACCGATGAATTAACTTTGCCGATACCCGATTGTAACAAAACTACTTCTACATTATCTAAAGTACCTGTGTACAGATCAAAACCTGCTAACTTGTGGTCTTTACGATTTTCCAAACTGTCTCGCAAGATTTCAATCTCTTGCTCCATAGCACCAATTATACCTACTTTAATTCGGTTATTTTCAGCCAGTACTTTTGAGAGAAGTCGCATTTCTGCCATCTGCTTATACTCTTT
>ASZI01000298.1 GCA_000416315.1 Osedax symbiont Rs2 | reverse complement strand
AAAATTTTCATAGGCTAATACTCACCACTAAATGTTCCGGCAAAATGATTTATGGCTATCTGCGTCATAAGCACTGAGTAATAAAATTTTCATAGGTTGAAATTCACCACTAATTCCTTACGACAAAATGACTGATGGCTATCTGCGTCATAGGTGCTGAGTAATAAAATTTTCAATCGAGTATTTCCAAGATATATTAAGCTATTGACTGGCTGGGAAGGTTTTGTAAGCCTGTTTCAACTGCGCCCGGCCTCAAAAGCTAACTTTCGCTTGGTCTTCTTAGTCGGGGCAAAACTCATAGGATCATCTGGCCAGGGATGTCTCGGGTAGCGCCCCTTCATCTCCTTTTTTACCTCCTGATAACTAGTGAGCCAGAAATTACCTATATCTTGGGTGATCTGCAGCGGCTTACCGGCGGGGGAAAGTAAATGCAGTTGTAGGGCGAAGCCTCGATAAGTGCCGTGCTGGGCAATCACTGGGGTTTGGGTACAGCCAAACATCTCTTGTAACTTAACGGCTAATACCGGCGGTGACTGGCTATAATCTATCTGTATATTGGACCCGGAAGGTACTTTGTAGCTAGTAGGAGCTTGTTGTTCCAGTTGCTGGGGCAGTGGCCAGGGGAGCATGTTGTGCAGGATATTTTGCAGCTCTAGCTTTTTTAGCTGCGAAAGCTGGCTGAAGCTACTGACAAATTCATTACTCAGAAAAGGGCCCAGCCACTGCTCTAAACTAGCCATTAAGTGCTGCTCTGACAAATCCGGCCAAGTATCTGCCTGGGCGCTGTTGTGCAAAAAATTAACTCTGGCACAAAACTGCTCTAACTTCTTGTTCCAGGGCAATAATTGCAGTCCGCGCCGGGCAATTAGTTGCAGTATAAGTGCGCGCTTCTTATCGAGGTCAATGCTCTTGCTCTGAGAGCGCTCGAGTATCAGCTCACCCAGGCAGCGTTGCTGTTCCCCACGGATGCGCTCGGCTCTATCGTCCCAGCTCAGTGACTGGCGCACTGTGCTCAAACTCTTTAACTCTTGATCGAACAACTTAGGGTTGAGTGCAATGGCCAACTGTATCTGGTCAGTTTGCATGCCCTCTCTGCCACCGCAGTGCGCGATGGCTAAATATGTTTGTTTTTGCAGATGATCCGAGGCGTTGAGTTTGGCGGCTCGGCCATTGGCCAATTTATATTCACCGGTATTTAAATCTCGTCGCTGAGCTATGCGCTCTGGCCACGCAGTCGCCACCAACAGCGCAATTTTATCTTGTTCACTGAGTTCGCTGTGCTCGGGCCCGGCTTGTGCTGAACTGGGATTATTGCTCAGTAACTTCAGATACTGCTTACTGAGTTGGCGAATATGTTGCCACTGATAGCTATTGTGCTTAGCCGGATCGTTTAGCGCTTGCAGTCGCAGCCCGATATCTGCCTGGCGTGTCTGCAGTGGATCGTTCTCCCCCAGTAGCGCGGCTAAGTTACAGCCTAGCTCTGTCATCCCTAAGCGCTGGGCGTTCAGGCATAAGTGTGCCAACCTCGGCGGCATCGGCAGCAGACAAATTTTTTCGCCCAGAGGGGTCAGTGCCAAGCTATCGCTGGACGTGATAGCTCCAAGCTTTAGTAATAAGTCAGTCGCCTGTTGAATTTGCCCCCGCCGAGGCGGGTTTAGCCACTGTAAATCTTCGACATTATCATTGCCCCAGAGCAATAAATTCAGCAGTAAGTGGCATAGATCAGCACTGAGTATCTCCGGGGTCTCATAGGGAGCCAGGCTCTGTTGTTGCTCTTTAGTCCATAGACGGTAACAGACTCCGGGTGCGGTTCGCCCGGCCCGTCCCGCTCGCTGTATGCTCGAGGCCTGAGATATTTTTTGTGTGCTTAAGTGACTAGTGCCGGTTTTTCCGTCAAAGTGCGCTCGTTTGCATAAACCACTGTCTATCACTGTAGTAATACCGTCAATAGTGATACTGGTCTCGGCGATGTTAGTGGCGAGCACTACTTTGCGCCGACCTTTGGCAACCGCGTCAATTGCCAGCTGTTGCTCTTTGAGCGGTAAGTTGCCATACAACGGAGCTATATCGATAGCTTGTTGTTGCAGATCTACCCACTGCTGTAGCAGCTCTCTGACTTTGTGAATCTCACGCTGTCCTGGCAAGAAGACTAACAGACTGCCGCTCTGCTCTTGCAGTGCCTGGCTGATCAGCTTGACGATCCTGCTTTCAAGTTGCGGTTGTCGCTGGTTGGGCTGGGTAGTCAAGCTGCTGTAAAGGACATCGACCGGAAAAGATCGACCTTCACTTTTGATGATAGGAGCATTGTTCAATAGCCTGGCAATGGCATCACCATTGAGAGTCGCGGACATCAGTAATAATTTTAGGGGTTTTTCATCCCTAAAAAGGGACCGTCCCTCCAGTGTCAGAGCCAAATTCAAATCATTGTTTAAACTGCGCTCATGGAATTCATCGAAGATGATTAACCCAACCCCCTCCAAGCTAGGGTCTTGTTGCAACATGCGGGTTAAAATACCTTCGGTGATTACCTCTAATTGGGTGACGGAACTGATTTTACTCTGCATCCGCATTCGATAGCCAATGCGCTGACCGACACTCTGTCCGAGGTTGTGACTCAGGCGCAGAGCCGCGGATTTGGCGGCAATACGTCTGGGTTCCAACAGTAAGATTTTCTGCCCTTGCAGCCAGGGCTGATCGAGTAGCGCCAAAGGCACTGCAGTGGTTTTACCGGCGCCGGGAGGGGCTTCCAAAACCACTGCATCTGTTGTCGCTAAGGCATTTATGAGTTGCGGTATAACGGCTGTTATCGGCAGTTCAGTCATAGATTGCTGGTGCTTAGCTGAGGCATTTTACGAACGCCATCAATGTCTACTTCATAGTAGTCAACGTAGTCGGCATGCACCCGTTTGTTCGCCGACAGGATAATGATGGTAGTGTCAGGTAACAACTTTTTCACTCCGGCGAGCAAGCTCTTTATTTCAGCAACACTTCTGTTGGAGAGGGCATTATGCATGATAATGATATCGGGACGTTTAATCAGAGCGCGCAATAACTGGATGTTTTGTTTGCCGCCCTGGGGCATTCGCTCTCCGCGTATTCCCACTTGTGAAAGGCCTATGACGATCAGCACTAATGCCTCTGCCTGATTATCTATCAGTGCCTGCTCGACAATATCAACTAGCTTTTGATGTTTATCATAGTTGTTTGGGTCTACTTCAAAGCCCCAAAGCAAGTTTTCCATCAAGTTCAGACGATGGTTCATGCGGCCTTTACGCAGCGGTTCAAAGTACTCAGAAAATATGCTGATCGGTGAGGATATCAATTGTGTCCGCAGGGCCAGCAGCTGTGATTTTAAATCTTCGCCTATCCAGTTATCTCCGAGCATGCTGACTTTGAGCCCCAACGCCATCGCCAGTAAAAACTCGCAGCTAGGCAAGTGTTCAGGGCGGCCAATACACAAGCTTAGCTGGCTGCGAATACAATCTACATCATAAAAGCGATAGTTATTATTCAGCTGATCGTTCGGGCCAAGCTCTTCCAGTTGATGAACAATATGAAAGGCCAGTTTTTCTCCGATATCTCGCAGGGTTTTATACAGGTTTGCCTCTTGCAACAGTTTGACAAATTGTGGATTAACACTGATGTTCTGAATTGTCTGCTGCTCTTGGTTGCTGTCGATGAGTCCAAAGGCAATATTCTCGATGATGCTCAGGCGATCACTGTAGCCGGAGATGTCAAACCTATCGATTAGCTCGTTGGCTTCTAATCCTCGTAAATTGGTAAATAAGTTTTCTTTAGTTAAAGAGAATTTATCGTGCATTATCGGGGCGATAGCCAGCGGGTCTATGTAATCTTTAAGACCAAACTCAAACACCATGCGCCTTGCACCTATGGCGGACATAAGGTCTTGTAGCCACAGCGATAAGCTGGTCCAATTTTCGACCCCGGCCATACCGAAGTCAGTCCAGACATCATCAATGCTTTCAATGCTGTTGCCCGAAGCATCTGATTCATCAATAGCCAATAGCTGTTCAGGGTTGAGCAGCGATAAATTTCGCTGTGGCGGCAAGCGCCGTAAACCGTAATTAATGTTTTGCAAAATAGTCCCTTCAACCATGAAAGGTTCAGGGCCAATATAGGCAATTTTTTTGGTCAAATCTTCACTGGCCAACTGGGTGATTTTCTTGCGCCCAAGGTAAATCTCTCCGGCTGCGATAGGCTCGATGTTGAGCACATTCATTGCCATCTTACGCAGCAGTAATTCGCTGTCACTGCAGATGTTAACATGGCTCCCCGGTGCGATTTTTAAGTTAATGTTCTGGCTGACATAATCGCCGCGCTCGTTTTTGATGTAGAGACTTTTAAAGCGTATCCCAGCAGAAAAATCCGGGATGTTGTCGTCGTCCCTGGCAACAATATTAAATAATCCACTGGGATTAAAATGCTCTTGAATATACTCGTAGCGCACTTTGGAATCCTGGTATTGTTGGTAGTAGGTCAGCAGTTCCTTCCGGGGGGAGACCAGGTCTTTATAGGCTGCCAGCGCCGCCACTAAAGCACCGATACTCAACTGACCTTTAATCACCAGGATTCCGCCGACCGCATAAAATAGAATAGGCGGCAACTGATTGAGGAAGTTGTTGATGAACTTCATGAAGAATTTTTGTTTAAAAATATCGAAGCGGATTTTAAACAATCGGCCTAAGGTGTGGGAGAACTGCGCCAGGTGGTATCTCTGGGTACCGTGCAACTTGATATCCCGGTGCCCGTCTACAATTTCGCCGATCTGACCGGAGAAGTGTCTTACCACTGTCACCCGCTGTTTCTTTAACGCATTCAGTTTCTTCTGCATCTTCGGGATAACATAAGCTTGCAGTGGAATCATCGAAATAGAGACCAAGCCTAAGATAGGGTCTTGTACAAACATAAAGGTCAGGATGGTCAACATAGTACCGCCCTGAAATAACGGCTGGGCCAAGCTATCACCGATAAACCCGGCCAGCGGCTCGGTCTCTGAAGTGATAGTCGAGATTATTTCGCCCTGGGAGGTACGCTGAAATTGCGCGGGGGGAAAGCGCATCAGTTGGTTGATTAACTGGTAGCGCAATCTGCGCACCATGCGCTCACCGATAATGCCTTTGAAGGTATTAATGCGCATTTTGAAGGCGCCGTTGACTAACACAAGGACCAGCAACATGGCACAAAGGACTAGCAGGAAATCGACGGGATTGAACTTCATACCGAACAGAGAGCGCTCACCCTCACCGGATATAGCTTCATTAATAATTGTTTTAGGCAGTTCCAGAGCCAAATATAGCATTGGAAAGATAAACAGTGTCAGCAGTAATACTTTGATTTGCTCTTTGCCGCTGTAGCGGAAGATAAAATTCTTTAGTTTTGATTCCATGTCACTAGGTACCCGCACGCGGCTATGTCGATAAAATTATAAGAACTAAAACAGTAAATATACGCTCTGTGAGGTCGAAAGTAAGTAAGCGGCATACCGATAAAGCAACATTCTCTAAAAAAGCTAAAGCAGCGGCGGCAATTCGCATATTCCTTTTCGCTACTTTTGCAACATAAGAACAGCTACTAGCGTTTCTGTAAAGATTACAGATAGCTGTGAGTCTCGTCCGGATGCTGCCCATAGGCCAGTGAACATGATGATTTTATTATTGTGGGGCAGTGTAATATTTTACTGGGATTATAATGGGTGCTGTTTGCAATAATTCAATTGTAAGCAGACAAAAAGAAACGATAGCTTGAGCGAGATTAACCCTATTTACCCCGGAGGCGATATGGCAGCCGGGGCAGTCTTGTTACTCAGCGCTATCGCTCTGGTAAATAATACGATTTTGCTCGGCGTAGGCGACGTTAAAAGCACCCTGTTGGAATTTTTTAAGTCCCAAGTCATCAATACTGACATCCAGCGGATTACGTTTGATCAGTTCTTTGATCTGGGTGGAGTTTAGCAGTGATACTGGTAAGTCAAGTAACTGCAGAGCAGCCTCAAATTTGAAGCTGGCAGCGCTACCGGCAAATTTACCTTTTTGCATGCGCTCCAAAATCACAATTTGCTCAATGTTATAATCTTCAATCAGTTTGTTGAAGGTAAATTGAAAACCGCGGATGGCTTCAGTCGCAGCAGGTTGTGACACACTCAGTTGTCGCTGGCGACAATTCGCGACGCTAAATGCGCCTCTTTCATAATCTAACAAGCAGATAATAGCTTCTGCTCCTTTTAATTCAACGCCACAAATTCGCATATCGATTGCCTGTAAGTTTAGGGAGGATGTAGTAAGTCCGCAGTGTCTCGGCTGAAGCAGCTATCTACGCGGTGCAGGTAAGAGCCGATAGCCGCACGAAAAATCTGCTCTGATCAACAGGGCTAAATTGATCTTTTTAGCGCGCAAACTTTCATGCTCAGTAGTACTGATTACCCGTACACAGCAGTCGGAACTTATTCGCATCTTCTCCAGTGTAAGAATGCCGGCCATTGTATAGAGAAAGCTTTAAACTAACAAACTTGGGAGGTGCAATTCACCTGTGAATGCAGCTTCAGGCATGCAGCGGCTGAGTTTTTGGCAGAAGGTGCAAGCCATCGATATCTAGCTGGTAATATTGCACTTGTTGATCAGTGACAATTTTTTTATTGGAAAACATAATCACACTAGTATCGGGCAGTATTTTTTTAATCCCCAGGAGTAAACTCTGTAGCTCAGCATCAGATTTATCCGGCAGCGCATTATGCATTAACAGTATTTTCGGTCTTTTCATCAGTGCCCTGACTAATTGGATATTATGTTTGGCTTGCTGTGGAAGGCGCTCTCCTCTGATGCCAACTTGGGAGAGGGAAATCACGATTAATACTAGTGCCTCCGCCTCGTTTTTTATCAGTGCTCGCTCAACAATATCCACCAGTTTTTGGTGCTTGTGGTGGTTGTGCGGTGATTTTTCAAAACCCCAGAGCAAGTTTTCCATGACGCTCAGACGCCTGTTCATACTCTTTTTACTGAGCTGTTCAAAGAGTGAAGATAAAATATTCACCGGCGCGGTCAATAACTGTTTTCGAGCAAGTAACAGTTGTTGTTTTAACGCAGTGCTTACCCAGCCACTACCCTGGACACTAACTCTGAGCCCCAGCGCCATCGCCAGTAAAAATTCGCAGCTAGGTAAGTGCTGTGGACGACCAATGCAATTGGAAAGCTGCATACGCACTGTATTGACATCGTAAAAACGGTATTTGTTGTCTAATTGATCGGCTGGGCCGCTCTCCTCC
>ASZI01000297.1 GCA_000416315.1 Osedax symbiont Rs2 | reverse complement strand
GTAAAAGTCGCGGTATAAACCTTATCGTCAGCTGTAACAGTAAAACCACTTAAGCTGCCATTTTCTACAGTTACATCACTCTGGGAAAATCCAACAGGTGTTTCTGAAAAGCTGAATGTAACTAATGAAGTTTCACCGATCTTCAATGCAGTATCCGCCAGAGAGATAGCCACTGTCGGTGCCAGTGTATCTATACTGTAGTTTGCCGATGAAGAACCAGTTCCAGAATTTCCAGCAGCGTTAGTATAGCCAGTACCTACACTGATTAAATTACTACTGTCTTCTACATTGGCATTGGCAGTAAAAGTCGCTGTATAAACTGATGGGTCTGCAGTGACACTAAAACCGCTTAAGCTGCCGTTATCGACACTGATATCGGCGCTAGTAAACCCCTGCGGACCCTCACTGAAGGTGAAAGTGACCAGAGATGTCTCTGCAATTGCCAGATCCGTATCTGCCATTGTAACTATGACTGTGGGCGTCACTGTATTAATGCTGTAGTTGGTTGAACTGACCGCAGAGCCCAAGTTTCCGGCAGCATCACTATAACTCGCACTAACACTAATAGTATTACTACCATCATCGATGTTGCTATCCGGGGTTAAAGTGGCGGTATACACTTTTGCGTCTGCAGTGACACTAAAGCCAGTTAAGCTACCGTTTTCTACGTTAATATCACCAATACTAAAGCCCACCGGGACTTCGCTGAAACTGAAGGTTACGACCGAGGTTTCACCAACCAATAGATTGTTATCCGATAAACTAATCGTCAATGTCGGTGCTAGTGTATCTATACTGTAATTGCTGGAACTTGCTGGGACACCGATTACACCGGCGTTATTAATCCAATTGGCGGCGACACTAATGACATTTGTATCCGCTTCAGTATTAATATCAGGAGTGAACGTTGCGGTATAAACCTTGGCATCCCCAGTCACTGATAAACCGGATAAACTGCCATTGGTCATACTGATATCAGCGGCACTAAAACCTAATGGAGCTTCACTGAAACTAAAAGTGACTAAACTAGTCTCGCCAATTTTCAGTGCACTGTCTGCCAAAGAGATGCTCAAGGTTGGCTGGGGTGAAATTTCAACCACGTCTTCAGCTTCGGTAATAAAAAGGCCGTCTTCGCTGGCGCCGACAAACGCTTCTACTTCCGTTATCTGCTGATCGACAACTTCAATACCCAGCTCCAGTAATCGTTGCAGCACGATAGGATCACCCAGAGTTGCAGCCTGATCTAACTGCAAATGTATGCCGTCAATTTTTATCTGTTCTGGGTTGTAGAGCAGCTCAGAAAGCAGTTTTAGCTTATCATCGCTATCTTCTGTTACCTCAAAGGTGTTGCTCAATGTGTTATATGTATTTAAGGTAATGTCGGGCAGGCTAACACTACAACTGTCAGCTCCCTGGCAATTGAGCATAAACTCTTCGAGTATTAATTGAGTTCCGTCGGGGTACTGCAGTAGTAAATCGTGATTCACCCAGCCGACAGAAGCCCCTTTAACTAGTTCTTCACCTTGATCGTCGTAGCTGACTTTGTATTGCTGATTAGCTTGAGTTTGGATTCTGTGAGTTTGCCCCTGATCCAGGAACTGAGAGTTGTCACCGGTATAGATGTATAACATGATAGTTTTCCGCTTGTACTTAGTTCAAAATAGCTACAATTTAGCTACTCCCTGAACAGTTATTTCTCGCTCAGCGCCCCGCTGAAAGCTTTGTAAACGGGTTTCATTAAATATTGCAAAACTGTACGAGTGTTGGTGCGTATATCAATTGTAGCTGTCATCCCAGGTTTTAGAGCAATATCACGAAATTTAGTGTTTGCCTTGCGATATTCTGGATCAACTTTGACCTGCGCCTGATAATAAGTATTTGCGGTATCTTCAGTATTTTGCTCCTGAAATATATCAGAGCTGATATAGCTCAACTCACCTGTTATAGAGCCAAAAATTGAAGAGTCAAAGGCATCCAGCTTTATCGCCACCGGCAAATTCACTTTTACTTGTCCTATATCTATAGGCGCAATTTTAGTGTCTATGACCAACTCGGTGTCTGTGGGGGTTATTTTCATTATTTCCTCCCCCGGTCTGAGGATGCCTCCTATCGTGTTAAACTTGAGATAATTAATCACGCCAGCAACCGGAGCGGTAATGTCCGAATGCTCTTCCGTTTCGTGCTGATCTTGCAAGCGGATCTCGCTCTCTTGCAGTTCAAGGGCTAACTTTACGATTTCCTCGCGCACTTGCTGTTTATACCTGTTATTAATTTTGCTGATTTCACCCGCAACCTCATTCACTTGTCGACGACTGCGCATGACATCTAAATGGCTGATATCACCACTGGAAAATAATCTCTCATTGATACTCAACTCTTCTTTAGCCAGCGCCAGATTATATTCAAAGGTACTGATTTCATCGGCTAATCCTTGTCGACGCTGCCTATACAGCTGCTGCTGTAATTGTGTGTACTGTGCATAATCTAAAAAACTTGTATCAAATACCGGTTCCTTATTTTCGCTCTCTGCTTTTGCCCTGATCAAGGCGGCACTGATAGCCGCTGTTTTCGATCTGGCTTCTTGGTATACAGCATGGGTATGATGCTGCTCTAACACCACTAATAACTGCCCGGCTATGACCTTATCACCCTCTTTGACTAACAGCTGCGAGAGTGTACCGCCATCGGCACTTTGCACTATTTGCACATGGGCGCGAGGCACTACCTGGCCCGTCACTCTGACACTTTGTTCGATCTCAAACACTGATGCCCAGGCAATAAAAAATGCCAAGCCAACAAACAGCAACAACCCCATCGGAAAAGGGCGGCTCTCTTTTTCTTCCACATCATTAATGGGTAGCGCCTGGCTATCATTAATCGCCAGTCGATGCTCAATATTCTGATCAAGTTCTTCTACACTGTGCAGTTTCTTTTGAGCGGACATGCCTCACCTCTCACTTGCTCAACTTAAGCTCTTTTCTTTAGCCCGACCTGTTGCATTTTTTCCAGAACCAGAGCTTTAGGTCCATCCATGACAATTTGTTGATTGGCGACCACAATAATGCGATCAACCAATTCCAACATTTCGGGTTTGTGAGTGACTAATACCAAAGTATCATCGCTGCTAATTTGTCGTCCAAGGGCTGCTATCAGCAGTACTTCTAGGTTGCGATCCATGGAGGCGGTGGGCTCATCCAGTAACCAAATATGCGGATTTAGTAAGAACACTCGGGTCAGATTAACCAGCTGTCGCTGCCCACCTGACAAGCCTGTTCCCCCTTCAAAAATAGTTTGTTGCAACCCTTGCGGATGCACATTGATAACACTGTCTAACAATCCAGTGGTGCGTGCTGCATCCAATATTTTTGCATCCCCGGGATCAATCAGACCCAAGATCAGGTTGTCACGCAAAGTACCTGAAAATAATCTGCCCTCCTGCTGCGCATAGCCGGTGGCTTCAGCCAGACAGGGTTTGGCTATATGGGCTAAATCTACATCATCCAATAACGCCCGCCCTTTCTGAGGTTTATACATGCCTGTCAATAGCCGCAGCAAGGTGGTTTTGCCCGATCCTACCGGACCCAATATGGCAATTTTCTCCCCGGCATTTATCTGCAAACGATCAATATTTAACGCTTTGCGATCGCCGTATCTGACCTCTATTTCCTCGAGTCTGAAGCGCCCATCTATATTTTCCAGAATCAGCGGATGGTCTGTGCCAAAATGATCATCTTCCAGTTCCCATAACTGATCTAAGCCGCGCAATGCCGCTTTAGTGTGCGCCCATTGCATTAAGTGTGAGGGAATTGAAGAGACCGGCGCTAATATTCTTCCGGACAATATAGAGCAGGCTATTAATGCCCCCATGGTCAGCTCGCCCCTGCTGATCAGTAACGCACCACTGGCAACCAGTAAGATATAAGAGAACTGCTGAAAGGCGCCCATCACATAGGCAGAGTGCTCGGTAATATTACGCATTTGCCGCTCATAGCTGCGCGACTCGTCGGTGGTATTCATCCAGCGAGATAACATCCGCCAGCCACCTTGCCCGGCTTTAATGCTTTCGGCCCCTTCAATGGTCTCTACCATCAAGCCGACTTTGAAATTAACAGCGCTGTTGACACTGCTGGCCAGTGCCGCTACTTTGCGCCGATAATACAAACCGATACTAACGCTGAGCAAGAAAAACAGCAGCGGTATAAGCGCCAGAGGTCCTGCTATCGCAAACAATATTAATGCAAACATTAAGGCAAACGGCGCATCCACCAACAACTGCGTAGTAAGACTGGTCATAAAGTTACGCACTGTTTCATAGCCGCGTACCTGGGAGGCCAAAGTACCGACACTGCTGGGAAGCTGATCGATACGCACCGCCAGAAAGCGCAGATAAATACTGCGGGCTAAACGCTGATCGACCTTGTCTATCAGGCGATCAAATAATCTTGAGCGCACTTTCTTAGAGAACAGCTCATAGACAACCGCCAGTAACACACCAATGGTCAGTACATAAAGAGTTTGCGACGCCCCTGTCGGTACCACTCGATCGTAGACTTGCATGGTATAAAAAGAAGTACCTAAGGCGACTAAGTTGATGGCAATGCCCGCCAGCACTGCCTCAAATAAAATTTTCTTATGCGAGAATACTTCACTGCGAATCATTTGATAGACAGGACTGCCACCGGCATAAAATATCTTTTTTAAATCTATATTGGCGACGCTGTAACCTGTGAGTGATTGATGGCTACTCTCGCTCCACTGGTGCTCCCGCACTTGCCACCACTGCACTATCCACTCTTTAGTAGCGTTTTGACCGACGATAACTCCCCACTCTCCCATGGAATTGCATATCAGCGCCGGAAAGATTGAGGGGTCTGTTTTTCCTAGCCATTTAGCTTTTTTTAAATGCAGCACTTCAGTGACAACATTTAACTGCTTGCCGGCACTTTTTTGCGCGTCGACACTGATACAAGCTTCTTGAATCGCCAGGCGATCAATCGCGCTGTTTTGCATCTGACAGATTTTTATCAGGCAGGGCTGCAGTGTAGAAGTATGATTCATATGATTCCCCTCCTATATCCTTCTGCTCCTCGAGTTAAGATCGCCAGACGCCAAGTAACTACCAGATTATGAGTTTGCGCATCTGCTAACTTGATACTGCTATTGACCAGATCCCGAGCGGAGTTAAGTACATCCAGCCAGTTCTTATGCCCGGCCAGAAATTGTCTTTTGTAGGAGGCCGATACCAGAATTGCTGTGTCTTGTGATTGTTTTAGCGCATTGATTCTCTCGGCAAAGGACTGGGCAATCAGATAATCCATCAGCACTTGTTCAACCACTGATATTTGCTCTAGCGCAATATTTGCATTGGCCGCCTGCTGCTGAGCGAGCGCTTCTCTTATTCCGGCTCTCTGGGCATAGCCGGGACCAAAGGTTGATTGCATCTGCAAAAATACCCGTGTATCTATAGCACTGCTTTTAGTGCTGTAGTTTCCATACTGACTTTCTAGTCGCAGTGACAAGGTGGGCTGGAAATACTTTTCTCGCTCTTGGCGGGCAATTCTGGCCAGGTCTAATTGAGCGTTGGCCAAATGTATATTGGGGCTAATTTTTTTCGCTTCATCCAGTAGCTGTTGCTGGGTAGAGAGCACCTCAATCGCCTTGGTCTGCGGCTGCCCTACAGATAAATCGATAGAACTGAGTTTTTGTCTGACTAACTGCGATAACCGAGTCAGGGAGATCTGCTCATCAACTATGGTCGCCGCCAGCTCGGCACGAGTCGACGCCAATCGACCGTCAGCCAGGGCTAAATCACTTCTCGCGGATGATCCAAGTCGCACCCGTCTTTTGACCTGATTGCGCAGCTTTTGGTGCTCTTTCAGACTCTTTGCCCATGCCTGGCGTTTCTTATAGGCACTTAGCCAATTGCCGTAACTCTGAATCACATTTAACGCCAGCGCCTGTCTGTTCTGTTCAGTCTGCGCCTTGATCGATTGTGTTTTGGCCACAGCCCGGTCCCGACCAGCTTCCAATCGACCGCCACTCCACAAAGGCTGAGTAATGCTAAAGGTGAGTTTGTGATTATCGCCAGCATAGGCATCGCTACTGCTAGTGTTATAGACCGTTTCAGCCTCGAGCGAAAAACTGGGCTTAAATTGCTGTTTGGCACCATCCAGCGCTGCTGCGGCTGCATTGCCTCTGGCTTGTAAAACGTTTACTGAAGGGTGATGCTGCACTGACAGTTCAATCAACTGGGGTAGGGATAGCGCATTGGCAGAGCTAAAGGTACAGACAAGACCGACTGACAGCGAAAGCTTAAGCCAGCTTTTAACGAAAAACATATAATAGCAACGACGTCCTAAGCTCTTTACCAAAACTACAATCCCTTAGCAACAATTATTCTCAATTAAAATAAGTGTAGTAAAGCAATATAGTTATTTCCTTCTTTCTCCAAAAAATTCAGCATCGTATAGCCAGTTTCAAATACCCAGTCTGCTGTAGCAACTGCCATATATAGCTTCCTGGGAATCACTACTAAGTTTCCAATAACCCATTTTCAGCGGCTTTAAACTTAATTAGTCATAAATATGTGCCTTTTTTGTAAACCGGCCCTCCTGATAATTACCCATATATTTGCCAGCAGCTGAGCATAACCGCTTAACTTCCCGACTGCTGATCTTTGATCTCATCTAGTCTGGCAACAAAGACTTTGCCCCATTTCTCCATGTCCTTGAGTATAGGTATTAATGTAGTACCAAAAGCGGTAAAACTGTATTCAACCTTAGGTGGAACTTGCGCATAGACATGCCGTAAAATAATGCCGTCGTCCTCCAGCTCACGTAATTGTTTTGTCAGCATTCGCTGAGTAACTGAAGGCATAAGGCGGCGCAATTCATTAAAGCGTTTAACACCGTCAATCAAATGGTAGAGAACAATCCCCTTCCATTTTCCTCCAATTGCTTCGATAGCAGCCTCAAGCGGACAACCAAAATTGTTGCCATAGTTACTGTGTCTCATGCTCTCTCTCATCTTGGTTTGCCCACTAGGTATACAAAAGGATACTACAGCACATTTTTGTGCGTACTTGCTATGTTTTAGAGTATACCTATAATCCTTCAGCACTGTCGAACTGTACTCATATAACTATTTTCAGGAGTTGCAAATGAAAGCCATTGGTTACCAAAAATCCCTTCCGATTTCCGATCCATCGGCTCTACTCGATATTGAACTGCCGGTGCCCGTCGCCAGCGGCCAGGATATATTGGTAAAAGTAGCGGCTGTTTCAGTCAATCCGGTAGATACCAAAATCAGGGTAAGAGTCACACCCCCTGAAAATCAACATCAGGTACTAGGTTGGGATGCTGTCGGCACCGTAGAATCTGTAGGAGACCAGGTGAACTTGTTTAAAGTGGGCGACAAGGTTTGGTATGCAGGAGCGTTAGATAGGTCTGGTAGCAATGCTCAGTATCATTTGGTTGACCAGAGAATTGTATCCAAGGCACCACTAAGCCTGAGTGATGTAGAGGCCGCCGCCCTTCCTCTTACCTCGATCACCGCCTGGGAGCTTCTTTTTGATCGCTTTAACTTAAATGCCAACAGCAGTGGTACTTTACTGATTATAGGCGCTGCGGGCGGGGTCGGATCTATAATGATTCAGCTGGCCAAAAAGCTCACCAAACTTACAGTCATCGCCACCGCCTCCAGAACACAAACCAAAGAGTGGGTCAGTGATTTAGGTGCAGATCTGGTGATTGATCATCATAAATCAATACCCGAGCAATTAAAGGCAGCGGGCTTAGAAACTGTAGATTACATCGCCAGCCTGACCAATACCGGCGAGCACTTCCCCGCCATCATCGAAGCCATAGCCCCCCAGGGGAAAATGGCGCTGATTGATGACCCTGAAGCCCTGGATATTCTGCCCTTTAAAAGAAAGAGTGTCTCTGTGCATTGGGAGCTAATGTTTACCCGTTCGCTGTTCCAAACTGAAGATATGATTGCCCAGCACCAGCTATTATCCAAGGTCGCTAAAATGATCGACGAAGGTATATTAAAAACCACAGTTGCCAGTGATTTCGGTACCATCAATGCCAGCAATCTCATCGCAGCACACCAATTGTTGGAATCGGGAAAATCTAAAGGAAAAATTGTTTTAGCTGGATTTTAGCTAATTGATAGCTAACTGATAGCAAAAGCACTATTGACTGACAGGGAATGTCGGTCAAAACAATACCCAACAAAGCCTTATCCAGTATATCCCTTTCAGTCTTTTGATTACCGGCGACGCTTCTTTGAGGTGACTTTAAAACAGGCTGAACACACTGTGAAAAGTAATTTAAATTATTCCAACTAGAGGCCTATTTAAGATGAGTCAGTGCTAAGTAAACCAATAAATTAAACAACACAGACAACAGTTTCAAGCAAACTCCGCTCACTCACATCTAGGCCAGTACGTTAATTAACCACTGCTTATTTAGTTACAAATTATTACTTTATAATGTTGCATAAGAAAATTAAGCATGTAATATACGCAACATCTTCACCGCAAGGCGAAGAACACTATATAGGACTATAGCTCAGTTGGTTAGAGCGCTACCTTGACATGGTAGAGGTCGGCAGTTCGAATCTGCCTAGTCCTACCAATTCTCTTGTAAATCACCACCTTACAATGCCCTTTTTTACCCCCTAATAAAATTGGCAAAGAATTGGCAAAGATTTGGCAATATACAGTACTTTCCCTTTTCCCAAAAATCATTCAAAGCCGTTAAAATCTCCTCTTATAAATTGATCGTTAAAGCTCATTGAGAAATCTGTTTTCCTTAGATTGCTGTGTCAACTAACGGCCCAGACTGTGTGAAAACACAAAAACCTGTGTATTGACGTTATTTCCCTGAATATATCAAATTCTAGAGCTTTTCTACGCTTTAGCCTGTCATACTTTGTCATCTAGTTAAATAAGTCTAGGGCTGCTGAGGCGCTGTAATCAGCTCTTTATGACGCACTATAATTCAGGATTACGGCTAGGCCTCTATAGCATCCATTAATCGGTTGATTCCCACTATATTTATTACGCGTTTCATATTATATGCCAGTATATGTAGGCTCATTTCAGTGCTGACTCGCCCTAAAATTCTGGTTAAAAAATGAGTGGCTCCCATCCGTGCTTTAATGGTTCCGAAGGGATGCTCTACAGTCTGGCGTCTAATCTTCATAGATTCAGTCGCTTGTTCTAGCCATGCCTGCATATCACCAAGTACATCAGCATGTTCCCAGCGCCTTATCCGGCGCTCTTTGCCAGTAGTGCACTGGGTCTTAATGTGACAGCCTTTACATGCTTTGCTGGTATAGCTGTAGTACTTTTTATTGGCATAAGTTGTGATGCCAGTGCAACGTAAACGTTCACCTGCTGGGCAAAGGTATTCATTATCTGAGTCGATATAAATAAAGTCAGTTTTAGCAAAACGCCCTTGGGCCACATTATTAGAAGTATAAGTTGCAGGCACCAAGGGTCTAAAGCCTGCATCATAGCTGGCCAGTATTTCTTCGCTTCTGAAGTAGCTTCGATCTGCAATTATCGTTAGATTATCCTGGCCTAACGCCTCTTTAGAACGGATAGACATATTAGTTAACTGACGTCGATCAGTACCTTCATTTGTGACCTCATGTGCGATAATCAAGTGATGCTCCGCATCCACCGCAGTCTGCACATTGTAGCCAACGATACCCTGGGCACGTGTTTTCATTGATCTGGAGTCGGGGTCCGTTAGTGAGACCTGCTTATCTGGAGCGGCCAGCATCTCAACTTCTATCTCTTTCAGTCGCTGCATCTCTTAATTTAATACAGATATTTTGTCCTTAATTTTGATTGTTTGAGGATCGATACCTATAGATTCAACCTGATCAGTTTCTTCCAGCTTGGTCATATATTTGTCTAGGCTTTTATCTATTTGCTCTAATCGGCGCTTCATCTTTGCACGGGTGAAGTTTTTATCACGATGGTTAATCGCTTTAAATTTACTGCCATCAATGGTGATATTTGATTGGCTAAAAAGCTCCAACTTGCGGCATAGAAGAATGAATTTCTGGCAGGCATTACGGATAGCTTTACCATTATCTTTACGAAAGTCAGCGATGGTTTTAAAGTCAGGAGTTAAACGTCCTGTAAGCCACATGAGCTCAACATTGCGTTGTGTTTCACGTTCAAGACGTCGACTCGAATGAATACGATTAAGATATCCGTATATGTAGATCATTAGCAATATTGAGGGGTGATAGGCAGGTCTACCAGTATCTTTTGGCTCAACGCC
>ASZI01000296.1 GCA_000416315.1 Osedax symbiont Rs2 | reverse complement strand
CAACACCAAGCCTCTTCTAATATATATAACAAAAACGACCATTAGTATTAGCGCGACAATGGAAAAGACCAAATTGATTAACTTTGCGTTATTAGCGTTTGACAGCGCCCTGGAGTGGAATGTCTGTGCTTTGTTAAATGCAACGATCACGAACTCTTCAACTAATAAATTTAAATTGCCAACATGAATGGCCCCTTTTTCCTTAGTGATAGCGATGGCTTGCTCCCTGTGGCCATCTCTAACTAATTGAATCACTTCACTGCGAATGGTTTTCCAATCAATAAAGGTGCGATAGGTTTTGTTTATCTTGGATTTATCACCTAAAAAACGATCAAAAATAATATCAAATTCAGACAGTGCTTTCTCTTCATGAGCAGCTACGGCTTTAACTGCTACTAACAGTTCTGTTTCATCTGTCGCCAGCACAACATCTTTCATATACCTATGCATGGAAACCAAATTGAAATTTATATTTTTTGCCGCATTAGAAACAGCAAAAGGATGCTGATAGAGATCATCGGTGTCTTGAGAAATTTTCGATAGCTGCCATTGGGAATTGAGTCCAAGACACATAACAACAATTACGAAGACTACAAAAGCCACTAAAATTTTTTTACTTTCCGCCATAATTAATCACTGGAAACAGTTAAACCTAGATATTGATAAAAAGATTTTGATAGCACATATCACCAACCCTAATGATCGTGGCAAATGCAATTCAAAAATGCCGACAATACCTAATAAACATAGATTTTTCAATAAGATACTAGAAAAACAAAAACACTGACTTACAAAAAACTGATGTAGATCAACAAATCCGAAAAGCACCTTTGACACACGCAATATATGTTGACAAAGATGGACTTGTGTACCGATGCAACCGGCTTTTAATATTGCAGTTAACTGCAGATCAAACCGGCCTCATCGACTACTGCTGCTATTTACTTTCTGTCTACTTTACGTCCCATATAAAATACTTCTTTGGGGCTGCACAGATTCACCCCATAGCTCAACTCGCTAGGATGCGCAATATCCCAGAGCACCATGTCGGCATCGAAACCTAGCGCTAGTTGCCCTTTACAGTGGCCAAGTCCCAGTGCTTTGGCAGCCTCTCGGGTTACCCCCGCCAGACTCTCCTGCGGGGTCAGCGCAAAAAGCACACAGGCTTGATTCATTGCCAGGCGCAGCGATGCTTGCGGGGATGTACCAGGATTTAAATCAGTGGCGACGGCCATTGGCACCGCATGTTCACGCAATGCAGCAATAGGCGGTAACTGTTGTTCTTTGAGGGCATAAAAAGCTCCCGGTAACAGCACTGCAACAGTGCCGGCACTTTTCAAAGCAGGAACATCTTGTGCTTGCAGGTATTCAATATGATCAGCCGAGAGACCGGCATTTTTGGCCACCAGCAGTGAGCCCTTTAAGTCACTGAGTTGTTCAACATGGCCTTTAATTGCAAGCTTGTACTCTTTGGCGACGCCAAATACCCGCTGGCACTGCTCAGTACTAAAACCTATGCCCTCACAGAAAACATCTACGGCATCGGCTAGCTTAAGCTCAGCAATTTTGGGGATAATATTAGTGCAGATCTCGTCTATGTAGCTATCTTTGTCGTCGAACTCCGGTGGCAGCGCATGCGCAGCCAGCAATGTCGTTTGCACTGTCACTGGGTTTTCCTCGCCTAGCTCCCTGGCAATACGCAACAACCTGGCTTCATGCTCTAGCGATAAACCATAGCCAGATTTTATTTCAATGCAAGTCACGCCCTCTGCCATCAAACTATTCAAGCGCTGTCCAGCCGCTATCTTCAACTCCTCATCGCTGGCTGCCCGGGTGGCTTTCACGGTACTGGCAATGCCTCCACCGCGACGGGATATTTCCTGGTAGCTGATCCCTTGCAGACGCCATTCGAATTCTCTGGCACGATTACCACCCCAGACTAAATGACTGTGGCAATCTATCAGACCGGGTGTTAGCCAGCCGCCATTGCCATCAATATGGCAAGTGGCAGTCGGCAGTGTTGCAGCAGGTGGGTAAAAACCGTGAATTTTTCCCCCTTTAATGCCAATGCTGGTATTGCTCATAGTGCCGTAATCAGCCATTGGCAGAGAATCAGCTGTTTCGCTCATACTGGCCAAATTGACATTGCTAATCAGTAAATCAACTTCTGACATCTGCTGTTTCTCTCTTATCTGTGTTTGAGCGACTTGTGTAAACTGGCAATATTTTTAGTCAACAAAAATCAAACCTCTGTTTTAATTAGACTTCATATCGATTCCAAAACTTGCCTGTCTCTGCTTGCAGCCACAAATTAAATTTATTTGTAAATTCTAGTTGTATATACAACCATATACAACTAGAATTTTGCCATTCTTTATTACTGGACATGATCATGAGCACCCCAAGGTTCATCACCATAAAAAAATTCATCGAAGATAAGATCGATAACGGCCAATTGTCTCCAGGTGATCGGGTTCCTTCAGAGAACGAGCTCTGTCAGCAGTTCTCAGTTAGTCGCATGACTGCTAGACGGGCACTACAAACTCTCAATGATGACGGACTACTGATCAGAACACCTGGAATTGGTAGTTTTGTCGCAGAACACCGCCCTGTCAGCACTATGCTGGAGATTCGCAACATCGCCGACGAAGTGCACAGCCGTGGTCACAGCTACAAAGCCAAGATCATTATTATGGATGAAGTTTCGGCCAGCGAACAACAAGCGCAGATGCTAAATGTCGATATTGACTCGCCGTTATTTCATTCTGTGATCGTGCACTTGGAGGACAATATCCCGGTGCAGTGGGAAGATCGACTAGTCAACCCAGCTATGGCTGCAGAATATTTACAGCAAAATTTTAGCAAAGTGACCCCCAATGCCTATCTGTCAAAGGTCGCTCCTCTGACTGAGGCAAGTCACAAGATTGAAGCCACATTAGTCAGCGCCGCCATCGCCGCAGAACTACAAATTGATAATCACAGCCCCTGCCTGCAGATCAGTCGTCGTACTTGGTCGGCGGCAGGTGTAGTCAGCATCGCCACATTGATTCACCCGGGTAACAGATACTGCCTGGGTGGCCATTGGAAATTATAAGGAAAAGCTATTATGAGTACTAGACTGGATACCAGCCGCAACATTAAAGCCGCTACCGGCAGCACTATTACTGCCAAAAACTGGCAGAGTGAAGCAGCGATGCGCATGTTAATGAACAACTTAGACCCAGCGGTAGCAGAGCATCCTGCCAACTTAGTTGTATACGGCGGTATCGGCCGCGCCGCCCGCGACTGGGAAAGCTACGACAAAATAGTCGAAGTGTTGCGCGAATTGGAAGATGATCAAACCTTATTAGTACAATCAGGCAAGCCAGTGGGGGTATTTCAAACCCACAGCAATGCCCCGCGGGTATTAATCGCCAACTCTAACATAGTTCCGCACTGGGCCACCTGGGAGCACTTTAACCAGCTGGATAAGCAGGGCTTGATGATGTACGGGCAGATGACGGCTGGATCATGGATCTACATCGGCTCTCAGGGCATAGTGCAAGGCACTTATGAAACCTTTGGTGCTATGGCCACCCAACATTTTGGCGGTGAAGCCAAAGGCAAATGGATACTCACCGGCGGCTTGGGTGGCATGGGTGGTGCACAGCCATTGGCAGCGACTATGGCCGGTTTCTCGATGTTGGCAATTGAGTGCGATGAAACACGCATCGATTTTAGATTGAGCAACCGTTACTTAGACAAAAAAGCCGGTTCACTGGATGAAGCCCTGGCTATGATAGAGGCAGCCCATGCAAAAGGGCAATCTATCAGTGTCGGCCTGCTAGGTAACGCCGCCGATCTGTATCCTGAATTAGTAGAGCGCAACATCACCCCCGACGTAGTCACAGACCAAACCAGTGCCCACGACCCACTCAACGGCTATCTGCCACAGGGCTGGAGCATGCAAAAAGCCGCGCAGATGCGCGAGCAAGATGAAGCCGCTGTTGTGATCGCTGCCAAAGAGTCAATGGCGATTCAAGTAAGGGCTATGTTAACGCTGCAAGAGCGCGGCGCAGCAACGGTTGACTATGGCAATAATATTCGCCAAATGGCGCTGGATATGGGCGTTGAAAACGCATTCGACTTCCCAGGTTTTGTACCGGCTTATATTCGTCCGTTATTTTGTGAGGGCATTGGTCCCTTCCGCTGGGTAGCACTCAGTGGCGATCCTGAAGACATTTACAAAACCGATGCAAAAATTAAAGAGCTAATCCCGGATAATCCGCATTTGCACAACTGGCTAGATATGGCTCCCGAGCGCATAGATTTTCAGGGGCTGCCGGCACGTATTTGCTGGGTCGGACTTAAAGACAGAGCGCGTCTGGCTGTTGCCTTCAACGACATGGTTGCCAGTGGCGAGCTAAAAGCACCGATTGTCATCGGCCGCGACCACTTAGACAGCGGTTCAGTCGCCTCACCTAACCGTGAAACTGAGAGCATGAAAGATGGCTCTGATGCCGTCTCGGATTGGCCATTGTTAAATGCACTGCTGAGCACCGCAGGCGGCGCTACTTGGGTCAGCTTGCACCACGGTGGCGGTGTCGGCATGGGCTTTAGTCAACACGCAGGTGTGGTAATAGTGGCGGATGGTACCGATGATGCCAGAGAGCGATTGGCCCGGGTGTTATGGAACGACCCTGCTACTGGCGTTATGCGCCATGCAGATGCCGGCTATCAAATTGCCATCGACTGCGCCAAAGAGAATGATTTAAATCTTCCAATGATCGACGAGTGCCAATCCTAGTCATTCATTTACTCAAAATCATAAGACATTGAAAACGGAAACATCATGAAGACATTAGTTATCAAGCCAGGCCAGCTAACTTTAGCGCAACTTAAAGAGCTAGACCTTGGGCATATGCATATCGAACTCGACCCGAGCAGCCACCATGAGATCGACCTGGCGGCGCAAACCGTTGCTAAGGTACTGGCAGAAGACCGGGTAGTCTACGGCATCAATACAGGCTTTGGTCTACTGGCCAATACCCGTATCAAAGAAGATGAATTAGAAGTTTTACAGCGCAGTATCGTACTGTCACACGCTGCCGGTGTCGGCAGGTACATGGACGATGCAACTGTGCGCCTGCTAATGGTTTTAAAAGTTAACTCACTGGCTCGCGGCTATTCAGGTATACGTTTAAAAGTTATCCAGGCGTTGATCACTCTATTGAACAAACAGATTTATCCCTGCATCCCGATCAAAGGATCAGTAGGTGCCAGCGGCGATTTAGCACCCCTGGCGCACATGAGCTGCACCTTGCTTGGTGAAGGTCACGCCCGCTATCAAGGAGAGGTCATCTCGTCCAAGACTGCCCTGGCACTGGTAGATTTAGATCCACTGGTACTGGCGCCCAAAGAGGGACTGGCACTGCTTAACGGTACTCAGGCGTCTACCGCACTGGCATTACAGGGCTTGTTTAAAGCTGAAAACTTATTAGCTGCCGGTGCCGTTATCGGAGCACTCTCAGTAGATGCAGCCCAGGGCTCTCGCAAGCCCTTTGATCAGCGCATCCATGCCGTGCGCGGCCACCAGAGTCAGATTGATTTAGCTTTTGCCTATCGCGAATTACTTAAGCACTCGCAAATTGAAGACAGCCACGTCGATTGTGAAAAAGTCCAAGATCCGTATTCTCTGCGCTGTCAGCCACAGGTAATGGGCGCTTGTCTGACCCAGATCCGCAACGCCGCCGATATCATTTTGACCGAGAGCAATGCTGTCTCTGACAACCCCTTAGTCTTCCAGGAGCAGGACGATATCATCTCCGGAGGTAACTTCCATGCTGAACCTATCGCTATGGCGGCTGATAACTTAGCCTTGGCACTGGCAGAAATCGGTGCGTTGTCCGAGCGACGCATGGCATTGCTGATCGACTCAAAGCTTAGTGGCCTGCCACCATTCTTAGTTGATAACGGCGGTGTTAACTCCGGCTTTATGATGGCGCAAGTCACCTCGGCGGCACTGGCCAGTGAGAATAAGAGTCTGGCGCATCCGGCATCCGTTGACAGTTTACCAACCTCTGCCAACCAGGAAGATCACGTTTCCATGGCAACTTTTGCCGCCAGAAGACTAGGTGACATGGCAGAAAACTGTGCGGGAATTTTAGCAGTAGAATACTTAGCAGCCTGTCAGGGACTAGACTTTCGTGCGCCTCTTAAAAGCTCCACTGTATTAGAGCAAGCGAAAACAGAGTTGCGAGCAATCGTCACTTTCTATGACAAAGATCGCTATTTTTCACCGGATATTGAAGATGCGGCCCGTTTAATAGAGAGCGACAAATTGATGGAGTTTGTCCCGGCACTGATTCGTATCAGCTTGTAAAAAAACGGCGTGAATAAGAGGTGTTCTTAATTGACAGCCTCTTAATATACTCAAGGTCTGTAGGTTGCTATTTTTCCTGTAACTTACGACCTTTTATCTATTTCTAAGAAGATTTTATTGCTACTCATTTCTCTAATTGAACCTGTAATTTAGTTGCGAATGAATTTTTCTATCTGACGAATTTTCAACATTCGCTACCAGCAGCAGCGATGCTGCCTGCCACTTTACCTGTCATGCTCACCCCTGTGCTTCTGCACGCGACTATCGCCACATCAGCCATTGCAGAGTAATCCAGCTCCATTAACTAACTCACAAAATTGACTGAACAATATTAGTCAAAAAACTCCATTATCAGCCTAGCATAAAGATTAAAACTAGTGCAGAATCGAATTTTCAGGGTGCTTTGGAATTGCTGAAGCTGTCGCGCATTTACAAAAAAATCGCGAATTTTATCCCAATAGCATTATGTTGCAGAGGCTAACACCCAATAAAGTTTGACATACAATAATTATAAATAGGGAATACACATGAAAATTCTAGGAATGATCATCATCGCTTTTGGACTAGTTGATTTAGTCGGCAGTTACATGGACTTCGATTTATGGGGTAACTTCATAGGTGTGCAACTGCCTGATCAGCTATGGCAGTACTCTTCCTATATAGAAATTGCTATCGGTTATTTAGTCATTAAACTCACCCCTGATAACTCAGAGCAAGTACTCGAATCCTGAATTAAATAACGGCTACTGGTTGTACAGCAATTGGGGTTAATCCTTATCTCCTGCCATTTGCTGATCTAATAAAATAGCCTGCTGTACTAAGTGTATGAATTACCTTGTATCATCAGCTAGGTAAACCGTTGAGTACATTAGCGGGGTACAAGTTCGTAATCCCATCGACTGAGTCTAGCTGACGTTAATTGTAAAGTTCAATCTCTGGCATCACCCGTACTTCCATGACTAAAATTATTCCCTAACAGCCAAGTAGTATCTTGGCTGTTACTTACGACTTACTACTTACTACTTACGACTGGCCCTTAAAGCTTGCTGAAAATAATAATCTAACTCTTGATCGAGCATAGTGGACAAAGACAGAACTTTCATTCTTTTAGTATTACCGTGCAAAAGCCCATAATCATCGGCCATCAGAAAACCCTTAAGAAAACCGATATCCACACCTTTGGGCATAGTCCTGATATGGCACAATGGCGAGCCGTTATAGGCATAAGTGGTGATCTTTTGTTTTTTTAACTCTTCAATATCATCTAGCGCCAAAAGTTTTGCTCTAACAGCTACAAACAAACCTTTATGTGGCGAACTCATATCCTTAGCAAATTGCATAATGTCTCCTGAATATTCAACAATAAACAACATACTAACTCGCCCCTACTGACATCCCTGTCAGTAGTCTTTATCTTCCTACTTCCTACTTCCTACTTCCTACTTCCTACTCAAGACTGATCCAGTCTTCTGCGCCGCGCCCATCTGTTCAAAGGCCACATCATCAATAAATTCAATATCAAGCCAAATGCAATACCAAAACCTAAACCATTGATAGTAAGAGGTACACCCATTGTAAAATTAGCCACTGTGCCTTTTAGTGTTGCGAACCTTGCAGGCTGAAACATATAGACAATTTTCTCAAATAAATGGCCATTTTCGAAAATATCGACGCCCTGTTTTAACTGTGCGTACAATACCAGTGTAGCCATTTTTTGTTTTGCATCATCCCTGACACTTGGCTCAGTATTT
>ASZI01000295.1 GCA_000416315.1 Osedax symbiont Rs2 | reverse complement strand
AGGGCCTAAAAAAGCCCCAGAAATAGCATCAATATAGTTTATCGCTGTTGTAATCTTAGTACCAAATCAATGATTTTGTTGAATCCAAGGTTAAATTTTTCTATCGATTGTCCGGCGAATCCCAGCCTGATATGTTGCGATGGCGCGCCAGTACAGCTAAATTCACCGCTGTGTTGGATGTAGATACTCTGCTTCTCTAGCTCTGCTGCCAGTAATCGACAATCAATAGCGGTCTCTACCCACAGTGCCATACCTCCATCGGGCACCTGACAGTGCATCTTTGCCCCCAAATGATTGGCTTTTTGTAGCTGCTGGACAGCGTTTTGATAGCGTAACTGATAGGCTTTAGTGCAGCGACGAATGTGCCGCTCAAAGCCACCGCTGGCCATCCAGCGCGCCAGTGCATCTTGCAGTAACATTGGCGGTTTGTGATTAATAGTGGTACGAAAATTTACCAGAGGTTGCAGTAGTGCGCTGGGCACCGCCAGCATCCCGGCACGTGCCGCGGGAAACATGATCTTGGAAAAAGAAGTCAGATAAATAACTAAATTGGCAGGATCGGAGGCGGCCATAGGCGCAATAGGCTGGCACCTATAGTGAAACTCATGATCGTAATCATCTTCAATAATAAAAACATTGTGTTGCTGCGCCAATTGATAGATTTCTGCACGCCGCCCGGCTGATAAAGTGACAGTGGTTGGGTACTGATGCAAGGGTGTAAGGTAGATGCACTTTATTTGCTCGGTATTGAGCAGATGGCGCAAGTGATCAGTGCATATGCCGGATTCATCTTGTGTTACTTCAAGCGAAGTGGCCCCTGCAGCTTCAAAAGCTTGCCTGGCAGGTGGGTACGCTAAAGTTTCAACGGCAACTTTGTCACCCCCGGTCAGTAACATTTGCGAAACAAGGTATAGTGCCTCCTGGGAGCCGTTGGTAATAATCAGTTGTTTATTTTGCAGCGAACGGCTCCGCCTCAGGTAAATTAAGCCCTGTTCGATAAGCTTGGGGTCTCCCTGATTCTCTCCGTAGTTTAGCGACTCTGGACGTGGCTGCTTTAGCGCATCATTAATATACGATCGGTATTCATCAAAAGGGAACAAATCAGTATCAGGTTTGCCCCCGGCAAAACTGAACTGATAGTGAGCGCTGGACTTGATGAAATTAGTTTCACTTGGTTTCTTGTTCAGCGTCCATTTAAAGCTACTGACAGCGCTGGTCGGATCCATCTGAATTTTTCTACTCTGCTCAATCGGCAGTTCAGTACTGACCCGGTAATGAGATCGCTGTAAGTTTTCGACCCACCCCTGAGCGACTAACTCTGAGTAGCTGCGCATTACTGTGTGACGATTTACTTGCAGTTGCTCAGCCAGGGCACGTGCTGAGGGCAGCTTTTCGCCGCCTTGTACTTGAGCAGATCTAATACTCTGCTCTATCGCCTGCGCTAAACGCAGATAATATGCTCTGTTGTCGGTGCTGATACTAAGGTTAAGCTGTTTCATTCTGGTATATCAATTCATTTGTTTCTGGTTGTTTAAGCTATACCAAATAAATTGCATAATCAATTTTTGTTGGCAATTGAGCACAAGGGCAGCTCACTAGCCTGAGCAATCTAGTCAATAAATTAATCAGAGTGACCTTATGTATATTCCAGAGCATTTTGCACAACATGATTGGCGACTCGCAAAACAGCTAATGCGCGATTACAGTTTTGCGCAGTTGATAACAGTAGCGCTTGATAGAGCGCCCTGTATCAATCATATTCCGATACTCTATGACGAATCAGAGCACTGCTTGTATTTCCACTTGGCGGCGGCCAATCCAGATGCTGATGGCTTGTTTAACTCAAAGATAACGGCTGTGTTTAGTGGGCCACAGGGTTATATTTCGCCGAACTGGGCAGATCAGCTGATTGTTCCGACCTGGAATTACACTGCGCTGCATGTTCAAGGACAAGTGAGCGAAGTGGTTGGGGGAGAGCAAAAGTTGAGCGTTATGGCGCAGATGGTCGACTATTATGAGCAAGTGTTGCAACCTTCTTGGGGGCTCGATCAACTATCAAAAGTGCAAACTGAGCAAATGTTGGCCGCTATTCGCTGTTTTAAAATGCCGCTAGAGCAGTGGTTTGCCAAGGAAAAATTGAGTCAAAACAGGTCAGCCCAGGCGACCCGGCAAATTGCACAGAACCTAAGAGTACAAAACTATCCCTATCAGGATAATCTAGCTCTGGCCGATCTGATGTTATCTTAAACGGCTCCTGAACTAGTTCTTACAATTTACAGTAGCTCAAGAGAGAGAATATGTTAAATACAGCGATCATCCGCGATTTACAGCCCTCGGATTTAGATGATTTTATTGGTTTGTGTCAACAACATGCAGAGTTTGAACACAGCGAATATCAAGTCGCAGGGAAAAAGCAGCGATTAGAAAGGCATTTGTTTTCTTCGCAGGCAACTGTGCAAGCATTAGTGGTTGAGTTAGATGACAAATTAATAGGCTATGCCACATTTGTGCCGCAATTTTCCACTTGGGATGCAGAGTATTATCTGTATTTAGATTGTTTGTTCTTAAATGATCAGTCACGCGGACTGGGTCTGGGTGAGAGCCTGATGGAGGCGATTAAACAGCGAGCAAAAGAATTAAATTGCCATCTTATCCAATGGCAAACTCCCGAATTTAATACAAGGGCGATTAAGTTTTATAAGCGCATCGGCGCGATAGCTAAGTGCAAACAACGATTTTTTTTAAGCCTGAAAAATTAATGTCAGGTTGAGCTTTAGATAAAGTGGGTTCATAATCTGGGGCTGTCTCTGTAGAGACAAGTCAAATTCAGAGAGTCTGTCAGTCTGCCAGGCACTGTTGTACTGAGAGTCAAAATGCCGCAAAACACCACTCACTATACCGCTAAAACATACCTTTACACGCTATTGGCGCTGATCGCCTTTGCCGCCAACTCAGTGCTCTGTCGTCTGGCGTTGGAAATGCATCCCCAGGGAGCCTTCATTGATCCAGGTAGTTTTACATTAGTGCGTCTAGTGGCTGGGATTGTCGCGCTGTTGGTTATTTTGTGGATCAAATCAGAATTTAGCCACAAGTCTGGGGGGAAACAGACTGGGCAGTCAGCGACAGGAAGCTGGTTTGGCGCTTGCATGTTGTTTCTGTACGCCTTTGGTTTTTCCTATGCCTATGTATCTCTGGATACGGGTACTGGCGCGTTGATTTTTTTTTGCGTAGTACAGATGACCATGATTGCTATGTCTATCTACGGCGGTAACAAACTGCATTACACTGAATGGATGGGGATTATTCTGGCCTTTAGCGGCTTCGTCTATTTGATGTTGCCAGGGGTGTCGGCTCCCTCCAGTCAAGGCTTGATATTAATGACGCTCTCAGGTATTGGCTGGGGGTTTTATACCTTGGCGGGGAAAAAATCTGTGGATCCACTGCGTGATACCAGCTTTAATTTTCTGCGCACAACGCCTTTGCTTATTGTTTTGGTGATTTATAATATCGGCGACTACAGTCTCTCCAGTCAGGGTTTGATCTTGGCTATTATCTCCGGCGCTTTGACCTCTGGGGTTGGCTATAGTATTTGGTATGTGGCACTGAGAGCCCTAAAAACTATGCATGCGGCAGTGCTGCAATTGCTGGTACCTGTGATTGCTGCCCTAGGTGGAATCTTCCTGGTGGCCGAACCTTTGAGTAGCAGATTAGTAATTTCTTCGCTGTTGATACTCGGCGGTATTTTATTGGTGGTCGTCGGTAAAAAGATCTTTACAGTAAACGCTAAACCTCTAGTATAACCGCAAATTTAAATAATAATTATCGGACGTTTCTGTGATGCAAAAAGTCAAATTCTTTTCCAATAATGCAAAGTTACTGAGCTTGGGCTCGATTTTGTTATTGAGCGGCTGCGCTAGTATGAATCAGTCAGAATGTATCAGCGCCGACTGGTCAAAAGTGGGTTATGAAAATGCACTGAGCGGCAAAAAAGGCAGCTATGTAGCCAAGCATACAGAAGCTTGTGCCGAGTATGCTATTACCCCGCAATTTGCCGAGTATCAGCGTGGTTGGAATCAAGGTATTAATAAATTTTGTACCGCTCAATTCGCCTGGAAATATGCCAGTGACGGCCGCTATTATCACGATACTTGCAGTGCAGAGAGTGAGGCGGTTTTTTTGCCTGCCTACAAACTGGGAAAAGAACTCAGGCTCAAACAGAGAGAGATTGAACGCTTAAACAGCGATCTTGAAAAATTGTTTGATGAGTTAGTGGCAGATAAGGTCACTAAGGAAAAGCGTTTGGCTATCGCCAGTGAAAGAAAAAACTTGCAACTGGAAATTCAATTGCAAGAGTTGAAGTTATCTATATTGAAAAGTGATGCAAAAGCTAAAGGTTTCATCGATTAAACCTTGGAGTAACAATGAGCAGTAGCGAGATACAGATCTGTCCGGTCGATGAAAGTGATTTAGAGGCACTAGTCGAGTTGCGCATTAAGGCGATGCAACCTAGCTTAGAGGCAGTGGGGCGCTTTGATCGACTGCGTGCCAGAGAGCGTTTTGTCAGCAATTTTGTCGCCTGCGATACACAAAAGGTCATCCGCGATCAAAAGTTGCTAGGTTTTTATGTATTGCAGCTCAAATCTGATCATTTGTGGTTGGATCACTTATATATAGACCCTGCGTATCAGGGCAGCGGACTTGGCGAACAGCTTCTGGATAAACTAAAACAGCAGGCCCGTGCTGTAAATTGGCCGTTGCGTCTGGGTGCATTAAAAGAGAGTCGTGCCAATCGCTTTTATCTTAAAAACGATTTTGTACAGATAGAGACCCAACAGTGGGATAATATCTATCAGTGGACAGACAGTGCTAACTCTAATTAATTGCAAGGAAAACCACAGTGTTTAGACAGATCGCTTTAGTCACCGGCGGTTTGTATTTACACAGCATGCCCGGGCGCTTTGAGAGTTGGCAAGAGTTTCAAAACAATTGCGCCAAATATAATATAGACAGAATATTGTGCTTGACCAGTATGTTGGAAATAGCCGCGAAATCACCCGAATATGCCAGCGCTATTGAGCTGCAGAAATTGAGTTGTGGTATAGATATTTATCCGATTCAAGATTTTTCCAGTCCTGAAGATCAACAACATTTTTCCAGCACACTGCAGCTGTGTGCCGAGCGATTGCAGCGCGGGGAAAGCTTACTGATTCCCTGCGCTGCGGGGATCGGTCGCACTGGCTCAAGTGCAATTTGCCTGCTACTTAAATTAGGTTACCCGCTGGCTGAAGCCTCAGATATGGTGACGGCGGCGGGTTCGGGTCCAGAAACCAGTGGCCAGAAAAGCTTTATCGCCAGTTATGCACAGCGGCCTAATGCAGAGTAATAAAAATTTACAGCAATAAGAGCTAAGCTGTGTAGTTTAAAGTCTCTGCAACAAGCGTAGAGCGGCTCTTTGCTCATATTATTAAAAACGTGCTTAGCGATTGCTAAACACAGTGATGGAAATACCAGGTGATAAAATGGAATTAACGCTACAGTTTTTAGCAGTGACGCTTTTGTTGGAAATAACCCCGGGACCGGCGATGTTATTTGTGCTCTACCAGTCGGCTTATGGCTACCGCTATGTGCTGGCAGGAATATTGGGATTGTTGACCGCTAACTTTGTCTGGATCTCGCTGGTGGCTACTGGTCTGGGATTGCTGATCACTCAATCACCGACCGCCTATGAGCTTTTACGTTACCTGGGCGCTGCCTACCTGGCTTATATGGGTTATAAAATTTGTCGCTATGGCATAGGTAAACAACAGCCAGTGACAGGCAGTAAGCCGAAGAAGTACTGGAAAATTTATCTGCAGGGCGTGTTAACCTCACTGTCAAACCCCAAGGCATTACTGTTCTTTTTAGCGCTGTTTCCAAACTTTACCCGCGAGCAGTTTTTTGTCGAAGATATCCTCTATTTCGGTGCGCTCAAGCTAGTCTGCCTGTTTATCGTAATGACCATCTATGGCCTGATTGGCTCTAAAGTGTTTGATTATGTGAATGTGTCTAAAGTCGCCAATGTCATTGGCCGCTCCCTGGGGCTGGGAATTGTCGGCGCAGCTATTGCTATCGCTAGAGGTTAGATAAAGTTGGAAGTAGTGGGTATAAAGATAGGTGTGAGGGAAAAGAAAAGGCGTG
>ASZI01000294.1 GCA_000416315.1 Osedax symbiont Rs2 | reverse complement strand
CATTGTCGGATTTTGCATCTGAATAGGCATTAAAGTGCAAGTACGTGAAGTACAACAGATGGGCTAAATCAGCCTGCCAGTTGGCGCTGTATTTGTTGCATCAATAAGCGATGCTCATGTGCAGTGCCACCTAATGCTATAGATGCTTCTGCCTGCTTATAGGCCAGTTCGGCATTGCCGGATTTTGCATCTAAATGCGCCAGTATCGCCAGTGGCATATGTGATTTTTTTAATGCAGGATGCCCTTGTAGATCTTTAACTTTTGCTATTCCCAGGCTTACGTCACCCGCATAGGCAATGGCTATCGCCTGATTGAGGCCAGCCACCGGAGAGCGGGTTATTTGTATCAAATGCTCATAAACTTCAACTATTTGCCGCCAGTGAGTGTCTGCAAAACACGAAGCTGCACAGTGTTCTTTGGCGATTAGCGCCCCCAGAAAAAAGCGCCCCGCCCCGCCATTTACATTTGTTGGCGCCAGCTGCAACAACTGCCGTGCACTCTTAAAATGTAACTGGTCCCACAAACTTCGGTCCTGTAAATCGATCGGGACATTAAAACCTTGCTGATCCACTCGCGATGACACTCTGGCAATTTGAAAATACATCAGTGCCAGCAATCCCAAAGTATCTTGATTGACCACGCTTGGCTCATCAATCAACAGTTTTGCCAAACCTATGGCCTCCTGACAAAACATTAAATTGATCGGCTGTTGTTTTTCGCTGCTGTGAAAGCCCTCGTTAAATAACAAGTACAACACCGTGTGCACTTTGTGCATCAAGCCTGTGAGCTGCTCGGGTTCGGGAAAATTAAACGACTGTTGTTGCAGTTGCTTGCGAGTGCGATATAGGCGTTTTTTGATCACTTGCACCGGTTGTAACAGCGCTCTGGAAATTGCCTCAAGGCTGAGACCGCACAAGGTTTTTAGGATAAAGGGAATGCGATTTTGTGCCTTAATATCCATATCACAACAGGCAAAGATCATGCGCAACTGATCGTCTTTAATCTTAGGTTGGCTAAACTCTTGCTCAAGAGTATTACCGAGTGACCATTCGCTGTGCAAGTGATAACTCAAATCATCGGCGAATTTAAGTTTGGTTTTATTATGGCGAATCACATCTATCGCCTGGTTTTTAGCGCTGCTGATCAGCCAGGCAAGCGGATTCGCCGGCAGCCCCTGTTGCTGCCAATTTAGCAGCGCTTTGGCAAATGCATCTTGTAATACATCTTCAGCCAAAGCAAAGTTTTGTGGGCCAAACACACGGGTCAATACCGCTAGTATTCTAGACGACTCTTGTTTATAGAGCTTGCCAATAGCAGCTTCAATCTGCTGTTTACTATCACCACTCACAACTTTTCACCCACTACTCACTACTTACGACTTACTACTTACTACTGATCCGCTGATACAAAACATCCGGGCACTGCTCTTCGTTGTTGGCACCATCACTATAGCCAATCGCTTTAAAACCGTAGCGCTCATACAGTGCTCTGGCTCTGCTATTTCGCTGAAAACAATACAAGCGAAAAGTTGCCTGCTGTCGACTAAACAATTCATCCAACAACAATGTACCTAACCCACGATTCACATATTGCGGGTCGATATACAGCTGCTCTATCCAACTGATACCATCCTCCACTGATACTGCCAGCACCCCAACGCTGATGTTATCCACAACCGCTACTGTTACGTCACAATCCACTAACAGACAAGTTTCAACCCAGCTGCGAATCTCAGCGTCAGTATGTGGCGATGGTGCATAGGGCAAAAATGCTTTCCTCGAGCTTATCAATATTTGTGCGACATTTTTTGCATCAGCTGATGTTGCCGTCCTGCAAACTAGCTGAGCACTAATCTTATGCATTTTATTGCTCCTGGGATCTAATCAGTTAGCTGACTAAAATAGTTAAGCAGTTAAAGAGAAGGCAAATATCAGCAATAGCGGTAAAGTAATAATCGACGATAAATTACCAAATAACACCATTGAAGCCACCTTATTAGGTGAAATTTGATAGCGCTCGGCAAACAGGTAATTCATCACCGCTGGCGGTAACATAGTAAACAGCACCATCATCTGCATTTCCTGTAACTCAAGTGGTATCAACCAATAGATCACTGCAAATGCCACCGCGCCGGTAGCAACACTGAGAAGACTGCAGATAATTCCGATCTTCAATCCAGATTTTTTGATCCCGCACATCTGTGACCCCAGGGAAATCAACATCACCGGGATAGCAGCCTGGCCCATTAAGGTCAAACCATTAAACAGCGGCTGATAGAGTTCAACATTAAACAGACCCAAGCCTAGAGCCAACATAGCAGAGAGAAAAATAGGGCTACAAAATGAGCGCCAGATTTTGACGCCCGGTGAGTTACTCAGAAACAAACTGACAAAGATGATATGCACTATGGTAGAGACAACAAACAGTAGTACCGCCGATTCTGAAGCGGATTGGCCAAAAGCGTAGCCAAACAGCGGGATTGCCAAGTTACCGCTGTTGCGGAACATTTGCGGCGGTGCCCAGGCCTTTAGCTGCCTACCTTTTATCCCCACTAAAAATAGAACCATCCCTGGCAGTAATATGCCGATAAGCGCCGCGCTCAGTAAGGGAAGTTGCGAAAAACTCGGCTTCATCGAAAGCAGTGAAGTAAAAATGAGTGCCGGGACAAAGATATCCATGTTTAAACGGTTGATAGGCGCGAAATTAGTCTTTAAGGTCTTGCCCACCACAAAACCAATGCCAACTATTAAAAATACCGGTAATAATATTTGTACAACTTGATTAAACAAACCGGCTCCCTGGTAGTTATTCGCTCTTTTAAGGCAAGTGACGAGATAATTGAAATACTAAACAGGCTAGCCGATCTGGTTTTAAATCTAACATTAACATTTCAATTTAAACCCTTTACTCGATCTACGCTGCAGCAAAATTAACCAGCACTGTTATAGCAGTTAAGGATCATACGGACAAGAGCACTGCGCGGTGAAGGTATAGACTAATTTCTTATCTCTGTGCCGGTCAACGCCCTTACCACTTGCCCCAAGCTTTGGCACTTATAGCGCTCACCCAGAGCCCGTCGTATTTTACTGCCTTCTAAAGCCAGCGATTGGCGCCACAGATAGCGCATTTTCCACACTTCTCGTATCTCTGGGCTAAAAAGTCCCATCAACTTAAGCCCCCACCAGGGAAAATTACTACTTTTTACTGGAATGTCAGACTTGGCAAAGGCCTGCAACCAATCCTGATGGCTGACAAACAGACCGGGGTCGCACCATTGATTAAAGCTATTGCCATTGTATTGGCTATCGTAATCAACCAGTGCCAGCGCATTTTTAGCCAGGTCTTCCACCCAGACATAGCTGTGATAGTGATCCTTGCCGCCACTATTAACCGATGGGTTAGCCAAGTTCCAGTGGCTTTTTTTAGCGCTTAATAAATGTTGCATCCAGCTGCTAGCGCTGTCTTTTGCAATAAAGTCGCCGCATCGAATCAGTGTTACTGTCGCCCCATTAGCCCCAGCGCGCTGTAAACGCCGCTCCATCGCTTGTCTAATCACACCTTTGCCCGTTGGCGGGGTAAGCTCACTGAACTCGTCAATAACCGGAGGAATTTCAGGGTCATAAGCGTAGATATTGCCGGGAAACAATATCTGTAATTGTAATTTCTCTGCCATGATCACACTTGGTTCTAACATACGAAAGGCCTGTTGCTGCCAATGGCTATAGCTGGGGTTGGCCGCATAAACCAGCAGATCAACCTCCTGCGCAGCACGCTCAACATCCGCTAACACTGAACAATCTCCGGTAAATATCTGCACAGCTGCAATCGTAGCTGTGCTGGCCATCCATTTTGGTCTGCGAAGGTTATTACGAAGCAGAACTTTGACTTTCCAGCCCTGTGCCAGCAGCTCCTGACCAACTGCGCTGCCAAAAGTGCCATTACCACCGATAATTAAGGCGGTTTTTGCTTCGCGTTGCTGTAATTGCATATTTCGCTCCCTATGTGAGTTGATAGAAGTCAGCTTAACTATTCACATAAAACAAAAGAACAGACAGTACTTGCTACTGGCTATCCATATTTGAATAGCGCACACTATTAAAAACCATATATAGGAAATAATCGGCATGAATCAGCTTCGCTGGGAATGGCTGCAAAGTTTTGTGGTAGTAGCCAAACAAGGTAGCTTGTCGCGCGCGGCGATAGAGCTGCAGTCATCGCAGCCGACTTTGAGCCGACACATGGCTGCCCTGGAGCAAAAGCTTGGAGTTAGCCTGTTCGATCGTAGCACTCAGGGGTTAAAATTGACGGCTGCCGGGGAAAAGTTGATAGAGAGCAGTAGCGCCATGCTGCAAAGTGCCCAGCAGTTTCAGCGGATTGCCTCAGGAGAACAAGAATCCCTGAGCGGCAGTATCCGTATCAGTGCTAACGAAGTGGTTGGGCTCTACTATCTTCCACTGGTTATCACTCAATTTAACCGTCAATATCCACAATTAGAAGTGGAGATCGACATATCCAATAGCGCTACTAGTATCAACAAACGTGATACCGATATAGCCTTGAGAATGTTTCGACCGACCCAGCCTGACCTGATTGCTAAAAAACTTAAAAATATCAATTTACATTTCAGTGCTAGTAGAAGCTATCTGCGAGAGCATGGTGAACCTCATTGTATTGATGATTTAAGACAGCACCGACTAATAGGTTTCGACCGTGACTTAACCATGCTTAAAGCGCTGGAAGAAACTGGCTGGCAAATCACCCCAGCAGATTTTAAAAACCGTACTGACTCCTTGGCGATGCAAATTGAGCTAGCCAGACAAGGTGCAGGGATCTGCGTGACCCACCAGCCTATCATCGAGCGTTATATGGAGTTACAAATCATCTTGGCCAACGCGCCTATACCGAAGCTGGAGTTTTGGCTGGTATGCCACGCTGATGTACAACACAATCAAAAAATTCGGCTTATGATGGATTTTCTTACCAGCAGTTTTGACGGCTAGTTATCTACAATTACCATGGACACCATTTTTCCTACGACTGGAGTAATTGCCAGTATTACCGCAAAAGCGATTACAAATGAGAACCCCCAAGCACTGAGCCAAATCTGCAAAATTCCGGCCACTAACCCCACATTAAATACGCTGATCACCAAAGACATTATTGCCGACATTAAAGCGGACATAAATAG
>ASZI01000293.1 GCA_000416315.1 Osedax symbiont Rs2 | reverse complement strand
CACACCACTTCAACGCTGGCACCATTGTTAGTAAACTCGATGCTTTCACACAGTTCCGATACCAGAAATAAACCGCGTCCTGAAAGCAGAGTTAAATTATCCGGGTTCATTTTTTCCAGCCATTTAATGTGGTTAAAACCGTTACCGCTGTCTTCGATGCACACTTTTAGACGGCCACCCTCTGCAAGGCGAGTATTTTGTATCTGCAGTGTCACGGATCCCGATTTAAGGTTTTTTAAACGCTTTTCACGCTCACTAAAATACTCTTGAAAACCATTGGGTTTCTCTTTAAGGCTAGACTCTAACCCAAGCACCCCATGGTCTAAGGCGTTGTTGTATAACTCGGTTAATATCGTGAAAATATTATTCCAGCGATCTCCTCTGCCCTCAGAGCTCTGTAGCCGGCCCATCGCCTCGCCAATAGGATTAATTCTATTTAAGCTTTGCCCTTGTAATTCTATCCTCCAGTTCCAGACATCGTGGCTAAGGGCCAGCTCAGCCTTATTTAACTTTGGCGGTAGCGGGGATTGGTTAATTTTACTGGTCATTCGCCCGGGAATATCAATCAGCGAAATATCATCTGACTGCGCCCGTCTCCAGGTAAAAGTATTCAGTTCACATAACAGGCAGTCAATTATCGACAGCTGCAGCATGCGATCATTCTCAGCGATACTTTGCAAACAACGCTTGAGACCAAACATTTCCCCCTGTTCATTTTGCGCCTCAAGCACCCCATCGGAGATCAGTAATATATGATCTGTCTCCTTGAGTTTTAATGTTACGAAGCTCAGCTCATTTAAGCTGGGCAGGATACCTAAAGGCAGATGCCCCGATGGCACACTGTGAATTAACTCTCCGTCACGAAAAACCATCACATCCGGCAATCCACCATTCCAGATAGTCACCGTTCCGTCGCCGCGCAAGGTGACAATAGCCGCCGCTAAAAAGAGCCCAGTCGGTAACAAACTGTGCAGTTTTCTATTTATCTGCACTAAAATCTCTTTGGCTTCATAACCTTTGTCGGTCATCGCCCTAAAGGTTTCTGAAAGCGGCAGTGCACCAAAAGTAGAAGTTAAACCATGACCGGTAAAATCGCCGAGAAATACATTAATCTCACCATTGGGACGATAGGCGCTGAGCTGTACATCACCACTGAACACTTCTGCCGGCTGCTTGTGGATTTCTATTTTATCCAAAGCAACATTGCCCTGCTCTACAACATTGGTAAACAGTTGCTCGGCGGTTTCAGTCTCAAGGTGGCGTATTTCATTGAGACTACTAATTTGCCGGTACAAATCGGAAAACCTGCACAAGGCGATGATTTTTCCCTCAAGTAGCTTCGCCGGAAAGGGCCGTTGAATGAAGTCATCGCCGCCTGCATCTATTGCCTTGAGAACTTTATCCGGGTCACTGTCTTGGGAGACAAAGATGATTGGAGTGAATTTATTGACATTCAACGCTTTTATCTCGACGGCGGCGCCGATGCCCTGCATTTGCGCTAACATCACGTCCATAATTATCAATCGTGGATCCAGTCGGCGAAATTTGGCGACGGCCTCAGCACCGGTACTGGCAAACACTGGATTAAGCCCCATGCCAGTGACAATATGGCTCAATTCCAAGCGGTTATTTTGATCTTCATCGACAATCAAGACAGTACTGTCATTCTCAGACTCTGCTGTTACTTTTCTTTTAGCTGCGGCTAACGCTAACATTCGATGGTCACCAATTGCTGAAAGTTGGCAATCATCAATATTTTATGCACTGAATCGTTGGGTTTAGCTATCACAACAGCACCGCTGAGTTGCTCCGCGTGCTCTTTAAGTAATAAGATCATTCCCAGTGCCGAGCTGTCCATATAGTTGGCCCGTGATAAATCTACAACGAATTTAGTACCTTGATTTCTGACATTACAATATGCATCGCGAAAAGCTTGATACAAAGAATAGTCGAACTGGTCAGTTACCTGAATATTAATCACTTTACCGTCACTGTTACTATTTACTGAAATAGTCATGAACACTCCTGTTTATTATTGCCCTTAGGCCAAAAATCCTTATAGGTGACTCAGCTACCGGCTTTTACAACCAGCAGAAAAAGGGTCGATACAGCTGGAAACTGGCATAGATACCCCTGATCAATAACCAATAACTTCTGTTAATAAACTTTAGTAGAGTGATCTGGAAAAAGCGAATACCAGCGCGAATTTAACCCGTGTTCACAATAGCGCCGTGCAGGAGTTTGTCGGTCGTTATCTACAAACTGAGAATTTCTATTTATCGTGGGAGGAAACTGCTTACAAATAAGGGCAGCTGCGATCAAGTCCTGTGCGCCTCTGCCATTCTCAGATCTAGGCATCGCAGCCAAAGGACATGCTGGCTTCCTGTCGAAAGTCTATAGCAACGAGATACTTTATAAGCCACATTTTGTGGCAGATCGTGCAATCATTTGTGTGTTTTAGGCCCAACCTCGAAAAGCTGCCATCCGACAGTTCTTGTCCGAGTTAAACTCTGCGCTAAAATCACCACCGTACAAGACTTTGCATCTCACTGCTATCGTGTAGAATACGCTACGGGTAGGACTTTTTTTGTTATTGATCTAGCCACAATTTAACAGCGTTGTTTAAACCTGCTTAGCGGATTAACAGATTTATTTCTGGTCAGTTAAGTCTATATCACCCTCAGGATTTCACAGAGTTTGAGTAATTCACAGCCGTTCACTGACCATAAAATTCGACAAACTATCGAACAGATAAAAACGCAGGGGCAAAGTGTCACTCCCTGGGCGGTTCAATCGCGCTTAGGTGGCGGCGACTTCACTCGTATTCAGCAACTCATCGAACAGTTTTACCCCAATATCAACCAGCCAAGTGCCAGCCCCGCAATGCAGTTTAACGCGCAGCAGCACAGCCAAGCTAGCGCGCAGGACAGCGATATCATCGACAAGCAGATGCCCGCTGATATTGAAGCTTCTATGTACCAAATGCAGACCACTTTGGGGCAAATGGCCAATCAGTTGTGGACTGATGCGGCCAGTAATGCAGAAACCCAGATGCGCGGAAAATTGTTTAGCGCCCAGCAAGCTCACGCCGAAGCCCAGCAAGCACATATAGAGGCTGAAGTGGCCAAACAGAAAATGCAGCAGACTATCAGTGGGCTAACGGCTGAGCTTGATGTATTAGAAGTGGAGCATAAAAGCTCACAGAGCAGCTTAGAGAAAGAGCGGCAAGTGCGTCAAGAAACGGAGTTACAGCGAGATGATTTACTAAAAAACGTCGAGTCACTGCAACAGGAAAACCAGACGTTAGAGCAAAGTGCCTTCAACGCCAACATTCAGGCGGCTAAAGCCGAGGGGCTGGCAGAGATTGTTAAAGAACAGCTGGCACTGGCCAAACAGTCAGAAAAACAAATGCAAAAAACCTTGGACCGCTCTGAAAAAAAGGTCAATGGCTTACACCACGAACTACACAACGCCAGCCAGAGTCTGCGCGATCAAATGCGTGATCGACAAGTGCCGCTGTACCCCAAAAATCCGCCCAAAGATGCCGCCGCCCAATTGCAGGCACAGTACCCAGCTCAAGAGCTGCCGCCAACCGCCGCTGCCGGCAATGAGTTTACAGCCCCTGTTGTTGCCCCCAGCCAACCCAGAGTTGTTAATAAGGGCAATAGCATTGAGGACCTTGGCCATAGCTTAGTCATGACCAGAGCCAAGAAAGCGGCCCAAGATAAAACCCGCAGTTTAAGCGACAAACTCTTTGATCGAAAAAAGCGTCAATCAAAAAATAACAATAAGTAAAGAGTCACGGCCTATATTCCGTTTATTCTCTGCACTGTTGTTTGCACAGATAGCCAGTCAAATAATTTTTAATTAGGTGAATAGATGTTCCATAACGATGCACAGAGCTACCCTTACGCAAGTAAAAGAACGGCTGTCTATGCCAGAAAAGGCATGGTGTCGACGACTCAGCCGCAGGCGGCGCAAATTGGTCTGGCTATTTTACAAAGCGGCGGCAACGCCATTGATGCCGCTATCGCCACAGCTGCAGCACTGACGGTATTAGAGCCAACCAGTAATGGCATTGGCGGTGATGCTTTTGCACTGGTCTGGGTTAAAGATAAACTGCATGGGCTCAATGCCAGCGGCCCGGCGCCTAAAACGATCAGTGCCGAGCAGGTAAAAGCTAGTGGTCACTCTAAAATGCCGCTGTTTGGCTGGACCTCAGTGACAGTTCCCGGATGCCCTAGCGCCTGGGCGACCTTATCTAAACGCTTTGGTAAGCTTTCACTTTTAGAAACACTACAGCCTGCCATAGATATCGCCAGAGAAGGTTTTGCCGTCTCCCCGACTATCGCAGCCCAGTGGAAAAAAGCCGCCAGCGTTGACGATCCACAGGCAGAGACCCCGGCAACTGCGCACTGGAAAAGCACTTTCATCCCCAACGGCCAAGTACCTAAAGCCGGTGATATCGTCAAGTTTGAACAACATGCAAACACTTTAGAACTGATCGGCAAAACCGATGCCGAAGCTTTTTATCGCGGAGAACTGGCCGAGGCGATCGACCGACACTCTAAAGAAACCGGTGGTTACCTAAGTGCAGAAGACCTGGCCGCTTATAATGCACAGTGGGTAGACCCTATCAGCGTCAATTACAAAGGCTATGATATTTGGGAAATCCCACCCAATGGTCAAGGTATGCTGGCACTGATGGCACTTAACATCTTGAAAAAAATACCTTTAGAGTATCGCGATAGCACTGAAACTTTCCACCAGCAGATAGAGGCTATGAAACTGGCCTATGTAGATGGCCAGAAATACATTACCCAGGCGGATCAGATGCAGGTCAGTGTCAAGGATATGCTCAGTGATGAATACGCCGACCAGCGCCGTGCTCTGATTACTGATCAGGCAATGTTGCCGACCCCCGGCAAACCCAAATCGGGCGGCACTGTGTATTTAGCTTGTGCTGACGATGAAGGTAATATGGTCTCTTTTATTCAGAGTAACTTTCATGATTTTGGCTCCAGAGTGGTGGTTCCCAATACCGGTATCTGCCTGCAAAACCGCGGTTGCAACTTTTCACTGGATGCAGAGGCGGCCAATTATCTGGTCGGCGGTAAACAGACCTTGCATACCATTATTCCAGGCTTTATCACCAAAGATAATCAGGCCATAGGCCCGTTCGGTGTAATGGGTGGTTTTATGCAACCCCAGGGACATTTGCAAGTGATCACTAATATGATCGACTTCGGCTTAAACCCGCAAGCGGCACTAGATGCACCGCGCTGGCAGTGGATGAAAGATCGCGAGATAACCTTGGAACACCAAGTGCCCTTACATATCGCCAAAGGGTTGGCGGCAAAAGGCCATCAAGTGCAAGTGTGCTACGATTCGGGTATTTTTGGTCGCGGTCAAATTATCTTACGCAACCCAGAGACAGGAGTGTTGTATGGGGGGACGGAGTCCAGAGCGGATGGCTATATAGCGGCTTATTAGTCTGCGCTCAGACTGAGCGGTATGCTATGGCTGTGATTGGTGTTTCAACTCTTTCTTGGAACACTGTCTAGCCATTAAGTTTGTCAGAGATCAGATAAAAAAAAACTAATTTTTTTTTTAAAGCTTAAAATCAAAAGATTAAAAAAATTTCGACGTTGTCGACTGACTTTCTCTTTGCTTGCCCAAAGATAAAGTAAGCAAAGAGAAAAGGCACCCTATATCGCCGAAAGATTCCTCCGCTCTGAGCTAAATTGGCCGC
>ASZI01000292.1 GCA_000416315.1 Osedax symbiont Rs2 | reverse complement strand
CTCGCCACGCTAATAACGCTGCTGCTCGCCCCCTGATTGTCGATATAACTGCTGACATCGGCGTACATAGTATTAGTGGTATTTACCCCGGAACCCGCGGCCGATATGCCGCCGCCAGCACCTCCGGCTACCGCCATGCCCCCGGCACCGACCCCAGCTTCTATGTTTAAAGTGCCGTTGGCGTTTAGGCTAAGGGCACCACTGGCATTAACCGCCGAGTCTTTGAGATAGCTGTGCACAAGTAGTGCATCGCTAGCTGTACCTATTTCGTTATTGGAGACAGAGGCGCCAATTGATACACCTACCCCTCCGCCGGCACCACCGGCACCGGATAAGGTCACCGCCGCGACCGTCGCTTTGATAGTAGATGTATTCGTTGCACTTAACGCTACTGTGCCAGCATTGACTATACTGCTAGTTTGCAGATAGGCGGCTGTTTCTCCGCTGACCAGGTTATTTGAGTCGGCACCCGCACCACTGACACTGATCCCGCCACCGGCGCCACCGGCCGCTGCCAGTGCTGCTGCTACCGAAGTCGCCGTGATAGTATTATTACTCAGTGCCGTGATATTGATATTAGCGGTGCCAATATCAATATGATCTGCATTGGCAATATAAGCTTTAGTATTGGTATCGATAGTATTACGCGCCAGTGCCACACCAATTGTGACAGAAATACCGCCACCGGCCCCTCCGGCAATACCTAACGAGGCTGAGCCGGCTGTAGCGCTAATAGTCGAAGTATTATGCGCGCCAATGCTTAAACTCGATGCCGATACAACACTGCTGCTGGCCGCCTGATTGTCGATATAGCTACTGACATCGGCATATAATTTATTGGTAGTATTTACCCCAGATCCAGCAGCGGCTAGCCCACCAGCAGCGCCACCAGCCACTGACATACCACCGGCGCCGACCCCGGCAGTAATGGTTAAGTTACCTATCGCCGTCAGGCTCAGTGCCCCACTGGCATTGATCGCCGAGTTTTTAAGATAGCTTTGTACCAGTAACGGATTGTTACTTGTACCTATTTCATTATTGGACAACGCTGCACCGATGGAGACACCGATACCACCGCCGGCACCACCGGCCCCGGATACTGAGACCGCTGCGACTGTCGCGGTAATGGTGGATGTATTAGTTGCATCCAGCTCCACTGCTGCACCATTTACACTGCTACCTTCGATATAAGCTGCCGTTTCACCGGCCACTAGATTATTGGCATTGGCACCTGCCCCCGATAAGCTGACACCTCCCCCGGCTCCGCCAGCAAAGGCCAGTGAAGCGGCCACTGATGTTGCTGTAATGGTATTATTGGAGCTGGCATCAATGCTGATATTACCCGTACCAGTGTTAATGTTATTTGCGTTTTTCAGGTATGCACGGCTATGCGTATCAATAGTATTTTTGGCCAGGGCGACCCCTATGCTCAGTGAGCCCCCCCCCCCCGCACCAAAACTCCCCGCCAGTGACGCAGCACCCGCTGTCGCGGTGATCGTTGAGGTATTATCAGCACTTAGAGATATGCTGGATGCGGTAACCGCTAAATTATTGGCGTTGCTATTATCGATATAACTACTGACATCGCTATACACTGCATTTGTGGTATTGACCCCGGAACCCGCACCAGACAATCCGCCACCAGCGCCTCCCGCAATGGCCATGCCCCCAGCTCCGACCCCTGCGGTAATGGTCATATTAGCCGTTGCACTGAGCGCCAGCGTTGCAGTTGAATTAATACTTGAATCCCTGACAGAGACGCTAACTAACACTCTATTATTACTGCTGCCTATATCATTGCTGGCCACTGCGGCACCTATTGCCACTGCCAGCCCGCCCCCAGCGCCACCTGCACCTGTGACAGAGACTGCTGCAACTGTGGCATTGATCACAGAAGTATCAATGGCAGTTAAGGTTAAACTGCCAACATTTAGTACAGCGCTATTTTCAAGATAGGCACTTGTCTCGCCGCTAATTTGATTATTGGCAGAGGCACCAGCACCGTTTATAGCGCCTGAGCCACCGGCGCCTCCTGCCAGCGCCAGTGAAGCGGCAACAGAGGTGGCTGTAATAGTGTTATTGGCAGTGGCTGTCATGCTGATAGCCCCCGCCGCTGTATCAATATTATTGGCGTTGGTAATATAGGCTTTGTTGTTGCTATTGATGGTATTACTTGCCAGCGCCACCGCCAGTGTGATTGCTCCGGATACACCGGTGGCGTAACTGCCCCCCAGTACTGCCGCGCCTGAAACCGCCTCTATAGTGGCGGAGCTGGTACTGTTCAAACTGATGTTTGCCGCTTTGATTGCTTTATTAGTGCCGCCGCTATTATTGATAAAGCTCAGCGTTTCACTGTAAATATTATTTAAACTATTGACTCCAGATCCCGCTCCCGCGCCAGCACCACTGGCGACACCCAGAGAAACTCCGGCACTGCCAGAGCCCACCCCGGCGTTAATAGTCATCGTATTACCGGCACTCAACAGCAGATTGTTTTGCACGACAATTTTGCTATTTTCAATCGATGCCCGAACTGAGAGCCGATCATTGCTGGCTCCTAAATCGTTGTGCGCCAGTGCCGCACCTATGGCTAAGGTACCCGCGCCAGTACCGCTACTGCCAGCCGCTGATACAGCTGCCACGGTAGCCCTGATGGTAGAGTTGTTGTCTGCATCGAGGCTTATATCATGCACTTGCTCTATATCACTTAAACGGATACTGGCGACACTTTGTCCCAATATTGTATTCTGCGCATCCGCTCCAGTGCCCGCCAGCGAGAATGCCCAGTTGGGGCCTTTGCTGATACCCAGCGCCGCTGAAATTGCAGTCGCATTAATTGTCTGGCGGCTATTCGCCACTAAACTAACATTTGGCTGGTAGGCGCTGTTATCAGAGGAGCGCAGTTTAACGTTATCCAGATAAGCCAGCACATCGGCATCTACAGTGTTTTTAGCGATAGTCACAGAAATAGGCACTGTACCGGCGTTGTTGCCGGAAAATGCCGCGGCAATGGTTGCACCGACACTGTTTGCGGTAATGGTGCTGGCATTATCAGCATTCAAACTTAATAGACTGCTCTTGATATCTGACTGGGAGTTCAACCCGGTTATTGCCGCCTGGGTAATAACTTTCACTTTGTTGACTGAACTACTGCCAGCTCCGCTCAAAGCGCCTTGATTCCCCACTGCCCCTTTTGCCACCGCCACCGATACCGCCACTACGTTGGCGTCGATACTCTGATCGCTGTCAGCAGTTAAGCGCACTTGTCCTCGTACATTGATAGTACTGCTATCAATTGTGGCACTGACCTGATTAGCCGCATTGGAGTTGTCCGGGTCCTCACCGATCTGATTGTTGGTCAGAGCAATACCCAGTGCTCCGGCGGCGCCGTTACCACCACTGCTGGCGCTGCCGGCAATGCTCGCTGCCACTATGACTGCCGCTATGTCGCCGTCAGCTTTGGCCGACACAAACACCCCAGAATCGACATGACTGACAGCGGCTATTGACTGATTAATTGTACTGCCCTGGATCAGAGCCTGAGTGTCTCCGAGTACCAAGTTACTAATATTTGTACCTGTTCCCGCCAGGCTGACACTGGTCAAATTACTGCTTGACCATGAGACGGCGGCGGCCACTCCTATAGCGACTATGTCTGTTTCATTGTCTGCAACAATGGATACTTTATCTCTGCCGCTGCTGACCCCGGGCATGTTGATGCTGCTGTTAAGCAGAGTTGAGCGCGTATTGATACGGGTCAAATTCTGCCCGACTACCGCGCCTATTGCCAATCCCAACGAGGCATCAAAATCTGGATTATTGGCGTTAGTCACTGCAGCGCCGATGGCGATAGAGATAATGTCAGCCTGAGATTTTGCCTGCTGGGCTAAACTGCCATCGCTTAAATTGACAGTACTGTTGCTAATAGTGGCCGCTATTTCACTGCTGATGTTATTTTCGGCGTAGGTAAAACCTACTGCCGCATTACCTGCATAGGCAGCTCCAACCGCCACTGCATAAATTTCTGTCTCATCATAGGCATTTATCTTCAGTGCAATACCATCGGCATCTCTACCACTCACGGTCATGTTAGTGATATCTGTAATATAGGCGTCTATATTATTAGTGACATTGTTAATCGATACATTGCCACTGAGCGCCGCAGCGCCACTAGTGCCAACAGAGACTTCGGCGAGGGTGGACATCGCCGCCGAGATTGAAGTGGTGACGACAGTGCTGTCGTTTTTAGCATCTATCACTAGTTGCGTTAAATTCACCGTAGTCAGATTAGAAATACCCGCACTTACGGTAAAGCTGGCATCATTGCGCAGCCCGATGCCGGCGGCCGCCAAGGCAAACTTCTGCGCCGAGGCGCTGGCAAAGGCGATTGGAAAGGCGTAGACACCACTGCCTTCATAGCTCTGCAAATTCAGCGTATCGGCACTGAAACTCTGATAGTTAGTCAGGCTGGCTGTCGTTGTGTAATTGGTTGTATTAAATATAAAAGCCCCTGAAACGCTGACACCATAGGCAGTATTAGCCACTGGCGGTGCAGCTTGTCCTGAGGGTGCCACTTTGCCGGTGGCCCAACTGGCGCTTACCGCTGCACTAATCAACAGACCTTCACTGTTTGCCTTCACAGTGACATCACCGTCTACCTGCACGCTGCCCGAGGCGGTTATATTGTCCCCTTCAGTGCCGATCAAGGCCTTGCTTATTTTAGTGATATTATTAATTGCGGCAGCTGCGCCGACTCCCACTGAACCTCCGGATCCACTGGCCCCGGCTGCCACTATCAGATCTACTCTATTATTGGCATTTACAGTTAGTCGCTCAGCACTGAGCGGGTTAATTAACCGAGTCCCTACTTCAATAACAGAGCCCGACTCAATTTGCGCAATCACCGTGCTGGTAATGTTATTGCCCATGTACAGCCCGGCGATACCCAAGTTGCCTGTACCGCTGCCTGATGAATAACCCAAATACACCGCAAAAGTATTGGCGTCGGCATTCAACACTAGCTTGTCAGCATAGATAGCAGTCCCTGATTCAATGATTGCCCGGCTATTGCTAGTCACGTTATTAATCGTAACACTGGCACCTACACCATTTAGACTGTCTGAACTGCCAGTGGCAGAGTTAACCGCTACCGGCGCTAAAAAACTCGAGGTTGAGGTTTTATTACCCACCCGATCTACCGACTTATTAATGGTTGCTGCAGTAATATCCAGGTCTCTGTCAGCAGCGATCCAAACCGGGCTAAGCAGCTCATCAGCAACAGTGTGCAATGCCGTTTGTGTCGCAGCAGTGGCCGGGTCGAATGCGTTGATTATGTCTGTGCGCTGATTGATGTTAGCACCGTTGAGTATCTTGCTGATCGCGGTCTGTTTAGCGCTTAATACCGAGACATTTAACGCCAGTGATACTTTGGCACCGGCGGCTTCAGATGTCGCCACGTTATCAATCAGATACAAATCTGATACGCCGCCAAACAACTGACTTGGCAAACTACTGAACCTGTCCCCAAGTAGCTCCCAGCGAAATTTGTTGCTAAAGTCCTCAGTCGCCAGATCGATGGGGCCATCCACCCCCAAATATTTATACACTGCACCCAAAAACCCAAATTTCATATCTGGATCTTCCGCGCCATTTGTTTGCGCCCACGCATACGCGCTATCGTCAAAACGAAGCAAGTCATTAGTGGCTATTACATAATCACTTAATAGCTCGCTAGTGGAGATCAGCTTTGGTTTTACATAGTGAATCGAAGTATCAGAGCTGATCAATCCGGTGAGGTTTTGCGACACTGAATCTATGCTAATTTTGCCCAGAGCGTCTATGCTAGTCGTCCCTTGTACTTGGCTTAAAGCATCATTTTCCAGATTGGCGATTACTACCGTCACCGCACCGCCAAAGGGAACTTGCTTAAAGGCACCGCTTGTTCCAACACTGCCCAGCACTTGCTCCAACTGCGAAGGTGAACTTGAAACTGTTGAGGCTGATGTCAGCAATCTTGTATCGACACTACTATTAACATCCAAAGTGCCACCGACCTGGATATCCGTAATTTTCCCTACTAACCCTACGTATGACTTAACATTATTAACGTCATTGGCATAAATAATCGCTATACCTGCAGTGAACTTAGTAGGTGCAAGCCGGTTGCCTGGAGTAAGCATCCCTTCAACTAAAGGTATTTTTGATAGCTTTTTTCCAATGTCACTTTTGGCTTTATCCCAGTACTGGCCTATAACCGTTGGCACTCGGTCAACCACACCTGCAGCTTCAGTGCCTTTTTTGCCATCGATCGAGTCCTGTTGCTGCTGTGCAGTTACACTAACATTGCCATACACTAATGCGGTTCCGGCCAGGGTCGCCGTAGTATTACCTTTTTCTATGTGCACAGCGGCACTGGCGGCCAGTTTTCCATCTACGCCAGCGTCGCTTTTTGCCACAACATAGCTGCTGTCTACAGTATTCGCCTGGATATCCAAATTGCCTTTAGCCACTATCCTGGATGTGTCAGACACTAACACTGTTGAATCTGACTCTAATATTCCCACCGCGACACTCGCCACAGCACCAGCGATAGCGGTGTCGAAGCCAAATACTGTATCCGCTTCAACTTTCAAATTATTATCGGCATGACTGACTAGTGAAATATTTCCCTCAGCTAACAGAGTGCCGTGCATATCGAGTTGTGCATTGGCTTTGAGATTACCAATAGCAACGACTAAGGCAATTGACATAGGTTTAACCATCACATTGGTGATGGTGCGGGCATTAATACTAATATCATTGCCAGTAATAATGGCATTCACATCGATGCTCACCAGCGCTTCTACATCTGCGTTGGCATAACCTCCAATCAAACTCTGCCTGTCCAGAAGATCAACTAAACCGGAGCTACTCACTCTTCGACTTTCAATGTCACCGCCGCTATTGGTCATTAAACTATCGCCGCCAGATTTAGCATAGGCACTAATGCTGACGTCGCGACCGGTGATAGTAGCCGCATTCACCGTCACTTTGGCACGCAGTTTATCGTAATTGTAAAAACCTAAACCTTTGACTTCATTTCTGGTGTCTTCAGCCCTGATCAGAATATCGCCGTTAAACGCTAAGTCAGTGCCTAGTGCACTAATACTGCGAGCATTGGCAATAGTGATTAGTCTGGCCTGCAAAGTGATGTTTCCCGCTTGGCCGTTTAATCTATCGGTGCTCAAGTCGGCATTTATAGTTAAAGTATCAGCTGCAGAAAGCCTGATGGATTGACCATTGAGACTTAAAGCTGTGTCCAGGATCAGATTATTACTACCCTCTCGCACTAAGATATAGTCAGCATTTGAATTGAGCACAACCCAGTCAAAGTCTTCGCTAGTGATTTGCTCCAAGCCACCGTAAACCACAATGTCATTGTTTAGCGCTGCATCTAGTACCGTTGCATTTAGACGGTCGCTATTGATGTCGTTACGAGCGCTGATATCCAGGCGTAATTCATTGTTACCTGAACCTGAGGCTAGCTGTGCATTGCTCAAGCCCGCGTCTAAAATCAAGTCAATGGCTGCACTGACAGTGCTGGCATCTAGACTGAGTCCGTCATCAGCTGCATTCAACTGCATCTTGGCTACATTGCTGACAACAGTGTGCAAATCTGCATTGGCGCTGCTCCAGGTCAGTTTACTGTCTGTGGCAATTAAACTGCTATATTCAGTGCTAGTGGTCGCTATGAGGGTATTTATGCCGCCGCCACCATCGACACTGATATCTCCTTCAGTCAGGATAAAAGTATCTGCACCCGCTGAACCTAAGTATGTATCACCACCACCATTACCTTTTTGACTGGTCAGCTGCAGTGAAGCCAGCAAGCTCAAACTGATACCCTGTAACACTGATACGTTGACCGCAGTGGAGCTTAAGCCCAGCACCGTCAAGATATCCTGATTAGTGCCGGCTGCCAGCAGCGTCGTTAAGCCGCTGAAAGTAAGTGCGCCAGATTGTTGATCAAAACTGAGGTTGAGCGCTCCGTTCTCACGGCTGTCAATGCCATTCACTATATCCAGTAGTTCTTGCAAGCTGGCAGCGGTAGATAGATCAATATCGACAATAGTAGGGCCACCATCATCCAGGGTAACTCTGATGACCCGCTCAGTTAACTCGCTCCAACCTTGTATATTAGACATTTGTGTAGAGGCGGAGACACCGTAGAAATTTGTTGCAGAAAAACTATCAGTGAAGGCCGAGCCAATCATCTCGACACTTTCGACGCCTTGTATGCTCAGTAAAAGACTGTTGTTGATGCTGAGCTGATGGTTAGCCAGGATCAGGTCATTGTCACCAGCACTGGCACTGAGATCGACCACCAGCAGATCTTCTCCCTCACCGGCAACTACTGTATCGCTGGCGTTGCCATACAGATAAATACTGTCAGTCCCCTCCCCGGCATCTATATTGTTAATGCCCAGGCCCCCTTTTATACTATCGGATCCTGCGTAAGTACTGATATCGGTGATGCCACTAAACAGCCGGAGATCTACCTGATCAGCGCCCAGAGAACCTCGCAGCTCAATGCTATCAGCGCTAGAAAAATTTATTAGAGTATCGTAAACCTTACTGCTGGGCTGGCTAATGCCGGCAACGACATTGCCGGTGGCAAAAATTGCTGTGGCCATCTGCTGCCCGGCGTAGATGCCGATAAATTCTATCTGCCAATCACCGGCGTTATCTTGTACATTTAGCTGGCCAAAATTTAATCCCAGCGCCTTTTCTATGGCGCTGGCAATCTCACTGGCACTGCTACTCCAGAGTATCTCATCGGTATTTAGCACACCCGCTGCAGTGGTGATGGAAAGTACAAAACCACTGCTTTGTTGATCCGCAG
>ASZI01000291.1 GCA_000416315.1 Osedax symbiont Rs2 | reverse complement strand
TCGATTATCTGCAATTTAACCCAGTCAATGTCCGCGGCACTGGCGATTTCTTCGCGTTCCAGGTGGCTGTTGCAGCTAGAGTGGTAGCTGTTGATGACAAAGTCTATGTTTGAAATGACAAAAGCAGTGTAGCGAGCTCGCATCAGTTGTTCAGCGCTAACTGCTAAGCTTTCGTCAGCATGGATTAAGGCGCAGCAATTGGTGAGAGTGTCTGCTGATCCGCAGGGGCAGTTTTTCATTAAAATTCCAAAAAGTATTGAGCTGGCAGGCCTATGTTAGTCGTTTTTGTAACAGCCTGCGCTAGTTAAATTGGACTTTGCTCTAGGGGTGGCAGTTTTTTCTCGAAACAGCGGCTTTTAATCCCCGAATAAGTGGAATTATGCATAGCCTATTGTTTAATATTCGCGGATAATGCTGGGTTCTTATTTTTCGTCGAAATCTTGAAAAATAAAGACCTAGCTCTAAAAGAGAGAAGATTAACTAACTAAGAGAATAGCAATGAAACGTGTAGGTTTTGTCGGTTGGCGCGGGATGGTTGGTTCTGTGTTAATGCAGCGTATGTTAGAAGAAGGCGATTTTAATCACATTGATGAGCCCGTATTCTTTACCACATCACAAATTGGTCAGGAGGGTCCGCAGATTGGTAAAACCATTCCCACCTTAAAAGACGCGACCGATATTGATGAGCTGAAAACGATGGATGCCATCATCTCCTGTCAAGGTGGAGATTACACCAACGCTGTTTACGCTGATTTGCGCAGTGCTGGCTGGCAGGGCTACTGGATCGATGCCGCCTCTAGTTTGCGTATGGCCGACGACAGTATCATTGTCCTAGATCCAGTGAATCGAAATATCATCGATAAAGGCATAAATTGTGGCATTAAAACCTTTGCTGGGGGCAATTGCACTGTGTCATTAATGTTGATGGCCCTTGGCGGTTTGTTCAAAGCGGGTCATATAGAATGGTTAACATCTATGACTTACCAGGCAGCATCAGGGGGCGGTGCCCGTCATATGCGCGAACTCATTAGTCAAATGGGGGTCATACATTCAAGTGTTGCCGATCAGTTAGACAGTGGTTCGGCGATTTTAGCACTGGATGAAAAAGTTTCCCGTACTCTTTTAAGTAGCGAGATGCCGGTAGATCAGTTTGGTGTTCCGCTGGCGGGAAGTTTGATTCCCTGGATCGATAGCCAGCTAGACAACGGCCAAAGTAAGGAAGAGTGGAAAGGTTTTGTTGAAACCAACAAAATCTTAGGTAAATTAGAGACCCCTATTCCCATCGATGGCACATGTGTGCGCATCGGCGCTATGCGTTGCCACTCTCAAGCCTTTACCATCAAGTTAAATAAAAACATTCCTCTCAATGAGATAGAGGATATGTTGGCGCAGGCCAATGATTGGGTATCTGTAGTCCCTAATAATAAAGAGCAGACGTTGACTGATCTGACCCCGGCTAAAGTGACAGGCACATTGAATGTGCCAGTGGGCAGGTTGAGAAAAATGAACATTGGCTCTCAGTATTTAAATGCCTTTAGTGTCGGCGATCAGTTGTTGTGGGGGGCGGCTGAACCGCTGCGTCGAACCTTGCGAATCCTACTGCAAGCTTAAGGATCGATATTGGTGTATCACAGCCCGATTTATCGGGCTTTTTTGATTTTATTTGGCGCCTGCATAGTAGGCGCAGCCAGCTTAAGTCATAAAAAGATCTTAAGTGGCAAGTGTATAGGTGAATTATGAGTATGACATATGATGTAGCTGTTGTTGGTGCGACAGGGTTAGTAGGCGAAACATTGCTGTCCATATTGGAGCAGCGGAACTTTCCTGTAGGCGCGGTCTATCTATTGGCCAGTGAGCGTTCAGCGGGCACTAAAATTCAATTTCAAGGCAAAAGCATCAGCGTTGAGAATCTACAGGACTTTGACTTTTCGCAGACGCAAATAGCCTGGTTCTGTGCCGGCGGCGATACCTCTGAAAAGTATGCGCCCATTGCCGCCGATAGCGGTTGTGTTGTGATAGATAACTCCAGTTTCTTTCGCAACGACTTTGATGTGCCATTGGTGATACCAGAAGTCAATCCAGACAGTGTCATCAATTACAGTGCCCGCAATATTATTGCCAATCCAAACTGCTCTACAATCCAGATGTTGTTGGCGCTGGCGCCGATACATAGAGAAGTGGGTATTGAGCGCATTAATGTTTGCACTTATCAGGCAGTATCCGGTTCGGGTAAAGCAGGTCTAGAAGAGTTGGCTAAACAGACCACATCTCTGCTCAATGCCAGAGAAGTAGAAGTGAATGTCTACTCCCAGCAGATAGCGTTTAATGTATTGCCGCACATCGATGTTTTTCAGGATAATGGCTATACCCGCGAAGAGATGAAGATGGTCTGGGAAACGCAAAAGATTTTACAAGATGAGAGTATCGTTGTGAATCCTACCTGTGTTCGGGTGCCGGTTTTCCATGGCCACAGTGAAGCTGTACATATTGATACAGCTGGATATATCAGTGCAGATGAAGTGCGCGCGCTGCTTGAAGATGCCGATGGAGTAGAAGTAATAGATGCTCCGCAAACACAAGAGTACGCCTCGGCGGTGGTCAATGGTAGTGGTTCCGATAATGTGTTTGTCAGTCGTATTCGCGAGGATCTTGCAGGCAATAATGGCATCAATTTATGGGTGGTCAGCGATAATGGTCGCAAGGGCGCAGCCTTGAATGCGGTGCAAATAGCTGAATTATTAATTGAAAAATATCTGTAATATCCTATAAATAATATACACTTAATATTAATAGGGACTAAAAGTAGAAGATTGATACCTATTTTATTGACCTGTAGTGGCTAAATAGGTATCTTCTTTAGCGTAATTTGTGCGATAACTTGTTGATTTTTCTACAGCTGTTTGCCAAAGAAAAACAAGGTTATAGAACCGCTGCAAATACTTTGATTTTTATAGCCGGCTGTTTTCTTGACGTTTTTTCTCAATTAAGTGCGGCTACGATGCCGTTTTTTATTGATGTTGAGCTCTCAGAGCAAGGCTAAAATAATATATGGCTTTAAAACTATGTAAGACAGTCGATAATAAATCTAAGTCAGTGGTTAATGGTTGTCAGCAAAGTTTGAATATTTAGGTTAAAGGATAATAGATGCTTCGCAAACTTGGTTTAAGTATTGCCATAGCCAGTGCATTGTTGGTAAGTAAAGTTAATGCATTGGGCTTGGGGGAAATTAGGGTTAAATCTGCTCTGAATGAGCCGCTTCATGCAGAAATTCAGCTGTTTCAAGTTAAGAACCTCAGTCCGCTACAGATTAAATCCAGAATGGCTGATCTCAACGATTTTGCTCTTTCTGGATTGGCGACACAGCGCGCTTTATCTGATGTGCGCTTCCAGGTCAGAGTCCGCCCCAACGGTACCGGTAGAATTATTTTAACCTCCAAATTGCCAGTTACAGAACCCTTCATGAATTTTTTAGTGGAGGTGAATTGGCCAAGTGGACGCTTAATTCGCGAATATACTCTGCTATTAGACCCTCCTTCCTACAATAGCCAACAAAATAATAGAAATTTCAGCGCCAGTGATAGTGTCAGCCAAGCTAAGGCGCCAGCGCGCAAAGTATCGCGCAAGAGCACGCCGAAAAAACTACCTGCACAAGTGAAGTTGGCCAAGGGCCAGTACTATATCCGCTCAAAAGATACGCTCTGGGATGTCGCTGTCGCCAACAGGCCCAATAAGCGCGTGACATCACAGCAAATGATGGTCTTAATACAGCGCAAAAACCCTCAGGCCTTCCCCAACGCCAACATCAATGTAATGACTGCCAACGTGGTCATCGACTTGCCTACTCAGGCCGAAATTGATGCCTTCAGTGCTAAAGAGGCGAACACTGAAGTGCAGCGACAAACCAAATTGTGGAAAAGTGGCAATTTACCTAAAGTTGTAGTGCAAAAAGCCAAGCCTGCTTCAGGCAGCTCGCAAAGCACTAAGGATCAGGCAGAAGCCAGCGCCAAAGCTAAGCAGCAGACAACTAAAAGTGAAAAAGATGTTGCAGACAAGCAGGTTGTGAAATCTGAATCCACGACGGACCAGGCAAAAACCGCTGCCGATGGCAAGCCTGTCAGTGATGAAAAAGGCATGCTCAATGTATTGACCCCTGAAGAGGAGGCAGCACAGCGTGAGCTCAAAGCAAAAGCTCAGGCGCTGACTCTGGCTGCGGGTAAAGATTCGCAAAAAATCGAGATGTTGCTAAAAAATAATGCTGAGCTGGATGTTAAATTGGCTCTCTCTCAGGAGTCTATTGATAGACTGGAACGCGATAATACGGATTTGAACGCCAAGCTGGATACCATTGCTAAACAGCTTGAAGATATCAATAGGCTCATCATGCTTAAAGATGAGCAGTTGGCGGCGCTGCAAGATGAGCGACAATTGGATCAGCAGCTGCAAACAGAAAAAGATCGACAGCTTAGCGATCAGGGTTGGTTGGATAGACTGCTGGCAGACCCTATAGCGGCAGTTGCCGCTGCTGGTGGTTGGTTGCTGGCGATACTGGCAGGAATACTGCTTCTTCTGCGGCGCAGAAATAAAGCGGAGCCTGTGGATGATGAAAAATCAGAGCCCTCAATTAGTTTGCCCGATGAGGCAATAGATGATCAATTACAGGACTTGGCTGAAGTTGACGATCCTGCGGCGGGGGATGAGGCCGCGGGTATGGACGATTTGATGATCGCTGATGACCTCGATCTTGATTTAGACCTTGATTTAGATATGGATATGGATCTGGATGAATCTCTGGAAGGTACTGTAGTGCCGGGAATAGATGAGTTGGAGGGGATTGATGACGACGATCTGGCAGCGGAGCTTGAGGCACAATTAAATACCAGTGTAGATGATGACGATGAAGGCTTAGATATGCTTGATGGGATTGATAGTCTCGAATTCGATCTGGGTGAAAGTGATTCGGAATCTGATGTAAATATAGATTTAGATGCTGAAGAACAAGCCATGGCCGAGTTTGCTGCTGCTATGGAAGAAGGTAATGATCAAGCTGATGAAATACAAGAGGACGACTCGATTGTAGATGATGCGCTGTTAGCTATCGATCAGCAGGAGGTTAACGTTTCCAGTAGAGACGAAGATCTGGAAATTGAAATCCCCGAGGAGCTGGAGCTAGTTGGCGATGTAGATGATGATACTACAGTGGAAGAGCTGGAGGTTGATATCAGTGAAATCCCCGATACTGTGACATCTCTGGATGAACTGGAAGCACTGGAGGGATTGAATTTAGAAAGTGCTGAAGACTTATTGGATGAAACTGAATTGGCTTTGGATCTTGATGATGCAGAACAAGAAGCGCTTGATGAATTATCAGCGCAGGACGATATCGAAGACGAATTATCTGCAGCCATGCAAGAGCAAAGTGCAGCAGAGAATTTGGACAGTGCTGAAGATGTCGTTGATGCACAAGTTGAAGAAGTCGACCAGGTCATTACAGAAACTTCTCTGCAGCTTGAAGATGATGCTGAAGAATTGTCTCTGGACAGCGCGGCTATCGATATCGAGGAAGAGGAGTCGCAAATCCCAATGGATGATGCGCTTGACGATCTGTTGGGAGGATCTGAGGCAGAAACTGAGCTTGAAGTTTTGCCAGAAGCTGCTGACGAGTCAAAGATAGAGGCCTCCTCTGAAGTATTAGAAGAACAGTTGGATGAGTTATTAAATAGCACCGATGACGATATAGCCTTGGAGGCAGTAGAGCCCGAATTTGATACTGACAATGAAGAAGATATTGATTTGTTGTTGGGGGAGGACGGGGTGCAAATGAAGCTGGATTTGGCTCGTGCCTATATAGAAATGGGCGATGCTGAGGGTGCCAGTGAAATTATTGGGGAAGTGATGCAAGATGGAGATCCGGCTCAACAGCAGGAAGCCCAGCAATTGCTGAAAAATATACAATCGCAATAATTGACAGTAGTAAGTAGTAAGTAGTAAGTAGTAAGTAATAAATAATAAGTTGTGCTCAATGAGTAGTGCAGCTTGCAAGAGAATAGAGAATAGAGGAGTGAGGTTGTTTGTCAGATACAGAACAATCTAAGCAACCAGAGGCGACGCAAGTCGCCTCTGCTCGTTTAGCGCTGTGCATTGAGTATGCAGGTGAGAATTACAAAGGTTGGCAAAAACAGAAGTTTGATGCCTTGCCAACCGTTCAAGAGCATGTCGAGAAGGCCTTGTCCACAGTGGCCAACCATCCGGTAAATGTCATTTGTGCCGGGCGCACTGATACTGGCGTCAATGGCACATATCAAATTATTCATTTTGACTCTGTCGCCAAGCGAGATCTGCGAGCCTGGGTGCTGGGGACTAATAGTAATCTTCCACAAGATATTTCTGTGCAGTGGGCAAAAAAGGTCGATGATAGTTTTCACGCCAGATTCTCTGCTATCAGCAGACGCTATCGTTATATTATCTATTCCAATGCGGTAATGCCTGGGATATTGCCTAAAGGCATCACTTGGACTCATAAGCCGCTAGATCTTGAGTTGATGCAGCGCGCGGCCCAGTACTTGGTCGGAGAGCATGACTTTAGCTCTTACCGGGCGGTTGCCTGTCAGGCGAAAAGCCCGGTGCGCACTATCTCGGACATTAGTCTGTACCGCAGTGGTGAGCTGCTGGTGATCGACGTTCAGGCAAATGCCTTTTTGCATCATATGATTCGCAATATTGCCGGTGTGCTGATGAAAATTGGCGCAGCAGAGGCTGCGCCTGAATGGGCGCAGCAGGTCTTACTGGCAAGAGACAGGCGCCAGGGCGGGGTGACAGCTGCGCCGCATGGCTTGTATTTTGTCGATGTTAAATACCCGCAGCAGTTTCAATTGCCAGCATCCAAATTGGGGCCGTATTTTATCACCGCTAGAGACTGAGTGTTCAGCGGGGTCGATACTTTGAGCGCCGCTTGAGCTGAATCTCAAAAAGCGCTGAAAATTATAGTCCCTAAGATGGATTGCTGGTAGAATCCGGCTCTGTAAATATTCGATAAAAGTGGCTCTGGATTTCATGATATCACGTGTAAAAATTTGCGGCATAACGCGTTTGCAGGATGCAGAAAATGCGATAGCTGCAGGTGCTAGTGCTTTAGGTTTTGTTTTTTATGAGCCTAGTCCTCGCTATATAGACCCCAATAGTGCGGCTGAAATAATAGCTGCGCTCCCTCCGTTTGTGACTACTACTGCTCTGTTTGTAGATGAAGACCCCAGTGTAGTAGCAAAAATCGTCGATAAGACACAAATCGATCTGTTGCAATTTCACGGCGCAGAAGATGAAAGTTATTGTCGCCAGTTCAATGTGCCTTATATTAAAGCGCTGCGAGTAAAGGGGGATCTGGATATCGCGACAGCAGTGGCTGGCTATCCATCCGCCAGAGCTGTGTTGCTGGATACTTACGTCAAAGGGTTGCCCGGCGGTACCGGTGCGGTCTTTAACTGGCAGTTGATACCCCATGCGTTGCGCGCACAAATTATTTTAGCTGGTGGCTTAGGTGTCGATAATGTTGCTGCTGCTATTGAAGCGGTTCGCCCTTTTGCGGTTGATGTCAGTGGCGGGGGAGAAGCGCAAAAAGGGATCAAGTGCGCAAATAAAGTCAGTGCTTTCATGGCCGAGGTTAACAGAGCCAACCTGAGCTGATTTGTCCGACTCAGTAGTGCTGTCGTTCCAGCGTTCGATGTTGATAAGTAAATCGCTGAAAAGCCTGAAAATACGGATAAGATTAATACCCAGATAAGTGTTATCTTAAGCCCAATATGATATTCGCAAAGCGCCGAGAAAATCCCAACTGCGCTCTGCCTGGAAAACCTTTAGCACTTTGCTGACAGCTCTTTTGGTCGCCAAGGTGAAATTTATTAGAGCCCGTGGTTGTTTGCAATGGCAATTGTCGGCTTTCAAGATTGTACCCACCTTCACCAGGTGGCATAGGAAACGGATTAAATATAATGAGTAATTGGTTTGATAAAATAGTCCCATCTTTGGTTCGCTCTGATTCTAAGCGTGCTTCAGTTCCCGAGGGGTTGTGGAAGAAGTGCCCTAAATGCGAGGCGGTTCTGTATCTTCCAGACTTAGAGAAGAATCTCAGTGTCTGCACTAAATGCGATCATCACATGCGTTTACCTGCGCGTGCCAGACTGGAGAAATTTTTTGATGCCGAGACTTTTAGTGAAATTGCTGCGGATCTAGAGCCGGTTGACAGGCTGAAATTTAAAGACACTAAAAAGTATAAAGATCGCATCACTGCAGCGCAAAAAGCTACCGGAGAAAAAGACGCTCTGGTAGCGATGCGCGGTGAAATGAAGGGCATGCCTATAGTGGCAGTTGCCTTTGATTTTCGCTTTATGGGTGGCTCGATGGGTGCCGTCGTCGGTGAGCGCTTTGTGCAAGCTGCCAATATTTGCCTGCAGGAAAATATACCACTGATCTGCTTCTCCGCCTCTGGTGGTGCCAGAATGCAAGAGGCCTTGATTTCCTTGTTTCAAATGGCCAAAACCTCTGCGGTATTAGAGAGGATGCGCATGCTGGGTATTCCCTATGTCTCAGTGCTGACTGATCCGGTCTACGGTGGAGTGTCTGCATCTCTGGCTATGCTAGGTGATCTGAATGTCGCTGAGCCCAATGCACTGATAGGTTTTGCCGGTCCGCGAGTGATTGAGCAGACAGTAAGAGAAAAACTTCCAGAGGGGTTTCAGCGCGCTGAATTCCTGCTCGAACACGGTCAGGTCGATTTGATTATTTCGCGCCTGGAATTGCGCGATCGACTGTATAATTTATTGTCGATGATGGTTGAGCAATTTAAGCTTCCTCAGGTAGAGGCTGAGCCCGTAGATGCGGATGAGCTGAAGTCTGATACAGACGCTGTGACCATAGATAACGAAACGCAAGCTGCTACAGATCTAAGTAGTACTGAAAAAACAGTTTAATATTTAACCACAGCCGCAGCTTTGCTAGCGGCTTTTTTATTGATGATCAATGCATGAACCGCAGTGAGTACAATTTAGCCCAATGGCTAGAGTGGATGGAAAATAATCATCCAAGCGAAATTGATATGGGTCTGGCCAGGGTCAGCCAAGTGTTCCAGCAAATGGATCTGGACTTGTCTGCCTCAAAAATTATTAGTATAGCGGGCACTAACGGTAAAGGATCTACCACAGCGCTGTTGGAGTCTATCTATCAGGTGGCAGGCTATAGCACGCTAGCCTACACTTCTCCGCATATGTTGCATTATAACGAGAGAATACGTCTGAACGCAGTGGACGTTGATGATTCGTTACTAATCACGGCCTTTATGGCAATAGATACTGCAATGGGTGTCGGAGATTGCAGAATATCCCTGAGCTATTTTGAAATAAGCACGCTCGCTGCTATCTATCTCATCGGTGATCTAAAGCCTGAAATTGCCCTGCTTGAAGTTGGCTTGGGTGGAGCGCTGGATGCGGTCAACATAGTTGATGCAGATCTGGCTATCATCACTACCCTATCTATAGATCACGTGGATTGGCTCGGTGACGACATTGAGCAAATTGGCCGTGAAAAGGCCGGTATTGCCAGGTCCGGGCGAGTCTTAGTTTGCGGTGAACTACAGCCGCCAAAAAGTATTGCGCTGTTATCTGCTGAGCAGAATATTAATCTCTATCAGGCGCCTGCTGATTTCGTTTATGTTGTTGAACAAGAGTTGTCTCAGTGGAGCTGGCAAGGTGTCGATCAGCAGGGCAATAGCTTGTTGTTTAGTCAGTTGCCATTACCTGAGCTGCCGGTGCAGAACGCCAGTACTGCGCTGCAGGCTATCGCTCTACTGGGTGTTCCCTGTTCCGTGGCGCAAATCCAGCAGGGGTTGGCGAATGCCAGAGTCACTGGTCGACAACAGTTAGTTAAATACCGTGGTGCTAGTGTATTGTTGGATGTCGCGCACAACCCGCAATCTGCACAATATCTGGCGGCATCACTGCAGGCGAAAAACTTAACCGGGAAAGTGCAATTAGTGTTGGGAGTGCTGGCTGATAAAGACTGTCAGGCGCTGGCACAGGCTCTGGCGCCAATGGTGGCTAAATGGCATTTTGTCAGCTTGGATGTAACCCGCGGTCAAAGCGCACAGCAACTGCAGCAAAAAGTGCAGCAGCTGGATCAGGGTACTATGCAATCTGCCTGTCATGAAAATGTTGAACAAGCGTTGCTAGCGGCAGTAGCTGCTGTGCAAATAGATCAGCAAATAGTTGTCGCAGGATCATTTGTCACTGTGGCAGCGGCTCTGCAGTTGCTTGCAGAACAAGAGTAGATGGATTTCAGAGTTAGCGGTGTAGATCGCTAGCTAGATGCCGGCATCAGTGGTTGAATGTTGAGGAGTTAATAGATGGAATTGCGGGTTAAAAAACAGTTGATAGGTGCTCTGGCGCTAATCTTTATTGTGATGGTCTTCTTTCCGTTGTTCTTTAGTGGAGATGGTTATAACGAGAGGCATTTGGACTCAATTATTCCCGATCAGCCTGTTACTGAAACTTTTCAAAGTATCAAGCCGCTATTAAAGCCATTAGCCGATACCAAAGTACTGGCGGCACCGGCTCTGGTCGTCGATACTGTCAATAATGACGCTGCCACAGGGCTCGATCAGCAGGGGGTTCCCGTCGCTTGGACTCTGCAGCTGGCAAGCTTTAAAGATTCAGCAAATGCCCGTGCACTGCGCAAGCAGTTATTGAAAGCCGGGCATAAAGTATACTCTCGTAAAACCGGGACACTGGTTAAAGTATATGTCGGTCCCGAGATGAATAAACAGCGTTTACAGGCGTTGAAAAAAGGTCTTAAAGAAGATTTTGGACTCGATGGCTTGTTAGTAAGGTTTACCACTGAATAATTGTTAGGGGTTACAGTTTTGATGAATTGGACTGACTTAGTCATTCTGGGAATTATGTTGATATCGGCGCTGTTTAGTTTAAAGCGTGGTTTTGTTAGAGAGGCGCTGTCGCTTATTACTTGGGTTTCGGCTTTTGTGGTGGCAAGGTTGTTTTCCGGGGCGCTGGATCTGTTATTAGAAAGATATATAGACACACCTTCTATCCGTATAGCGACGGCTTTCGCCGGGCTTTTTGTTTTGATGTTAATCGCCGGGGCGATAGTCTCTAACTTAGTTGCTATGTTAGTTACTGCAACGGGCTTAAGTGCTACAGATCGAGTGTTGGGCATGGGCTTTGGTGTCGCGCGCGGGGCGCTGGGAGTGGGAGTGTTGGTTGCATTGGCTGCGCAGACACCCGCTGCCCAAGATCAGTGGTGGTCGCAATCTCAATTGATACCGCATTTTGTTTTAATGGAAAATTGGACCAGGGATGTTGCTGCAGATATAGGTCAGGTTATCTGGCAAGTAGGCGGAGTGGGCTCATAGCAACAAGCTATTTTGTTGCCCCATTGCTGGGCCTGAGCTTGTATCGCTAAAGTACTGTCGTTGACAGTGCAATGAAATACCTTTTACATAAATTTCAAAACCCTTGAGGTGCTACAAATGTGCGGAATAGTTGGCTTGGTTTCCAAGTCATTAGTTAATCAGACAATCTTTGATGCGTTGACCGTATTACAACACCGCGGCCAGGATGCTGCCGGTATGGTAACTTGTGAAGGTAATCAGTTTTTCTTGCGTAAAGATAATGGCTTGGTAAATGAAGTTTTTCGTACCAGGCACATGAAAAAGTTACTGGGTAATATAGGCATCGGACATGTGCGTTATCCGACGGCTGGTAGTTCCTCAGCAGCCGAAGCGCAGCCATTTTATGTCAATGCACCTTATGGAATCGCCCTGGCACACAACGGAAATTTGACCAATACTCAAGAGCTGGCCGAGGAGATGCGTCGCGTCGATTTACGCCATATCAATACCACTTCAGACTCAGAAATATTAGTTAATATACTGGCCCATGAGCTACAGAGTCTAGGTAAGCTAAAGCCCACGCCTGCAGATATTTTTGCTGCAGTGGCGAGTGTGCATAAACGTATTCGCGGTGGCTATGCTGTTGTCGCAGTGATTACCGGCTTCGGTGTATTGGCCTTTAGAGATCCTCATGGGGTAAGGCCGCTGGTTTACGGCGTGCGTAATACCGGCCATGGACCGGAGGCGATGGTAGCCTCAGAGAGTGTTGCCCTGGATATTGCCGGTTTTAAGCGCGAGCGTGACGTGGCACCGGGTGAGGCTATCTTTATCGATGTAGAAGGTAAGGTACATACCCAGCAGTGTGCAAAAAACACCCAGCTTGCTCCCTGTCTGTTTGAGCAAGTTTATTTTGCCCGTCCCGATTCGATAATCGATGGCGTCAACGTGCATAAAGCGCGGATGCGTATGGGCATTAAATTGGCTGAGCGAGTTAAGGCTGAGCGTCCCGATCACGATATTGATGTGATTATTCCAATTCCCGATACCAGTCGCACTTCGGCGCTGGAAATGGCCGAGCAATTGGGGGTGACTTTTCGTGAAGGTTTTATCAAAAACCGCTACATTGGCCGCACATTTATTATGCCGGGCCAGGTTGAGCGAAAAAAATCTGTGCGTCGTAAACTAAACCCAATAGAGTCAGAATTTAGTGGCAAAGTGGTGATGTTGGTCGATGACTCAATCGTGCGCGGGACCACCTCTAAACAGATAGTGCAGATGGTTCGCGAAGTAGGTGCTAAAAAAGTCTATTTTGCCTCGGCTGCTCCACCGGTTAGGCATCCCAATGTCTATGGTATAGATATGCCTTCTCCGTCAGAGTTTATCGCTCACAACCGTACTGAAGATGAAATCGGTGAAGCGATAGGGGTCGACTGGATGATCTATCAGAAGCTAGATGATTTGAAAGAGGCTGTTGCCGGAGATCAAGTGTTTAGCAATTTTGAAACTTCAGTGTTTGATGGTCAGTATGTCACTGGCGATATCAGTGCAGAGTATTTGCAGCGTATTGACGATAAGCGTAACGATTCGAGCAAAGCGGATGATGAAGATTTAGAGGCGGGGGAAAACGCACCGGCAGATCTGCACGATAAAATTCATTAAATGATTCTAGGGCTCTGCGATTTGCTGCAAGCTCCAGTGTTCAAATAATAAAAGCGCTATCTTTAGGGGTAGCGCTTTTTCAGGTTTTAGATATGGCAAAAATAATGTTGGCGCCTATGGAAGGGGTCGTAGATGCCAATATGCGTGACTTGTTGACGCGTATCGGTGGAATTGATCTGTGTGTCACTGAATTCATTCGCATTAGCGGTCAGTCGCTACCGAATCGAGACTTGCTGAAAAAAGTGCCCGAGTTGCTTAGTCCTGGGTGCAGTACCAATAATGTTCCTGTGATAGTGCAGTTCTTAGGTTGCGACCCACAACTGCTGGCTCATCATGCTCAAAAAGCGGCAGAATTAGGGGCAACAGGCATTGACTTGAACTTTGGTTGTCCGTCAAAAACTGTCAACAAGCATCGCGGTGGGGCAGTGCTGCTGGATGAGCCGGAAACCATTCATCGGATAGTTGCCACGGTTCGTAGCGGTCTCAGTGCAAAAGTTACGCTCAGTGCCAAGATGCGCTTGGGAAATAAAGACAAATTGCTGGCTGTGGATAACGCTCAGGCGATTGAAACCGCCGGAGCCAGCAGTTTAGTGGTGCACGCGCGAACTAAAGTTGAAGGGTATCGGCCACCCGCGCACTGGCAGTGGATACACAAGATAAAAGAGTCAGTGACAATACCGGTAGTTGCCAATGGAGATATTTGGAACTGGCAAGATTATCAGCAGTGCAGGGATGTCAGTGGTTGTGATGATGTAATGATAGGTCGTGGTTTGTTAGCCGATCCCGCTCTGGCGCTGACGATTAAGCAGCGTTTGCGTGGTGATCCGGTGACCGGGCTGGATTGGGCGGCGACTGTGCAACTGATTATTGAATATTATCAAAAGGTACAGCTGCAGTTGCCGCCGCCTTTTGTTTCGGGTCGGGGAAAGCAATGGCTGAATATGATGCGTAAACAAAATCCAAAAGCACAGCAGCTGTTTGAAAAAATTAAAAAAGTAAGTGATTTAAAAGAGATCGATAAGCTGTTGGATCAGCAGTTACAGTTGGCGCTTGCCAGTAGATTGTAACTGCTGAGACTGCCCAAAAGCATATTGCAGTTGTAAATTTTTGTTACAGCTGCAAATGTACAAAACTAGCTAAGGGGTGACAGCCCTTTATTTTTGAGCATGCTCAATAGTCGAATTAGTGGCAGGCCAATAAGGCTGTTGAAATCATCACCCTGTAGTTTTTCAAACAAGCTAATTCCCAACCCTTCGACCTTGAAACTGCCTGCGCAGTCAAGTGGTTGTTCAATGGCGATATAGCGGTGTATTTCGCGCTCTGTCAGTTCTCTGAAGTGCACCTTAAAGATTACCTCTTCTAGCTGAAAGCTGTTATCTGAGCTGTCCAATAGGCAAAGTCCGGTGTGAAAACTTACACACTTTGCCGAGCAAAGCGCCAGTTGTTGCTGAGCTGCATCGACGGTTAATGGTTTGCCCAGGATAGTGTCGCCGAGAATAGCGACTTGATCTGAGCCGATGATTAAAGCATCGGATTGATCAGTGGCGATTTTTTGTGCTTTATTGAGAGCCAGGCGTTGGACTAAAGCGCTGGCTTTTTCTCCCGGTAGAGATTTTTCATCTATTTGTGGGCTAATAGAGTGGTAAGCGAGGCCGATTTTATCTAGAATAGCGCGCCGATA
>ASZI01000290.1 GCA_000416315.1 Osedax symbiont Rs2 | reverse complement strand
CCCCCAGTGGCAGCGGGGTTTATATAATGGCGTAGGCGGAAAAATCGAAGTGGCTGAAACGTCTGTATCGGCCATGAGCAGAGAGTTTCAGGAAGAGACAGGAATAGCTATAGATAGTGATCGCTGGATTTGTTTTGCACGGATCAATCGACCTGGCTACTACAGATTTAGATCTGTACTTCGCTCATTCCGATTTGGCCTTTGCTGCTAAAACGATCGAAAAAGAACAAGTAAAACTGTTTAAACTGAATGCGTTGCCTACTAACATAATTCCTAATTTGCAATGGCTTATACCTTTAGCTCTGGACAGGCAGGGGGGTTTTTCAATCCCTATTTTTCTACAAGAAATTACCACTGAGCGACTCCAACCTTAGCTTGCAGTTGCGGCTAACAGGCTAATGATTTTTTTATTTTATCTTTGATAAGATGAACTTATCTTCAAAAGCCTCCTCCAACTCAACTACTGCAAGCTATCTTGAAAAAGGGAAATAAATCAATGCAAACAATAATTGACGATTACATAACGATGAACATAGAGGGGCGAGTATTAGAGCTGTGCCAAAAGTACTATGCAGAAAATGTAGTAATGCTCAATAACGGTAAAATTTTTGCACAATCAATGCAAGAAGCCTACGACAAGCAGAAAAAGTATGTAGATGCCGTGGCGAAATTTGAAGTGACCTTGCTTTCTTGCGACATTCAGGAAAACGTCAGTGAACTGGCTTTTCACTACAAAATGAGCGGGACTGGTGCGGTTAATGAGTTTAGCGGTAAGCATATTCAGACCTGGCAGGATAACAAAATCATCAGAGAAGAATATTTTTCAGTTGATCCCGTAGTTTGATTTCAGTGCAAGTTTATCGCTGCCAATAAGATGTATAACTTAGCTTAGGTTGATCTAACGCAATCTAATGCTACTTAGCTGAGGGTGCAATTACACTTCAATGATATAGTGCGGCCGCTTTAAAACCTGCGGGCTTCAATCCGTGCCAAGCTATAATCAACGAGTACTGAAAAATGCACAGACCTGAACTTCTCTCTCCCGCTGGAACCCTTCGCAATATGAAATACGCTTTTGCCTACGGGGCAGATGCCGTGTATGCAGGACAGCCAAGATACAGTTTGCGTGTGCGCAACAATGACTTTGATGAAGAAAACTTGGGGCTAGGTATTGATATTGCCCACCAGCTGGGGAAAAAGTTCTATCTGGCCAGTAATATCTTACCCCATAACAGCAAGCTTAAGACCTATATCAAAGACCTGACACCTATAGTTGCAATGGGTCCTGATGCACTTATTATGTCTGATCCGGGACTTATTCATCTGGTCAAAGAGGCCTTCCCGCATATGCCTATACACTTATCTGTGCAGGCAAATACCATGAATTGGGCCGCCGTAAAATTCTGGTACAGCATGGGAGTGGAGAGAGTCATATTATCGCGTGAACTGTCCCTGGATGAAATTGAGGAAATACGCCAGCGCTGCCCAGAAATGGAACTGGAAGTCTTTGTTCACGGCGCTCTGTGTATCGCCTATTCGGGCCGCTGCCTGCTCTCAGGTTATATCAACAAGCGTGACCCCAACCAGGGCACCTGCACTAACAGCTGTCGCTGGAAATACGACGCACATGAGGCACAACAGAATGATTCTGGGGATATTATCCCAGTGCAAAACTTCACACCTGATACTCAACCTGCTTTGGGAAAGGGCCAGCCAACCGACAAAATATTCCTGCTGCAAGAAGAGACCAGACCCGGTGAGTACATGCCTGCCTTTGAAGATGAACACGGCACTTACATCATGAACTCTAAAGACCTAAGGGCGATACAGCATGTACAGCGCCTGGCTAAAATGGGCATCCACTCGCTAAAAATAGAGGGCAGAACTAAATCACACTACTATGCCTCTCGCACAGCGCAAACATATAGACAGGCGATAGATGATGCTGTCGCCGGCAAAGAATTTGATATGTCTTTGATGGATGAGTTGGAGAACCTTGCGAGTCGCGGCTATACAGAAGGATTCTACCGCCGCCATGTTCACGATGAATATCAAAACTATCAGCAGGGAAATTCTGTTGGAGTGCAACAGCAATTTGTCGGTGAAGTCACCGCCTATGATAAAAAGTCAGGCATTTTAGACATTAATGTTAAAAACCGTTTTCAGCTGCACGATACCCTTGAGTTAATGACCCCACAAGGCAATCAAAAATTTAAGTTAGATCAGTTGTACAACAAAAAAGAGCAGTCAATTGAAGTGGCTCCCGGTTCTGGTCATGAGGTAAAAATTGCCATAGAGCTTCCCGCCAATCAAGATCTGAGTTATGCACTACTGATGCGCGATTTTAAATAAAGCAGCAATAATAAGCACGCATCTCTATAATCCTGCACTGGAGGCTGGCGAATAACTGGCAGCTCATTGTTTACTGTGGATTGCAAGGTGACATCTTATTAATAACAAACAGCAACTTGAAATAATCAGAGAGAAACTGCGGGCGTTAAGCAGCGAGCAAAAGGCGCAATCGATGCGCCGCTATTTTCCCCACGGAATTAACTGTATCGGTGCCAATGCGGCGGATATCAATGCAATTGTCGCCAGCTTTAAAGCAGAGAATCCAGCGCTATCGGCCAATGACATTTTAAGCATCTGTGAAACTGTGTTAAAGCATGCCCAGTACAGTGAAGAAATACTAATAGGCTACGGCCTGATCGGACACTTAGTCAAAAACAACTTCGATGATGATCTATTACTGCGTTTTCAATTTTGGCTTGAGCACTATGCCCTAAATTGGGCACATGTCGATGACCTGTGCCTTAAAGCTATTTACAATTTCTTAATGGCACGCCCGCATTTAATTGAAACAACTCAAAGCTGGTCTAGATCACAAGTATGTTGGTGTAGACGCGCCAGTAATGTGGTCTGGGTGAAGTTTATCAAACGTAAAATGGGCAAGACTGTTTATGTTCTCGATACAAACCTGGTCTTCGAAAATTGCGATCAGCTGATGTTAGATGAAGATGAGTTTGTGCAAAAAAGTGTCGGTTGGCTGCTAAAAGTTACCGCTGTTCATCACCAACAAGATGTTATTGAATATTTAAAACGTAATATTCACCTCATACAGCGATCAACTTTGCGTTATGCACTGGAAAAGGTCGATGCCGATAGCCGAAAATCAATAATGTCATACTCACGAATGAGTCGTAAGTCGTAAGTCGTAAGTTATGAGTTATGAGTTATAGCTTAGCAGATAGTTTATGCGCTTCTTCTACTGCTATGGCGTGGCGCATTGCCAGGGCCCGCTGGTCTTTGTCGTAACCACCGCCTATAACTGTGGCGACCGGTATTCTCAATTCAACACAACGTTTTAGTACATGATGATCTCGGGCACGAATGCCGTCCAGACTGACATTAATTAGCCCTAAAGGGTCATCTGCAAAGATATCTACTCCCGCATCATAGATCACAAAATCAGGCTGACACAGTGCCAGTGCCTGTTCAAAGCCATCGGCCATCAGTTGCAGGTAAGTATCGCTGTCTGCACCCACAGGGATGTTAATATCTAAATCACTTTGTGCTTTTCGCGCCGGGAAGTTCTTCTCGCAGTGTACTGAGCAAGTGAACACATTTGGCTGATCCGCTAATATTCGCGCGCTGCCATCTCCTTGATGCACATCCAAATCAAAGATCAAGACTTTACTGACGTGGCCTTGGCTCAGCAGGCTATTGGCGGCGATCGCTAAATCATTGAGAATGCAAAACCCCGAGGCGTAATCGTAGTGAGCGTGATGGGTACCCCCAGCTAAATGGCAGGCAATGCCGTGCTTTAACGCCAGATGGCAAGTGAGCAAAGTTCCTACCGGTGAAATTAAAGTTCGCCGCACTAGCTCGGCGCTCCAGGGCAGGCCCATGCGGCGTAATTCTTTTTTATCCAGTTTATTGTTAACAAAACGCTGCAGGTAATCAGCGCAGTGGGTCGTTTCTAACAACTGCATCTTTGCAGGGCCGGGGCGGTAGGTATTAGTGGCGGTGGCGATTCCCTGCTGTTGTAAATACTCGTGTAACAGCCGAAATTTTTGCATCGCAAAGCGGTGTCTATCTTCGAAGTCGTAACTATAGTGCGGGTGAGTAACAACAGGTAATGACATAGTGCAACTTATCTAAAGCTAACCGCAAAAGGGTCAGGGGTTGGATTGAACGCTATCCGTGTTATGTTACAAAAAAATCATATTGATTTAAACCGCTAGCTGCGCTGTGATACACAAACGCATAAGATAGGTATTGTCTCTGCAGGTGCTATTGTCGGTTTATCGGATCTACCACTGATATTGTTACTTTTAGTCTCCAGTTGTCTTGGCATCCAATTGGGTAAAAGAGTACGGGTGAAAATATCCCAACATTTTTTTGAAAAACTAGTGCGTTTAACGTTATTGGCGTTGTCTGTAAAGTTAATCTATTCGTCACTCGCCTGATATGCGAGCATTGTAGGATTTATCAAGCTGCGTTTATAACGCTATGGCTGTTTTAATCTGTAGAGAATTAAATGAGAAGTTCAGGTGTTTTATTAGTCCCGCTGATCACTATATTACTGCCTTGTTTTACTGCAACAGTGCAGGCAGAAAGTCAATGGACAGTGCTAGAGAGGATAGAGAGATTTAGTAACCAAACTCATCATTGGGGTCAAAAGGGTCAAGTTTCTGCCAATAATGGATGGTCTGATTATGGGACATTAAAAATCAGACTTAGTGATGAGAAATACATATTACTTCAGCAGTGGCATAGGGAGCTATTAGTTGAAGTTTACTCAAATAAATCCACCACTGCTAGCTTCAAGGCATTGAGCATACCGGGAGCTGGGATGTTTTACAGCCCCCGAGGTTCTAGTAATTGCGCATCTGACTCTGTAGAACAAGTGGGCATGTTTGCTGAAATGACATTGTTTTATATTAACCAGTTGCTTCCACAGGAGCCGTCTAAATTGTTACAGGGGAGTGCATTTAAGGCCCGTGGCGGGCAAGTTGAATTTAGATTTATGAAGTCAGCAGTGGAGATAAGCAAGCCCTGGAAAGTATCAGGGGTAGTGCATATGTCAGAGCCGGGTAGACATAGACTGGAAATTATCGGCCCTGATAAACATCCCGCTGTTGTAGAGTGGAGCCTGCTACAAAAACAGCTGATAGCATCATCTGAACGATTGGAAAACTGGGATAGTTGCTGGTCCGGCTCACATCAAGCGCAAAAGAATGGCAGCAGGGCATTTAAAACAAATATTACAGATAGCCAAAACATAACTACCTTTGCTCAAATTCGAGAGCAATTGGATTAAAAAGTTGCAAGTTGCAAGTTGCAAGTTGCAAGTATTAGACAGAGTGTTTTGAAACTTGCCAAGTGGATGAGACCACAGTTGAGGACGATTGACGGAATTCGGCTGATGATACTACGCTGACAGTGATTAGAAACAACCCTGAAATCACCATTACTTTTGATTATACTCAGCATCGCTACCCTGGTGGCGGGACTAATTCGCATACCAGGCGATTAATCTGCTATTTTCTGCGCTTAAGCTTTGGCTTCGCAGTTGCGCATCAGTTATGCACTAATCACGACTTAGCAAACTTTCCTAAAGAGAATCACAGACAGATGAAATCAGAAATATTAGAGAAAAAAGCCTATCTATTACATTGGATGTACGACTTTATCGAAGACGATGACGAGCCCGCTTATCTGGCGAGTGATGTTTTAGAGTGTGACAAGATTTTGACTGATTTTATAAACACGTTGAGTGAATCTGCATCCAAATCAGATTATCTCTGGGTGATTAGCCAAGTTGAATCTTTAGTAAAAACACTAAATGTTGTGAATGCGAAGCACCTTAACCAACTGATTGAAACAGATCAGCGAGAAGATATTTGCGCCCTAATAGATTTAGTTATACAAAACGCAGGTCACAGCGCTGAACAAGACATTACGCAGCAGTGGCGTGAATGGTGAAATATTATCAGCTGATGATAAAAATCCGGCTCATGGCACAGCAGTGGAATAACTTCTGATATAAGCACCATGAACAAAAACGACATTGGAGCAGTAACAGTGATGCACACCGGCGAACTTACTAAAAGGGTATTTCATAGTGACATATACCAAGGAACAATAAGAGATTATTGGCTGTATATCCCCGAGCAGTACAACCCAGATACGGCTGCTAATTTGATGGTGATTCAAGATGGCCTTTACTACTTAGATGATCAAAAGCCAATGAGGTTACCTCAAGTAATTGATCGGTTGATAGCTAAACAAGACATCCCGACGACTGTCTGTGTTTTTGTTAACCCGGGTGTTTTTGAATCACCGGCTAAGCCAGAGCATCACCCGGATTCACAGCGCAGTTTTGAGTACGATACGCTCAGTGATCAATATACTCGATTTATCGTTAACGAGTTATTACCGCAAGCGCTAGAGGGGCTGAATATTAGCCAGGATCCAGATAAAAGAGCAACAGTAGGTTTTAGCTCTGGAGGGATCTGCGCCTGGACGATGGCCTGGTATCGATCTGATTTGTTTGGCAAAGTACTGAGCCACTGTGGCAGTTTTGTCGATATCCGCGGTGGCGGTAAATATCCATACCTGATTCGTAATCAGTCGGCTAAGCCTATCAAGATATTTTTCCAAAGTGGCGAGCAAGATTTAAACACCCGCTACGGTGACTGGGCGCTGGGCAATAAACAAATGCAGTCGGCTCTTGCCTTTAAAGGCTATGAACACAAATTTGAGTTTGGTGATCAAGGTCACAGTTTAGGCCATGGAGCGCAGGTGTTGGAATCGTCGATTAAATGGTTGTTTACAGACAATTAAAATTATAATAATGCTCTATTATCAAAGCCTTATGCCAATAAGGTGATTATAGTTATTTATAGTTAAGAGGTATTGAAATGCCCGGCGATTTTTATTGTGAACAGGCTTTAAGCGGCAAAACAGCACTCAAAATAGTGCGTGAAACTGCACAAGTGCTGGCTTTTTACCACACTAAAGCCAACTGGCCAGTGCATATAGTGGTTGTGCCTAAAACACATATTCCCTCACTGACTGATCTGGGTGGCCAGCCGATAGAGTTGCTGCATCAGGTATTGGCAGTTGTGCGCGAAATCGCCGCTGACATTGAAGGAAAATACGGTGCTTGCAGTGTGCTGACTAATCTTGGTGAGTACCAGGACTCAAAGCATTTACACTTTCATGTAACCAGCGGTCAGCCCTTAAAGCCAGAGCGTTAATTCAGTGCTGCAGTTTCAAGCTGCGAATATTCGCGTTAAACATTGTTGAATTTGCAGCAGTCTTTACAACTTAGTCACATCTGCCTGTCCACCCCCTCGACTATAAGGCAGATAGAAATCTATTAAGCGGTGTTGATAGTTTTCCTGAGCAACGGTAGATTGCAAAAATGCCGGGGTCTCAATAACGGCTTTATACCAATGTAGGTATCTTTGCCAAACGGCGCTGTCCTGGGGTAACTTGAAGTCTCGGTAATGCTGCAGCAATAAATCAATCCGATAGGCAAATGGGATCAGAGCTATGTCTACTGCGCTAATATTTTCGCCGTTGAAAAAAGGTCCATGCTTATCAAGGGATTGTGCGAATTTTAACAAACCCTGAAGCATTAGTTCTTTATCTTTTGCTGTTTGCGTAGTTGCATCAGAAAATTTCAGGTATCGATAGAAATAGGGGATGATTTGTTGATTGATATGATCAATCCAGTATTTCTGCTCGGCATGGATAAAGGCGTCGGCTGAAAATAGAGAATCAACTGAAGGCTGAATTTGATCGACAAACTCAATAATGCGTGTTGAATCTATAACGCTGTGCCGGTTGGGTGCGGTAATTACCGGTACTTGTCCGCTGTTTCGAGAAATCTCCATCCAGCGACTAGTTTTAAGATAGGGATCGATTTCAATATATTCAAAAGGCATTTTTTTAACCAGCAGGGCAAGCCATGCTCGCTGGGCAAAAGGGCAGTACCAGGCGCTGTAAAATTTCATTGTCATGCTCTGTGTTTTAACCATTGATCGATTTCTGCTGGGTATTTTATGTGCTATAGAGCAGATTAGAAATAGCCAAAACTAATAGATGAATGTGCAAAAATACACAGCCAGGCTCAAGCTAACCTCGTATCAAGGACAAATTGTATGCTGCCGACCCATCCGGGCAAGCCCTGATGCAAAAGCTATACTCTATTAATAAAAGCCGAAATACAGCGCTTATCGGCGTGCATATTATCGAAGTGATTGCCACAATGGAGTACACGGTTGCAGCCAGAACACTCAGAGCGTTAGCTGCTGATGCTAGCCAGTTACAGCAGGCCATACAAGCTGAGCTGAGAGCCCAGGCATAAGTGGCTGCTTTGTACCCAGACGGGAAATTATCACAGTACTGAGCATTTAATAACCATGCTAACTGACAAAAATTCCGTATCTTACTAATAGTAAAGATAAACTTTCTGTTAGAGGGGCAGTAATAATTTGTTTTGTTGAAGGATCAAAGCAGATTAAAGTTGCAAGTGACTTAATCTTTTGTCTTCAGGCACTGACAAAGTTGCAAACTAGCAAATTGGGTTTATTATTAAGGACTAAGGCTAATAAAGCAGAACTCTCTCTGCACGGATTTAATCCTAGGTCGTATCAGATGTCAAAATTAAATTTTAGAATTCCCAAAAAACTATCTCTGATCATTTGGTCTAGTATCTTAGTCGCTTTTGTATTCCTGGCAACCAACATAGATTTTATGATCAAACTCAAAGGGGGTGGGGAAGAATCCTATATCACCTCTGGAAATACCATCAATCCCTATCAAATCAATATTTACTATTTTCCCAGTCGCAAAAATAGCGCTTTTGCTTTAACTGATTATTTTAACCAGCAGGGATATCTGGTAAAAACCTTAACGGCATCAAAGCTCGAAAACTCTGCGGCAACTCGCTATTCACCCACTCATTTTTTCTTTAACCGTGAAGATTTTGCTCAGGCAATGAGGATAAAAACGGCAATGGAACAAGTGTTGGGTTACCCCATCAGTGCATACAAATTCGGTGTATCTCAAAGCATTCCCTCTATGATCATTGTCTTTACTCAAGCGGAAGAAGAGGGGGCGGCTGAGCCGGCAAAAGCGCGCCTTAAAACAGCTAAAGACTAACAGAAGCTTTTACGCCGTTTGCAGCGTGATTAATGCACACACTAACAAGCTCATGTGTTTGTTAGTGTGCTGTATAGGAAAATTTGAGTATTGCCTGCAGTGAAACGACAGCTTAAGGCTATCCACAATAGCAATGCATAAAAAGAGTAGCCAGTCAGATGATAGAGCGCACTTATGTTTTTCCTAAAAACAGTATTTGCCTGCAAAATCATATATATATTAATCTGACTAATAAGTTTGTTTTATGAAGCCGCACAGGCTGAAAATTGTACTTTTATGGTCTACAGTTTTACTTAGCAGTGTTTATTTATCAGGATACGCCTTAACCTTCTTCGCCAAATTAGCTAAACAGAACACAACTGAGAAAGTGTTAGTTGTGCTACCTGAATTAGCAGCTGGCGAAGTGGTTACGTTAAAGATAAATGAAAAGCTTCTAATAATGCAAAACCCTAGCCTACAGCAGCAAACTTCAATCAGGAGACTCACTGAGCATGTCTGGAAAGCCGATATAGATACTTTTAACACTGATCTTAAGGCTTATGTTTTTTGGGCCAATAATAATGATAGAGCTTGTCCGTTACAACACCGGCCAAAACAGGAATCTCTGATCAAGCACTGGGTTAAAAGCGGGAAATGGCTGGGAGGGTACTGGGACCCAGAATGTGAAACCAGTTATGACTATTCAGGTAGATCAATTAAAACTTATAGCTATACTTTTAATGGTTATAGAGCAAAACAGCAAAATTTAAAGCAACCGCAAATGTTGCACAAAAGTGGCGATCAGTATCTGATTTCGCTGCCTTGATATCAACATGATAGCTAATCGCGAACCATAGCCCAATCAATGCAAATAAAATGAAAGACAGGGACGGATGTTAGCTTTGAAACTTATGGACGAAGTACCAAAGAACAGAAAATCCAGATTAATAGCGTTAGTTATTTTGCTGCTGATTTTTGTTTTTGGTATGTTAATGTTTGTGGCGGGCTACTATGTGCTAGGCTTTCCAACGGCTTTGCTGACTGTCGGCTCTGCCTGTATTTATTTTATTCATGTGGTTGCTGAAGAAAACTTCCAAGAAATGCAGCGTATTAAACAAGACATTCAAAATCAAAAACATGATCTCCAAGACAATGAACAAGGCGATGATTACTGGCATAAATAAACTCTAATAATAGCCACTGATGATTGTTTTATTTAAAGCGCTTTCGAAATTCAGATGGGGTAAGGCCCATAATTCGTACAAATATCTTTCTGCAAGCTCCTGCATCCGCAAAACCTACCTGATTGGCCACCCAATCAAAGGGGTGGCGGGTCGTTTCCAATAAATCACAGGCTTTTTGGATGCGCAACCTATGCAGGTACTGCACAGGTTTAAGCTTTGTCGCCTGGACAAATCTGCGCAGAAATGTGCGATCTGTCAGACAGCTTTGACGGGCGAGATCAGAGACTGATATCTTCTGTTGCAAAACATTAGCTAAAGACTGTTGAATAGTGAGAATTGTTTGATCACCATGATTAAAGACAGGGGTGAATTGTTGATAATAACGTTGTTCGCGCAACCCGGTATCGACCACTAAAATTTTCCCCAACTGACGCATTACACTGGGCTGGGAAAACTGCGCTACAACTTCTAGTGCTAAATCTAGCCACGACAGCATCCCCCCTGCGGTGATCAGATCACCGTTGTTAACCACAATTTTATCGATTGACAAGTTCAGCTCTGGATACTTTTGGCTAAATGCAGCTTGCAGGCCCCAATGTGTCGTGACTGTTTTTCCTTTTAACAATCCACTGGCAGCTAATATAAAAGTCCCTGCACAAGCCGCACCAACAACGGCTCCACAACGATGTTGCAGCTGCAGCCAATCCAGCAACAGTTCAGTCGGTGAGAGGTAGTAGTCACCATCATTACTGGGGGGGATTAATATCAAATCAAAGCGATCTGTCACTGGCAAACCGGCTTCAGCAATATCGATTATCTGTGGCTTAAAGCGATGATCAAGCTGTTGCTCAGCAGCAACCCGGTTGGCCATGGTAAAGATTTCAAACAGACCATAAAGCGCAGATTTCAAGCTCTGCGGGTAGTCGAGTATCGCTATGTTTACTGGCATAAAGATCCAATCAATGTCATTTTTGATCTTTATAATGTCATTAATGACTCTTAAAGTCTAAGGTGCTAACCGACATAATAGTGGCCCAATCAAATCAAAACAGTGGAAAACAGATGAAGCTAAAAGCGCTATTAGTAATAGATATGCAAAATGATTATTTTGAAGGTGGGGCATTTCCACTGTGGAATACCCAGCAGACATTAGATAATGTTCAAGTGGCGATAGCCAAGGCCGTGCAACAGAATATAACAGTGATTCATATCCAGCATGTCGCCGATGAAAAAATGGGCATAGCGCCCTTTTTCAATGCTCAGACGCCGGGTGTTCAGATCCATAGCGATATCCTAGCAGCGGCTGATAATGCACCTGTAGTGGTAAAGACATATGCCGACGCCTTTGAGGGCACCCAGCTACAGCAGCTACTGCAATCAATGGGCTGTGAAGAATTGTTAGTCTGCGGCATGATGACGCAAAACTGTGTCACCCATACCGCCATTTCCAAAACTGCTGAAGATTACCAAGTATCGATACTAAGTGACTGTTGCACCACCACAGATGAGATGATTCACAACATCGCCTTGCATGGGGTGTCCACCAGAGTGACACTAGTCACCACTGAACAAGCCCTGGGCTAATTCAGAAACTCAGGGCATTGGCAAATGCCCTGATGCTGACAAACTGACTTGCTGTTATCCTCTCAAAGCCGCTAGCTCAGCAGCCAATCATCTATGCAGTCAGCCCCAGCTAAGACTTTCCAACTTCCAACTTCCAACTCCCAACTTCCAACTTCCAACTTCCAACTTCCAACTTCCAACTGACATCTGCATCCCCACAATAAAATTCACCTGAAATTATATACAAAACAATGCTAAGATCGAAACTTGTAAAAAACATCCAGAGATAGCGATGACTTTCAGTCTTTAGTTATTGCCGATAAGCTAATTTTTAAAAGGAGCATTAAAATGCCGCAGTTCGTGATTGTATATTTGGGGGGGAAAAACCCCGCCAGTGCAGAGGAAGGCCAGCAGCACATGGCGAAATACATGCAGTGGTTAGGTACATTGGGAGATGCTGCAGTTAGCCCCGCCAACCCACTTAAAAACACTCAGACAGTGAATGCCGATGGATCTATCACTGCAGGGGGGAGCTGTGCTATGTCGGGTTACACCGTGATACAGGCGCAGACAATGGATGCGGCGTTAGAGATAGCCAGAGCGTGCCCATTTCTGGAGGTCGGTGGCTCACTGGAAGTCTCGGAGCTAATGCAGATGCCCGGCGCCAATTAAACAGTGGTGTTTTGTATATAAGGCAGCAGCCATCTTATGGCTGCGCCCATGTAGATAGCTAATGTTCGATGAAACGGATGCAGAAATGCGTTCATTACTCAGATAGAACAACATGTTACGAAGCTTTGATGATGTGAATTTTAACTGGCAATGGACTGCTTAAATTAAAGCAGCCCATTGCCAGTCCCGGCCTTAAAACAACCACCTGGCGAAAAAGGTTTACTGCTCGCTTTCATTTACAACCATTGTCCCTATGTGAGGCAGCTTATTGACAGTCCAGTGGCGGACTTTGAGTATTGATTGATGAGTCGTTAGTCGTCAGTTTTTCGGTACAGCCAAATTCTCAACATCGACAGCACTTTATCTATATCCAGAGGCTTAGTCAGGTACTCGCAAGCTCCAGCATCTATGCATTGTTGTCGATCTGCCGGCATCGCTTTGGCGGTTAAGGCGATGATAGGGGTATCGTGATATAGAGGCATTTTTCGAATCTGTCGGGTCGCGTCATAGCCGTCCATTACCGGCATCATCATATCCATTAAGATCAACTCTATAGGTTTCTCTGCAGCAGAGAGTATATCAACGGCGACCTGACCGTTCTCAGCTTGTACAACTTCAATGCCTGTCTGTTCAAGTACCCGGGTCAATGCAAACATATTGCGCATGTCGTCATCCACGACCAGTACCCTGCGGCCCTTCAACATGGCGTCCTGATCATGCAGCATGTTTAACGCTTGTTGTTGCTGGTCGGTATATTTATTCCCGACATGGTGTAAAAACAAGGTGACGTCATCCAGTAGTCGCTCAGGCGATTCAGCGCCTTTGATGACAATTGAAGAGCTAAATTTATTCAGCAGTTGATATTGAGGCGCAGTGATGGTTTCACCGGTGTAAACAATGATAGGCACACCACTGGCACCCGATTGATCACTGATCTGCTTAACAATTTCTGTGCCACCGTGCTGGGATAATTCCATATCAATGATGATGCAATCAAAACACTGCTGTGAAAGCTGCAAACAAGCATCGCTAATGTTGCTGGAAAAATACAGTTGCGTATCATCACTGGCGATTAAGTGTTTTATTTCTTCATTGGCATAGCTGTTATCTTCTATGACTAAAATACGTTTTATTTTAGACTCACTGCTTTGATAAATTTCTAATAGTGTGGCGGTAATGGCCTGGGCATCAGCAGGCTTTTGTAAGTAGCTGATAGCTCCCTGATGCAGTGATTGCATTTTATTATTACCGGCGGAAATTACATGTACGGGGATGTGCCGGGTCTTCATGTTGTCTTTTAGCTGCTCTAATACCCTTAAACCGTTGATATCGGGCAAACCTAGGTCCAACAATATGCCTGTAGGTGCATACTCTAACGCCAGCATTAACCCATCGCGGCCCTGATTAGTGGCGATTACCTTAGTATTCAGACTGTGGATCAAATCGATCAGAATCTTACTAAAGGCGCGGTCATCTTCGATCAGCAGCAGAGAGTGTTCAGACTTAGTGACAGTATTTCTGTCATCCTCCAGCCAGTCAGTGGCGATGCTTGAGTCACTTAAAGCAGCGCTTGCTAAGGTTGCACAATCCACTGACTTAAGGTTGCTGGCAACGGCTGTCAAAGGGCTCTGATTATCGGTTCTTTGCAGCGGTAAGGTCAGGCAAAATTTACTGCCCATCCCCGGTTTACTGATCAGGCTTATATGTCCACCGAGCAGCTGTGTCAGTTCTTTACTGATAGAGAGCCCCAGCCCTGTGCCACCGTATTTACGATTGCTACCCCCATCAGCTTGTTGGAAGGCGCTGAATATTTGCTGCTGCTGATCCTCATCAATACCTATGCCGGTATCTGTGACACTAAAACTTACAGAGTTTTGCAGCGATGTGTTAAGGCAATCTGGTGCTGGCTTAATTTCTAGTTTGACACTACCAGAGTCAGTAAATTTAAAAGCGTTGCCTAAAAAGTTCTTTAAAATCTGTTCCAGGCGGTGTTTGTCAGTGCTGATATTTTGCTTGAGTCGCTCATCGACATCTATGTCAAAGTGCAAATTTTTATTCTCGGCTATGGGCGTAAACAACGCTTTTAGGGTGTATTTAACATCGCCTGGCAAAAACTCATCACAGCTTATGTTTAACATTCCCGCTTCAACTTTTGATAAGTCCATAATGTCGTTGATTAATGCCAGTAATGCTTGCCCCCCTTGATAGACGATATCGGCTTCTTCTACTTGTTCTTTGGTTAAATTTTGCTGTTGATTTTCTGACAAAGATTTTGACAAAATCAGCATGGAATTCAATGGAGTGCGTAGTTCGTGTGACATATTTGCGAGAAACTCAGATTTATACTTACTGGCCAGCGTCAACTGCTCTGCCTTTGCCTCCACTGAACTTTTTGCCTGCTGTAATTGCTCGGTCTGTAATGTTAAGGCTTGCTGTTGCTCCTCAAGTTCTTCATTGCTGGCCTTTAGCTCTTCACTTTGAACTTTTAGCTCTTCCTCAGAACATTTTAGTTCATCTTCAGATTGTTTAAGTTGGCGGGTTTGTGTTTCTAACTCAGCATTACTAAATTGTAATCGCTGTTTCTGGTCTTTCAGTTCAAGTACATTCAACTGATTTGTTTTAAGTAGTTGCTGGGTGATTTCACGAGTTTTAGCGCTTTCTAGTGAGAGGGCTATCGCCTCTTCAACTTGCGGTAAAAACTCTGTCTGTGTGCGACTGTAGTGCTTAAAACTGGCGAATTCTAATACCGCGACAACAATCTGATCTTGTAATACCGGGAACAACAGTAACGAGCAGGGGATGCTACTGCCTAGGCCCGAGCTGATCTGCAAGTAATTTTCGGGAACATGCTCGATAATTGTCAGTGTTTTATTGACCGCTGTCTGGCCCACTAAGCCCTCTCCTAAAGCATAGTGATTTTGCAATGTTCGATCTGTTCTGGCATAACTTCCCGTCAGAGTTAACCCAGCTTGCTTATCTAGCAGAAACAGCGCCGCTTGATTCGCCCCCAGCATAGGGGTTAGAAATTTGAGAATATTATCACTGAGCGGTCTTAACTCCTGTACCCCGGCCATCATCTTGTTTAAGTGATTTAACTGCTCTTTAACAAGGGCACTTTTTTCTATGATAGCGGTGCTGCGTCTGATCTTAATGGCGAAATAACTAATGGTAAATATTCCCGCCAGGGAGATAGCCAGAATTATCCAAAACAAGCTTAGAAGAGCTTGTTTTGAATAGGCGGTAGTCGCCTCTAATGGAATAGTGACCTCTAAAATTCCCCGCACATCGCCCATCTTCCAGTCGTTTTTCGGGGTTAATGGATGTGAATTGTGACAATCAACACAGCTTTCTGCCATTACATCGGCCTTGGCGTATCTCAAGACACTTGCCCCATCTAGCTGTTCAAACTCACTGTAGTCACGATCGGGGTTTTCCTGTAAGAACTGCCAGGCCTTTTTAGAAAAGTCATCTTTAAGACCACCTTGGTCCTTTCTCCAGGGAAAAGGGTAAGGGCTGTAAAGGCGAGTGCTGGCACCGTCATTTTGCTCACTTATTTTCTGCCCGAGCAACATGCTTAAGGTGGCCGGCAGTGGAATAGCGCCCTCGGTGGCACGGTAATTGTGAGTGACTGTGATACCTTGTGATTTTACGATATTGACCACTTCAGAGGTGTATAGAGTGCGAAATTCCTCCAGAGCCTTAACGTAGATCTTTGCGTCATTAAAAGCCGCATTCTGAGTGAGTTCCTCGCTGAGCTTATAGGTAAAACTGTACAGCCCTATGCCTATGCAGGCAAAGATAATACTTAAGCTACCAATCAGTTTAAGTAAATGAATTTTCTCTTGTTTATTATCTTTTTCAAATAAAACACTGTGCATGGTTTGGGCCTTAATCTCCTTGTCCTGTGGGGTAAGTATAGGCAGGGTTAGTGTTTTTGCAGTGTTCTAGGCAAAACACTTACTAAGTGATCAAGTAATAGCAACAAAGCTTGCAGGTGCTGCGCGATGAACATGCCATGTTATTGAACGCTCAAGTATTTAATTAAGCCATTAGACATGGATAAAGTATTGAGGATGTTAAGGGTGTGGCTGCATTGGTACGATTGTGCCAACACTCTTGAATGAAAAGCTTGCTCTGTTAGCT
>ASZI01000289.1 GCA_000416315.1 Osedax symbiont Rs2 | reverse complement strand
GCATAATCCAAATATATCGGTAACTTCATTTATCACTCCAAAATTGCGACTGTAGCGGCAGTTATTTTTTTGTACTGCCGATAGTTTTAGTAATACTGGTCAACATACCTCGCAGTATATTAACTTCTATTTTATCCGGTAGTGCACGCATAATTAAGCGGCGCAAACGAGTCATGAATTGACGGGGGTTTTCAGGATCCAGAAAACCGGTTTTCACCATGGTGCTCTCAAAATGCTCAAACATTAACTCCAACTCTTGCTGCTCAGCCAGCGGTACATCCCAAGACGTACCCCATTGCGGCGCCTGTGCACTGACATCAGTTAACGAAGCCATCCTTATTTCATAGGCGATAACTTGAACCGCAGCCGCGATATTCAGTGAGCTAAAGCCACTCACTGATGGGATACAGACATGGTGCTGGCATAAATGTAGCTCTTCGTTGGTCAAACCTCGGTCCTCTCGACCAAAGACAATTGCCACAGCGCCACTGCCAGCGTCTTTATCAACTGTAGAGATAACCGCCGCCATCTCCCTGGGATCCATAATCGGCCAGGGGATATGTCGCTCTCTGGCACTAGTGGCAAACACTAATCGACAGCCGGCAATCGCCTGCTGCAGGGAATCAACTAAGGTTGCGGCTGACAAGATATCATCGGCACCCGCTGCCCGAGCACTCGCTTCATCACTTGGAAATGACTTGGGAGCAACCAGCACTAAATCAGCTAACCCCATGTTTTTCATAGCTCTGGCCACACCACCTATATTTCCAGAGTGGGTCGTATTAACTAAAACAATTTTAATATCTGCTTGCACTGCTATATCCAACTATAAATTTACGCCATCTTAACAGATTCAAACCGCCATGAAAGCTTAGATGCAATGCCCATCAAACCACAGCCAACAATTTAAACAAGCTTAATCAGATACACCTGAACTCAGCTCTTTACACTTAAAGACACCAGCATGCAGCCAAACAACACAGCGATAATAATTTATTTCAAATCCACAGCTATTTATTTATGGCAACTAGCGACACTGCAATCAGCTAGGTGATATAATGCCGCCATCTTTGTCCTTAACATTACCAGGTTCTTTAACAATGCAACCAATGCTCAACATCGCGCTACGGGCAGCCCGTTTAGCCAGCGAACAAGTCCAACGCGCCTCGGAAAAGCTCGAAATAATTCACTCGGAAAAAAGTGAAGTCTCTGAGCTTATTGAAGAGACAGCGCTTAAGACAGAACAAACCATTGTTCACACTATTCAAAAAGCTTACCCTAACCATGCTCTGCAGGGCCAATTCTCAGGTGATTACAAGCCAGTTGGGGACAAAACCGAAGCCACGTGGTACATCAGCGCGATTGACAATATAACAAACTTCACTAACGGCTTACCGCAACTAGCCGTCTGTCTTGCCGCTGTCATTAAAGGAAAGGTTGAGCACGCAATCATACTCAACCCAATCACCGGCGAAGAGTTCACTGCTAGTCGCGGTCACGGAGCGGTATTAAATGGTCGCAGAATTCGAGTCAGCGATAGGAAAAACCTAGAGGGCAGCACTATCGCGACAAACTTCGCCGATACTAGCGGTGACGCCGCGCAGCTGGAGTCATACCTGGCAATGACCAGAGACCTGCATCAAAATCGCGGCATATTGCAAAATTCAGGCTCTGCAGCACTGAACTTTGCCAACACTGCCGCGGGCAGAATCGATGGCGGTTTTGCCGGTAAATTGCAACAGGCCACCTCTTTGTCCTGCGCTCTTTTAGTTCAGGAAGCCGGCGGCCTTATCGGCGACCTTGCAGGCGGCCCCAACTATAAAAAGTCCGGCGAGCTAGTTACCGGAAACGCTAAAGTTTTTAAATCGCTAGTGCAATCTATCCGTGCCAGCAAAGCATCTTGATTTAGCCTTAAGCTGAATAACAGAGGCGCGTATTATACGCGCCTCTTTTCATTACACTGCAATATCCAGCAACCCCTAGCTGGAATATTTTAACAGCCAGTCCTGCAGATTATACTCGCCTCGATCCAGCATAGCGCTCATTACCATCTTAAAATAACAGCACAACAACTGCGTAAAGCAGCAGCTACTCAGTTCACTGCGTGATTTACAATATCTTAGCGACACACTGCTGAGCATCACCAATCCAGCTTTGGCCAATGCACAAAAAATTTTCTAGCCAGACATAAAAATGCCGGTTTAACTTGAAGTTGAACCGGCATTTTTGCAACTAGAAAGTGATTGGCCCCGAATCGATTCAGAACCAAAACTCTCAATATTAAATAGCGAAGGGGTCGCGCTTAACGATAGTTTCAACACGATCAGGACCCGTTGAAACAATGTCGACAGGCGCACCTATTAGCTCTTCAATACGTGCAATATAGTTAATTGCAGCTTGTGGTAGCTCAGCCAGCGTTTTGGCGCCAACTGTAGATTCAGACCAACCCGGCATCTGCTCATAGACAGGCACTGCATTTTCGTAGTCTTCGCTGTCTAACAAAGAAGTAACCACATTGCCTTGCTTATCCTGATAACCCGTACATATCTTGATTATCTCTAAACCATCCATCACGTCCAACTTTGTCAAACAAATACCAGTGATGGAGCTCACCTGGATAGCACGCTTTAGCAATACTGCGTCGAACCAACCGCAGCGACGAGCACGCCCGGTAGTCGCACCAAACTCATGACCGCGCTCAGCTAAGCCTTGCCCTACAGCACAGGTAAGCTCAGTCGGAAATGGCCCACCTCCGACACGGGTAGTGTATGCTTTGGTGATTCCCAGAATATAATCCAGATACATAGGACCAAAACCACTACCAGTGGCAACACCACCTGCAGTTGTATTGGAAGATGTAACATAGGGATAAGTTCCGTGATCTATGTCCAGCAACGCACCTTGTGCACCTTCAAACATAATACTGTCGCCGCGCTCACGCATCTCGTGCACTAGTGCTGTGACATCAGCGAGCATAGGCCTTAACTGCTCTGCCATCTCCAAGCACTGAGCATAGACTTCTTCAACACTGATCGCATCGACACCGTAGTAGTTAACCAGTGCGAAGTTATGATACTCCATCACTTCGGTTAATTTTTTGTGCAAACGCTCGCTGTCCATCATGTCAGCTAAACGCAGACCACGACGGGCAACTTTATCTTCGTAAGCCGGGCCTATGCCACGACCAGTAGTACCAATTTTGGCATTGCCACGCTTTATTTCACGCGCTTGATCTAGTGCCACATGGTAGGGAAGAATCAGCGGGCAAGCAGGACTAAGCTTAAGCCTGCCACTAAGACTAACTCCCGCTTTCTCCAGACCCGCCATCTCTGTGAGAAGAGCTTCAGGGGAGAGAACCACCCCGTTACCAATCAAACACAAAACCTTTTCGCGTAAGATTCCGGACGGGATCAAGTGTAATACGGTGGTTTTCCCCTCGATTACTAATGTGTGCCCGGCGTTGTGGCCACCTTGAAATCGGACCACTGCCGACACTTCCTCAGTGAGCAAATCGACAATTTTACCTTTGCCTTCATCGCCCCATTGCGTACCTAAAACAACTACATTCTTGCCCATTGCGGTCTCTTAATTCTTAAGTTTAAGATTATGATCTCTAGGTACTATCACCCAGTTATCAGCTTGTTTTTCCAGGATCCGATCACAGCACAATTGCGCCTCATGCACGTCTCCCGGTAATTGTTGCATTACACGCATTCCCTGCGCACGCAGCTTAGCTATTTCTAATAATAGCGCAGCTTCCTCACCTGCAGGTGCTAACACACCGGCACGCGCTTGAATATTTTCACTGATATCGGACAGTGTCACTAAGTCGGTACTGAAACCGGTGGCCGCTCGGTTGCGACCGAAGTCTTTACCAATTTCGTCATAGCGACCACCTTTGGCGATCGCCTGCGCGAACTGCGGCGACAGAGCGGAAAAGACTACCCCTGTGTGGTAATTGGCGCCGCGCAATTCAGCTAAATCAAAATATAAATCAATGTTAGGATAGCGGGATGTCACCAACTCTGCCAACTTATAGAGGTAACTAATAGCTTCTTTGACGATCGCCGGTGCCGATAGTAATTGCTGCTGCGCCTGTGCCAGCACTTCAATGCCGCCATTTAGACGCGGTAACGCACTTAACATTTGCGATTGCTGCTCAGGTAGCTTTAGATTCTCGATAAACTCCTGCAGCTCCGGTAATGCTTTATTCTGCACTAAGGCATGATAGCGCTTCAACTGCTCAGCATCCAAACCTGCCTGCTGCACTACACCACGATAGACATCGACGTGGCCTAAATCCAAACTAAGCTCAGCTTCAATTTTGCAGGCGAACAAGGTCTCAAGCATCAACGAGATCACTTCGAGATCGCTTTCGATGCCCGCATGCCCGTATATTTCCGCGCCCAGTTGTAGCGGATTACGCGAAACCAACATATTTTCAGCCAGAGTGTGCACGACAGGACCACAGTAACAGAGCCTATTGGCACCTTGTGTTGTCATGCGATGGGCATCAATACGCGCAACTTGCGGCGTTATATCTGCTCGTAAACCCAGCGCTTGACCACTGGTCTGATCTACCAGCTTGTAAGTATTAATATCCAGGTCTTTACCAACCCCGGTAAGCAATGACTCTAAGTGCTCAACTAATGGCGGTATAACTTGCTCGTACCCCCAATTATCATACAAATCCAAAAGACGACGACGTAACATTTCCACCTGACGCGCCTGAGGCGGTAAGATTTCTTTTACACCGTCCGGTAGCAGCCAACGTTCAGCTAATGCCATAACTCTCTCCAAATACAGTTGGGTTTGTCAGTATCATCATATATCTATTCAGCGGGCCAGATAAATGCCAGCAACACCGGCCAGCATACTGACTAAGCCTATTATCCTGATTGCTGCATCATCTATTTCACTGAGCTGCTCAACTAACTTTCGCCACCTAGCGGGATATACAAAAGGCAAAACCCCCTCTATCACCAACATCAGACAAAGAGCCAGGAACAGCTCATATAACAAATCATTGGTCAAGATTTAAGCTCCAGCTATCTACAAGGTCATAGAATACAGCAATCGATTTTCTGACACACACAAAAAAACCGGACTAACGTATTAGTCCGGCTTGATCTATTCTAACATTAATCAGCTAAGTAATTACATTACTTTTCTACTTTGTTGATTAATTTACAGCCGCTGGTTTAGAAAAGTATTTAAAGAACTCACTATCTGGCTTGAGCAACATAACATCACCACCACCAGAAAAGGATTCAGAGTAAGCTTTCAAACTACGGGTAAACTTGTAAAACTCAGGATCGGCTTGAAAGGCCTTAGCATAAGTCGCAGCGGCATTGGCATCGCCGATACCACGTGTAGTTTCAGAAGTCTTGTAAGCTTCAGCTAACAATATAGTTCTCTCTCTGTCTGCATCGGCTCGAATCCCCTCGGCAACTTCCTTACCACGAGATCGAAGCTCGCGAGCCAGACGCTCACGCTCAGTGCGCATGCGCTGGTATACAGAGCTAGATACTTCCGGCGGCAGTTCAACTTTCTTGATCCGCACATCGACAACTTCTACACCTAGCGATGCAGCCACACCATCGAGATCAGCAGCATCAGCATCAGCATCAGCATCAGCACTTGAACTTGCAGCACGGGCCGCAGTTGGATCATTGAGCCACAATTTAACTTCGGTCATCAGCTTTTCACGCTCACCTGAAACGACTTCGTTAAGCGTTCTGGTACCAAACTGGTTACGCAATTGAGTTTCAACGCGCACCGAAATCAAATCGGCAGCTCTGCGCAGATCACCTGAAGTTGCAGTGTAGTACTTCTCTACATCAACTATGTGCCACTTAACAAATGAATCGACGATTAAACGCTTCTTTTCACTGGTCAAGAAAGCTTGCGGTGGACTGTCCATGGTAATAAGACGCCCATCAAAAATCCGCACTTTATTGACGAAGGGAATTAGTAAATGTACCCCCGCCGCAACATCGCTATCGACCACTTCACCGAAGCGCAACTTAACCGCGCGCTCAGTTTCCTGAACAATGTACACTGACTTGAAGCCAACGATCACGACCACTAATAATAGTATAGTGGCTAATAATGACTTACCGCTCATTTCCGCGACTCCCTTGTAGGCGCTTGACGTCGACGCGACTGCTCGTACTGGCTTGCCGCCTGACGGCTAGCTTGCTCATCTACATATGTATTTGAGCCCGAAGCTGATTGAGGACGATTCTGCATTAATTTGTCTAATGGCAAGTACATCACATTATTGCCACCTTCAACATCCACTAATACTTTTGAGTTATTGGCTAATACTTTTTGCATCGTATCCAAGTACAGACGATCCCTGGTTACTGCCGGTGCTTTTTGATACTCAACCAATACCGCTGTAAATCTTGAAGCTTCACCTTCTGCGTTGGCAACCACTTGCTGCTGATAGGCGTCTGCCTCTGCAACCATCCGCTTAGCCGCACCACGTGCCTCAGGCAGAATACCCTTGGCATATGTCTCTGCTTCGTTTTTAGAGCGCTGCTCATCTTCGCGAGCCTTAATCACGTCATCAAACGCGTCCTGCACCTGATCGGGTGCCTGGGCATTTTTGATGTTTACCTGAGTGACCCTAATGCCTGTGCCGTAGTTAGCCATATAGCCCTGCAGCAAACCTTGAACCTCAACCGCCAGCGCATTACGCCCCTGGGTCAGAATAGAGTCCATATCTGAGCCGCCAACTACATGACGAAGTGCCGATTCAGCGGCATGTGACAAACTGACATCTGGATCGCGAACTTTTAGCACATAAGCACTGGCGTCACTGACCACATACTGAATAGTCATACCAACATCGACAATGTTCTCATCACCGGTAAGCATCTGTGCATTGTGATTAGAGCTTCTCACCCTAGTGGTATTAACCACAGTGACCACATCAATACCTATAGCTTTCCAATGCAGTCCCGGATTAACTGTTTCAGTGTACTGGCCTAAGCGCAAAACAACACCGCGCTCTTGCTGGTCGACTGTGTAAAATCCTAATCCACCCCAGACCAGAGCGGCAATTACAAACAGTATCCCGAACATAGCCGGACTATTGGTTGGGCCGCGACCGCTATCGCTCGAACCTGAACCGCGTTTCTTGCCGCCAAAGATCTCACTGAGCTTATCTTGCAATTGACCTAGAGCCTCATCTAAATCAGGCGGACCTTGTTCTTTTTTACCTTTACGGTTTTTATCATCACCGTTTCCCCAAGGATCCTGGTTGTTACCATTACCACCGGGCTCATTCCAAGCCATATCGCTCTCCGTTTAATAAGAGTATAAATTTAAATTAATGCTCATTTTCCGACTTGCGCCGCAGAGCTTAAACCAATAAAACTTCTATTCTAATCAGCTAGTAGACTTCTACTATCCGATAAGGTTCTGTAGGCATGCCAACTCGCGTTAACATTTGCAATAAATCTTTGCGCTGCACCCTGACGCTGAGCAGCATATCGCCGTTTTCTTCAATCGTCTCTGACACTACCGAGCCTTTGGCAAACAACAGCGAGCGCAACTGCCCGTACTGAGGGGCAACTTTAATCACATCAATGATCAAGTCTTCGCTGAGCAATTGAGTAATTGCCTTGAACATCAAGTCCAAACCCTCACCACTGACAGCTGACAGCCATACTCTCGCGGGCCGCCCTTCACTGTTGTAGTCAATACGAGGCCCCTGACCTTCGAGCATGTCGATTTTGTTGTAAATCTGCAGCACTGGCACATCGCAAGCACCGATATCAGACAGCACTGTGTTTACTTCTATAATGTGTTTGGCTCGCTCTTCATCAAAGCAATCAATCACATGCAACAGCAAGGTGGCTTCTACTGTCTCTTGCAAGGTAGCGCGAAAAGACTCAACCAATTTATGCGGCAAGTGGCGAATAAAACCAACCGTATCAACCAGTATTGCAGCGCCAACATCATCTAATTCGATCTTTCGCAAAGTCGGATCTAAAGTTGCAAACAACTGATCCGCTGCATATACATCAGCTGCTGTAATTTTATTAAATATTGAAGACTTTCCGGCGTTGGTATACCCCACCAGCGCCAGTGTCGCTATTTCAGCTCTGGCACGCGATTTACGCCCTTGCTCTCTCTGGGTGCGCACCTTTTGCAGGCGTTTATTAATCGTCTTGACCCGCTCACGCAATAGGCGACGATCTGTTTCCAGCTGTTTCTCACCCGGGCCACGTAGGCCTATACCGCCTTTTTCGCGATCTAAGTGAGTCCAGCCTCGAACCAGCCTGGTCGACATATGTTCCAGTTGAGCCAGCTCAACTTGCAGCTTACCCTCATGGGTTCTGGCGCGCTGAGCAAATATATCTAATATCAGCCCAGTGCGATCAAGCACTCGACATTCCAGCTCTGTCTCAACATTACGTTCTTGGGCCGGGCTCATAGCATGATTAAAAATGACTAATGTAGCCTCGTGCTGATGCACAAGCTGCTTTAGCTCATCGAGCTTACCGGAACCAATGAAATATTTTGGGGAAGGCTTGCTACGAGACCCAGTCAACATCTCGATAGGATCGGCTCCAGCGGAAAGAGCAAGTTCTTCCAGTTCACGTGGGGATTCTTGATCGGCCTCAACAGCCATATCCATATGAACTAGAATTGCTCTTTCGCCGGACTCTGGGCGTTCAAAAAACAATAAATCTATCCTTTATTCTTCCGGCTTTTCTTCCGGTTGTGGCAACTTGACCGGGCGCGAGGGCACTACCGTAGAAATTGCATGCTTATAAACCATTTGGCTAACGGTGTTTTTTAGCAAAATAACAAATTGATCGAAGGATTCGATCTGTCCCTGTAATTTAATACCATTAACTAAAAAGATGGATACAGGTACCCGCTCTTTGCGTAATACATTCAGATAAGGGTCTTGTAACGTTTGCCCTTTTGACATATTGGAATCTCCTAACAAAAATAATGAATACTCAATTAATCTATTTTAGATCAAATCCTGGAAAACTGCCCTATCAACATCGATTAATCTTAATAATTGTCACAGCGATAGGTCAGGGGCAAACAAAGTCGTATATTCACAACCTTTTTTCTATTGCCCAATAATCTTAGTGTTTTGCAAACAATATAGCTGACAATTATCAGCCTGGCAGAACAACAAAAACACGTTACATCTATATAGTGTCAGAGTCTAGCAATTTCAAGACCCTAGCAGTTAAATCTGGCGACTCATTTTCCAACCAGTGCAACTGCTGCCAACTTCGCAACCAAGTTATCTGTCGCTTGGCAAGTTGCCTAGTGGCAACCAGCCCTTTTTCCAGCATAGTCGCTCGATCAATTTCGCCCGCTAAGTGCATCCATGCCTGCCGATAACCGACGCAGCGCATGGAGGGCATATTTAAATTCAAATCTGGGCGGCTGTATAATTGCTGCACTTCCTCGAGAAAACCTTGCTGCAGCATTTGCTGAAATCTCTGCTCTATCCTCTGATGCAAAGTCTTTCTCTGGGCGGGCATTATCGCCAGATTTAGAACATTGTAGGGCAGCTTAACGGCTGCTTGCTCCTCCCAGTGTGCCGTTAGCGACTTACCAGTAATTTGGAACACTTCGAGTGCCCGCTGAATCCGCTGCGAATCATTTACCGCCAGACGGGTGGCAGATTGTGGGTCTACTTTTTTTAACTGCGCATGCACAGCCGGCCAACCCTCAGCCTCTGCCTGTGCGCTAATTACCGATCGCAGCGCTGCATCTGCCTCTGGCAATGACGCCATCCCTTTAGTTAATGCATTGAAGTACATCATAGTCCCCCCTACTAACAACGGGATCTTTCCGCGCTCGCTGATCTCTTGCATCAGCAGGGTAACATCAGTTCGAAACTGCGCCGCCGAGTAGCTTTCACTGGGGTCGATAATATCAATCAAATGATGCGGATAAGCCGCCAATTCTTCAGAACTGGGTTTGGCAGTACCTATATCCATGCCTCGATAGACCAGTGC
>ASZI01000288.1 GCA_000416315.1 Osedax symbiont Rs2 | reverse complement strand
TTTTTTAGCTGTGTTAATAAAGTTAAATATTCGGCTATTTATTTTTAATCATACTGTTAAACAGTGAGTTAGCATTGATTTAGTGCCTTATTTTTATAGACTAATATCCTTTAATAATAAATTAATTACCACAACAGACAGTGAGTTGTTTGTTATTAGAGACAGAGTTGTTCAAAAGTGTTGCTGGTTTTTTGTTAGAAGTTATCTTGATAATAGTTGTAACTATGCATTTACTCGGGGTAATCAAGTAATTTACGCCTAAGGAGGTAATTGCTGTCTGGCTTTTGCAATGCACTGAAATCAGCGCGAGTCACAGGCTTGTTTGTTTTTGATAGAGCCTGTTGTAGGGGGGTTTTTTTGTTTTTAGCATATGGTGTGTTTCTTAGTATTGGTATTGCACAAGGTGTGATCTCTAGTTTTCTGTTTTTTATAGCAAAAGATCAACAGCAAACTATTAAGATTTTGGGGTTGTCTATCCTGTTACTTTGTATGGGGAATTTTAAGTATCTATTGCAGGTGTTCAGTTACTACTCTATTGATGATGCTGTTTTTGTTCCTTTGCATAATATTTTATTTTTATGCCCAATGGCTTATTTTTATGTTAATTCTTTGTTGCTACCAAAGTTTAAATTAGATAAAAATCAGATTTATCATTTCTTTCCAGGCGCTTTATTTCTAATATATGATCTGATTGCTTTTATCTTAATATTTGCTGTTGATGGTCTGGATAATAAAATGGATCTTGCGTCTCAATTGTATTATTTTCAGATAAACAGTGTAGAAGCATATATTGTGGTTGGCTCTTCTTTGTATTATTTCTATTTGTCTGTATTAAAACTGATTGAATATAAAGTAGTTATGAATGTTCTGAAATTTGATAATACACATCCGGTGTACTCTTGGATACGCAGTGTTTTTATTTGGACCTTCTTTTTAATCATGTTCCATTTTTATAATATATTACTTGAACCTTTTGGTCGGTATAGCTCTGTTGATGTTCTCCGCTGGCAAATGTTTTATATGTATGTAGCTGCATTTATTTATTATTTAGGCTTTATGGGGTACAGGCTGACGAGCTCAAATTTTAGCAGTTCCAAAGCTTCACTGGAGTCGATGAGCAAAAAAATTCATACATTGGACGTTATTAAAATAAAAGAGCAGCTTATAAAAAAGCTAGAGATAGAAAAAATCTATTTAAACCCGACCTTGTCGATAGTAGAATTTGCTCTAGAGCTGGGTGTGACTTCTGAGAACTTGTCCTTTGTGATTAACCATGAGTTCGGCCTAAGTTTCAGAGATTTGCTCAACTCTTATCGGATAAACGAAGCTAAATTGAGGTTGCAACAGATACCTTTGTCTAAGCAGTCAATTCTGGCTGTCTCTCTGGATTCAGGCTTTAACTCTCAGGCCAGTTTTTACCGCGCTTTTAAAAAATTTGAAGGAAAAACCCCTAAGCAGTACGTTGCCAATTACGGCTGATAGCAGATAGCAGATAGCAGATAGCAGGCAATTATGCTTTTTAGCTTTAGCTGGGATGTATAGCAGTGAAGATTTTCAGTAGAACGGTACTTGACAGAACTTTGTGAAGTAATGGTTACTGGCTCTATTTCACTTTGCAATTCGTTATTGAGCGCCGTTTGCGCATTTATTCTGCCGCTTTAGTTTTTGTACTGATATGTTTTTATTATCTTTATCAATTGTTTGCAAAGCCATTTTTTTAGGCGCTGAACTTTTGTGAAAAAAATCGTCGATTAGATCAAAAATATTCCATATTTGTGCCGATTATTTTGTTAAAATGCCTCAGCTAAATCAATGTCCATCAGTAAACCTTCAATGTTTGTCAATTCTACTTTTCCTAGTGGTAATAGCAGTGTTACATGGGTTGTTTATTCGCATGTTCCTCAACTGTTGTTTGGCCTGCTTAAGCGCTTGATAACGCTATTAAAGTTATTCTTAGCTATACATTGCTCTGTGGCGCAACGCTGCTCTTGCTCTTGCAGTTGCTCAGTAATGCAGGCGCTTTTTTATACGGGTATTTTTTACTGGATGTAAGCTTTGAATAGCTTGCTTAGCTAAGTGGGGCGGATAACAGATTAGCTGTCAATGATTGCCGGCTGTTCTCGAATTATCAGCCGCATTTGTATTGGCTTGTTTGATAGATTTTGACTGTTTAATCTTGGCGTTTCTGCAGAATCAGACAAGTTGTTAAGCGGTCCTTTTTATCAGCGGGTCTTCGCCTGAGCCTGATCTTGTTTCTGACGCTTTTGTTCAGGGCTGTAGCTATGCGATCAATTGCCAGGTTGCGGCACTGTTTACTTGCAAAAACGTCGCTACCTTCATATAGTGTAATATAGTGGGTAAAAGTGGGCTAAAGTGGGTTTTTTTGTGGAATCAACGCAATTAGGGCGAGAATAGTCGAATGTTTCGCGGTGTAAATCCAATTAACATGGATGCTAAAGGCAGGATGGCCATTCCCTCTCGATACAGAGAGCAGTTGAGTGTGCATTGTGCCGGGCAAATGGTCGCGACAATCGATACGCAATCCCGCTGTTTATTACTTTATCCATTACATGAATGGGAAGTCATTCAGCAAAAAATAGAAGATTTGCCGAGCTTTGATCCCAATGTGCGAAGAATACAGCGACTGTTAATTGGCCATGCAACAGACATTGAGATGGACAACAATGGACGTTTGCTGCTTAGTGCAGTGCTTAGAGATTACGCCCAACTGGGCAAAAAAATCATATTGTTGGGTCAGGGCAAAAAATTTGAGATATGGAGTGAAGAGCTGTGGAATCAGACCCGCGATGAATATCTGCAGTTAACTGATCAGGGCACAGCTCTACCTGTAGACCTGCAGTCACTTTCACTCTGACATGCAAGTAAGTTGTAAAACGTTTTAAATATTGATAACAGTGGCACTGCTTTCTGTTTGAGCAAGATGAATTAATTCACACTGAAGCCTGTTGCGCTCAGTGTTAAAGGTGAAACACAGTGGAAAATGATAACTTTGAACATGTAACTGTATTGTTACAAGAGGCAGTTGATGCATTAGTGACTGATGCTTCAGGGTTTTATGTGGACGGTACTTTTGGTCGTGGTGGACACAGCAGTAAAATTTTAGACGCACTAGGCGCAGACGCCAAGTTGTTGGCGATAGATAAAGATCTTGAGGCTATTAGTTTTGCCGAGCAGAAATTTTCTGCGGATGATAGATTTTCTATTAGTCACGGCTCCTTTGCCCGCGTTGAAGAGTTCGTAGCAGCGCAGCACAATGCAAAAGTTACTGGCATATTGCTAGATCTTGGGGTCAGCTCTCCGCAATTGGATGATCCGCTACGTGGCTTTAGTTTTCAGCACGATGGACCGCTAGATATGCGTATGGACACAACTTGTGGAGAAAGCGCAGCACAGTGGGTTGCCAGGGCCACTGAAAAAGAGATTGCCGATGTTATCTACACCTACGGGGAAGATAAATTTGGCAGGCGTATGGCAAAGGCAATCGTGGCGGAGCGTGAAAAAAACCCGATTGAGACCACTGGCCATTTGGCGCAAGTTGTAAAAGATGCAAACCCAGCATGGGAAAAAGGTAAACATCCGGCTACCCGCGCTTTTCAGGCAATTCGTATTCAGGTTAATCAGGAGCTAAGTGACCTTGAGAAGTGTCTGGATGGCGCTCTGGAAGCGCTGGAAGTGGGTGGCAGACTGGTAGTGATTAGCTTCCACTCGCTGGAAGATCGCATTGTTAAGCGCTTTATCCGCAAACATGTCAAAGGTGATGATCATTTGCCTCAGGGGATCCCCTACACTAACGATATGTTGCGCTGTCGCTTAAAAGATATCAGTAAAAAGGTTAAAGCCAGTTCCGGCGAAATTAATCACAACCCGCGCGCTCGCAGTGCGGTTATGAGAGTCACTGAAAAAATAGCATGACAAAATCCAGCAGCGGTTCAAGTAAGACTCAGCAGCATCAGAGTTTGTTGACATCCAATGAGATTGGCCGTCCGCTGCTGGTCGTTTTACTGCTGCTGGTCGCTATGCTGCTCAGCGCCGTCTCTATCATTTTTCAGTCTTATGAATACCGAACTTTATTTAATACCCAGCAACAACTGGTCAGCCAATGGGATGAGCTACAAGTTGAGTGGGGGCAGTTGCTATTGGAACAGAGCGCCCTGGGGGCGAATAGTCGGGTAGAAAAGTTGGCCAAAGGCAAGTTGGCGATGCATGTTCCTCTGTCTGAAGATGTAGAGATGGTCAGCTATGAATAAAAACGCTGGCGTGCAACAGCATTCTAGAGTGTGGCGGTTGTGGCTGGGCTGTCTGTTACTGGCGGGTGTATCTATCGCTATCGTTGTAAAGCTGGTGTCTCTGTATACCTATGACCGCGAGTTCCTGCAAAGTCAGGGCGATAAAAGAACCTTAAGAACGATGATGGTTCCCGCACACCGGGGCTTGATCACCGATAGAAATGGTGAGGCGCTGGCGGTAAGTGCACCGGTTGCGGCTGTATGGGTTAATCCTAAGAAGATTGATATAACCGATCCCAAGCTAAAGCAACTGTCGAGAATTTTAGGTAAAAAGTCTAACGCTGTGATTGCCCGAGTTAATAAAAACTCCCAGCGCCAGTTTATTTATTTAAAGAGGCAAATTTCTCCTACTTTAGCGGCAAAAGTACAAGCGCTGAATATAAAAGGTGTGAATGTCGATCGCGAATACAAACGTTATTACCCGGCGGGAGAAGTGGCGACTCATCTGGTCGGCTTTACCGGCATTGATGGTGCGGGACAAGAGGGGATTGAGCTTGCCTATGATGGGGCACTGCAAGGTGATACGGGCAAAAAGCTAGTAATGCAAGATCGTCTGGGTCGTGTGGTGAAACACATTAAATTGATCGAGCAGGCTCAGTCGGGGCAAAATGTAGAGTTGAGCATAGATCTGAGATTGCAGTACTTGGCTTATAAAGAGCTTAAATCGGCGGTCAAATCCCACCGGGCGGATTCTGCCTCAGTGGTGGTTTTAGACATTAAAACCGGTGAAGTGCTGGCGATGGTTAATCAGCCCTCATACAACCCCAATGATCGCAGAGTATTAACCGGAGAGCAGTTGCGCAACAGAGCGCTCACCGATGTATTTGAGCCGGGCTCTACTGTCAAGCCGTTTACTGTTACCGCCGCACTGATGAGTGGCCAGTACCAGCGGGATTCAGTGGTGGATACGGCGCCTGGCTACATTTTTGTCAAAGGCAAGAAGATTAAGGATTTTAGGAATTATGGTGATTTGTCACTGACCCGAATTATTACTAAATCGAGTAATGTGGGGGTTACTAAACTGGCGCTGTCACTGGAGCAGGACAGTATGCACAATTTGTTTTCCAATGTGGGCATCGGCCGGGTGCCAAGCACTGGCTTTCCAGGGGAGCGCAGTGGCGAGTTGCCCTATTACTCCCAGAGAAAAGTGCTTGAACGGGCTGTTATGTCCTATGGCTATGGGCTGTCGGTAACGCCTATCCAATTGGCACAAGCTTATGCAGTGTTAGCGAATAATGGCATTCGCATGCCGGTAAGTTTGTTAAAGCTTAATGGCCCTGTTAAGGGGACTCGGGTTATTCCCAGTGATATTGCCAGAGATGTTGTCACTATGATGGAGACGACAACTCAGGCGGACAAAGGCGGCACCGGGCGCAAGGCGGCGGTATACGGTTACCGGGTGGCCGGCAAAACAGGTACTGCTCACCAGGCATCGGGTGGTGGTTACGATAGAGATAAATATATATCGGTGTTCGCTGGCATAACCCCTGCCAGCGACCCCAAGCTTGCAGTGGTGGTCATGGTCAACAACCCTAAGGGGCAACAGTATTCAGGTGGTGGTGTCGCTGCGCCTATTTTTTCCAGAGTCACAGCAGCGGCATTACGTATGTTAAACATTTCCCCGGACCAGTGGCCGGTAAAAGAAGTAGAAGAATTGGCGGTGCAAAATGCCCAGTAATTACAGTATCGATTTAGGCGCATTGTTCTGTGAGATAGTGGCGACCCAGCCCAGTGATACAAATGTTGACTGGCAAGCTATAGCCGTCACAGGTATCAAAGAAGACAGCAGGAATATAGCCCCAGGTGACTTGTTTGTCGCCCGCGATGGCGAATGCTTTAAAGGCACAGATTATATTGCCAAAGCAGTTAGCAATGGCGCGGTGGCAGTGCTGGTTAATAAATCCACACAATTCCCCTGTGCCATTGATTTGCATAGTTTCACTGTTCCGGTCATTGCACTGCAGAGCTTATGCGATCGTGTAGGCGAGATTGCCGCCCGGGTATTTGATAATGTTGCGTGCAAACTAAATATCATAGGCATCACCGGTACTAATGGTAAGACCTCATGCGCTCATTATATCGCCCAGGCATTAAACAGTTTAAAGGTTAAAACTTTTATCATCGGCACTTTAGGTAACGGTGACCCCAGCGCCCTGCAAGAGGCGAGTCGAACAACGCCGGATGCCTGTGCGCTGCAGCAGATGTTTGCAGAGTTTTATCACGCGGGTGCTCAGACGGTAGTTATGGAAGTCAGTTCGCATGCGCTTGAACAGGGGCGGGTAAATGGGGGGGCTTTTAAGGGGGGGGCTTTCACTAACTTAAGTCGCGACCATTTAGATTATCACGGCACTATGCAGGCATATGGCAAAGCTAAAGGTCGATTGTTTACCGATTATCCGGTCGAGCATCGGGTACTTAACCTGGACGATGCCTACAATCGTCAGTTGTTGGCCAGCTTAAGCGTAGCGCAACGTGACAGCACTGTTACTTTCAGTGAGAGTCTCAACGAAAAAGCAGACGCTGGCGCAGCGAATTGCAGTTTAGACAATGGCCTGCAGTTTTGTGTGAAACATGGACAAACCAATGTCGATATTAAAAGCCAATTGCTGGGCAAGTTCAATCTGGCAAACCTATTGCTGACTTACTTGGTACTGGAGCGATTGGGTTATACACAAAGACAAATTCAAAGCAGTCTCAGTCTGTTACAGCCAGTGCCGGGGCGGATGCAAAATGTAGTTGAAAGCCCCTCTCAGCCGCTGTGTATTGTCGATTACGCGCATACTCCCGATGCCTTGGAAAAAGCTTTACAGGCTAGCAGAGTGCACTGCAGCGGTAAGTTAACGTTGGTCTTTGGCTGTGGCGGTGACAGGGATAATGGTAAAAGAGCGGAGATGGCCAAAGTGGCGCAGCGTTTTGCCGACTCTGTGATAGTCACTAGTGATAACCCGCGCACTGAAGAGCCGCTGCAGATTATCGATATGATCACCGCCGGGTTTACCAAGGGAGCAGCCTACACTGTCATCTCTGATCGCAAGGCGGCGATAGTGGCGGCCATCAACTGTGCTGTTGTCGGTGATCTGGTGTTAGTGGCCGGTAAAGGCCATGAAGATTACCAGGAAATAATGGGTCACAAAGAATATTTTTTAGATGCGCAAGTTGTCGCACTAGCTCTGACCGAGAGAGACAATCAACACTCATCAGCAAAGACTTCAGGAAACAAAATATGAGTTATTCGATGCAGCTATCTGAACTGGCAGTGATTACCGCCGGCAAGTTGCAAGGGGCTGATTATCAGTTTGACTCACTCAGTACCGATACTCGTAAAGTGCAAGCCGGGGATGTGTTTTTAGCCCTGAGCGGTGAAAATTTTGACGGTCATCAGTTTTGTCAACAGGCAGTTGTGGCAGGGGGCGCAGCTTTTGTGGGGGGGGGCTTAATAGACGTTGATGTTCCACAGTTACTGGTCAACAGTTGTCATCTGGCACTGGGATCGATTGCTAAATACAACCGCGATCAGTATCGGGGGCCGCTGATAGCCGTCACCGGCAGCAACGGTAAAACCACCACTAAAGAGCTGATCGCTTCGATACTGACTGTTAAAGGCAATACTTTAGCAACTGAAGGCAATTTAAATAATGAGATCGGGGTGCCCTTAACACTGCTGCGATTTAATGGCCAGCAACAGTACAGTGTTGTGGAAATGGGTGCCAATGGCAAAGGTGAGATCAGTTATTGCACAGCTTTGGCACAACCCAATGTAGCGATTATTACTAATGCTATGGGTGCGCATTTAGAAGGTTTTGGCAGTATCCAGGGTGTGGTCGAGGCTAAAGGGGAAATTTTTCAGGGTCTGGTTAGCGGCGGTACAGCGGTACTTAATTTGGATGATAGCAATGTTAATCAATGGATGACGATGCTGCAAACTGACCAAAACGGCGCCATTAACTCCCTGACGTTTAGTTTAGAAAATCCTCAAGCCGATGTCTATGCCAGTGGCTTGAAGCAGTTAAGTGACGGAAATTATAGCTTCCAGTTGCACTATCAAGGACGCAGCGCAGCTGTAACCTTACAGTTACTAGCGATACATAATGTGCTCAATGCACTGGCGGCGTCGGCGGCTGTCTTTGCCATTGGAGCTAGCTTGTCTGAGGTCGTGCAGGGGCTGGAGAATGTCGCAGCTATTGGCGGGGGGGTGAGAGGGCTAAGTGCTATTAATAATGCCACTGTGATAGATGACAGCTACAACGGCAATCCAGACTCGGTCAAAGCGGGCATTGATTTGCTGGCGCAGTTGCAGGGGCGAAAAATATTAGCCCTGGGTGATATGGCTGAGTTGGGAGAAGATGAACAACAGTTGCATCGCAGTATCGGGACTTATGCCGCGCAACAGGGAATTGACTATTTGTTCAGCTGCGGCCCGCTTGGCGAATTGGCAGCGATAGAATTTGCAGAGAATAAAGGCAGTGCAGTGAATGCCTTTGCCAATAAACATGAAATGCTTAAGACACTAAAAACAATGATGAATGCACAGACCAAAGTTCTTATAAAGGGCTCTTTAAGTTCGGGAATGAAACAAGTGGTAAATGAACTAACCCAGGGGGTGTCAGCGAATGTTACTACTATTATCTGATTATTTTTCTAACTATTTTAACGCCATAGGGGTACTTGAGTACCTGACCTTGCGCGGTATTCTGGGAGTGATTACTGCTCTTTGTCTATCTTTATTCCTCGGGCCGATAATGATTCGCTTCCTCAAGGACAAGCAGATAGGCCAGTCAATTCGCGATGATGGCCCGCAATCTCACTTATCTAAAGCCGGTACACCAACCATGGGCGGTGCTGTTATTTTGCTGTCTATTGGTATCAGTACCTTGCTCTGGGCAGATCTAAGCTCTCGCTATGTGTGGATAGTGCTGGGAGTGACTTTTATTTTTGGTGCCGTCGGTTGGGTCGATGACTGGCGCAAAGTTGTGCACAAGAACTCTGTAGGTCTGCCTGCGCGCTGGAAGTACTTCTGGCAATCCATCGGTGGATTTGGCGCTGCTATTATTCTCTACGCCACAGCACAGTCCCCGGCAGAAACACAATTAATCGTGCCTTTCTTTAAAGACATTGCGATTAACATGGGGCTGTTTTTCATCATATTTACGTATTTTGTGATAGTCGGCACTTCCAATGCAGTAAACCTGACCGACGGTCTGGATGGTTTAGCTATCATGCCAACGGTAATGGTAGCGGCGGGGTTAGGGGGATTTGCCTATTTTAGTGGCCATACAGAATTTGCCAGCTATCTGAATATTCCCTATATCAAAGGCTCTGGTGAAATGATTATATTCTGCGGCGCTATCGTCGGTGCAGGCTTAGGATTTCTCTGGTTTAATACCTATCCCGCGCAAGTGTTTATGGGAGATGTCGGGGCACTGTCACTCGGCGCTGCGCTAGGTGTGGTCGCTGTGATTGTTCGCCAGGAACTAGTGTTGGTGATCATGGGTGGGGTGTTTGTCATGGAGACCATTTCAGTGGTGTTACAGGTCGCCTCTTTTAAACTCACCGGTAAACGAATTTTCCGCATGGCACCTATTCATCATCACTTTGAATTAAAAGGCTGGCCAGAGCCGCGTATTATCGTGCGTTTTTGGATCATTACTGTTGTGTTAGTGCTGATAGGTCTTGCGACCTTGAAGATACGGTAACCATAGATGAGTCTTATTGCGACAGATCAGTTGAAAATTGTTATCGGGCTCGGGGTGACGGGTGTCTCTTGTGCGCAGTTACTGGCTGGCAAAGGGGAAAATTTTATCGTTGTCGATACCCGCGAGCAACCGCCGTTGCTCGAGCAGTTTAGCCGTGATTACCCTCAAGTTAAAGTGGTCCTGGGGCCGCTGGATGCACAGCTGCTAGCCACGGCCAGCGAATTGATTTTAAGTCCGGGGATTGCCAAAGATGATGCGGCGATTGTCTACGCATTAAGCAGGGGAGCTTTGTTAGTCGGGGACATAGATTTGTTTTGCCGCGAAGTGAGTGCGCCTATTATTGCCATCTCTGGCTCCAACGCTAAAAGCACTGTTACTACACTGGTAGGTGATATGGCGAAGTGCTGTGGTTTAGAGGTAGGTGTAGGAGGCAATTTAGGCACACCGGTTTTAGATTTTCTGCAGCAGCCGCACAAAGATGTGTATGTACTGGAACTGTCGAGTTTCCAGCTGGAGACCAGCAATGATTTACGTGCCAGTGTCGCTACCGTGCTGAATATTACCCCGGATCACCTGGATAGATATGACAACGACTTTCAAAAGTACTATCAGGCTAAACATCGTATCTTTAAAGGCTGCAAAAATGTAGTTGAAAACCTTGATGATGTTTTGACTCACCCTCTGGTAGCAAAAAATGTACCTATCTATGGCTACTGTTTAGGCGCATCAGATTTCAAGATATTTGGTTTGTTGAATGTCGAAGTAGATGCTTGTATGCAAGAGCATTTAGCGCTGGCAAAACAGCCGCTGCTGGCCACTAGCAAGATCAAACTACCGGGCAGGCACAACGTTATTAATGCGTTAGCGGCATTGGCAATAGGCCATGCGGCAGGATTTGAGATGCCGGGTATGTTGCAGGCAATTGAAAACTTCCAAGGTCTTGAACATCGCTGTCAATGGGTGGCTAATCAACGGGGGGTCGACTATTTCAATGACTCTAAAGGCACTAACGTAGGCGCGACAGTCGCAGCATTACAAGGACTGGGCCCAACCTTGAAGGCAGATAAGAAAATAGTTTTAATTGCAGGTGGCGATGGCAAAGGGGCGGATTTTGATGACTTGGCTGAACCTGTGGCAAGCTTTGTTAAGGCGCTAGTCTTGATAGGCACCGACGCCAATAAGATAGCGGCATCGCTAGGTGCTGTGCAAATACACTACGCCACAGATATGCAAAATGCCGTTTTAAAAGCGGCGTCACTGGCCAGCAGTGGAGAAATAGTGTTGCTGTCTCCGGCTTGTGCCAGTTTTGACATGTTTGATAATTACCAACAGCGCGGCCATGTATTCACTGATTTAGCGAGAAACTTATAGCGATGAATCTGACAGAACCTAAGTGGTTAACGCAGCAGGGCGTGTGCAGCAGATGGTTTACTATGCCCTGCGGTCAACTGCCGTTCGATCCGCTGTTACTGGTATCAGCTGTGTTTGTTATGTTGACCGGATTTGTCATGATTACTTCAGCATCATTAGATGTGGCGGCAAAAAATTACAACAATGCGTTTTTCTTTTCTATACGCCACGGTATGTTTATTGTGCTGGCAGTGATAGGCGCGTTACTGGTATGGAAAGTGCCGATCAGGCGCTGGTATGACTTAGGCCCCTGGTTATTGGTCTTTGGCTTCATTTTGTTAGTGGCGGTTTTAATTCCGGGGATCGGCAAAGAAGTAAACGGGTCACAGCGTTGGATTCGCGCGGGGATTCTAAATTTACAAGCGTCGGAAGTGGCCAAGTTTTGCATGACTATCTACTTAGGCGGTTACTTAGTGCGCCGCCTCAATGACGTGCGTAATAGCTGGAAAGGAGTAGTAAGACCGATCCTACCACTAGGCTTTTTTGTATTTTTATTGATTATGGAACCGGATTATGGAGCCGCTGTGGTATTGATGGCAGCTGTCATGGGGATGATATTTTTAAGCGGCATGCGCTTTAGCCAGTTTTTGGTTATCTTGAGCGGCGCGTTAGTCACTGTCGGCTCACTGGCGGTGATTCAGCCCTATCGGGTGGCCAGGCTTAAATCATTTCAGGATCCGTGGGCCGATCCTTTTGGCAGCGGCTACCAGTTGTCACAAGCGCAAATTGCCTTTGGTCGCGGCGAGTGGTTTGGCACAGGTTTAGGTAACAGTGTGCAGAAACTATTCTATTTGCCAGAGGCTCACACTGATTTTGTTTACTCGGTGCTCTCTGAAGAGCTGGGACTATTGGGGGCGCTATCTATTGTTATGCTCTACCTGGTATTAATCTTTCGGATATTTTATATAGGTAGACAAGCGGAGCGCCAGCGACAATTTTTTATGGCGTTTATCACTTATGGTTTTGGTTTAGTACTGGTCGCACAAGTGTTGATTAACATAGGCGTTAATGTAGGGGCGGTGCCGACCAAGGGGCTGACGTTACCGCTGCTAAGTTACGGCGGCAGTTCACTGATGGTGTGTGCCGCTATGATTGCCGTGGTCTTAAGGGTGGATTACGAGCTGAAACTGCAGCGACAATTGCTGCTGACAACGGCGGGGAAAGCGAGGATTGAGTTAATCGGCCCCAAGCCATTAGTTGAGGATCTCGAAGCACCTAAGGGAGTCAAGAAAGACAGTGTTAAACAAAAAGCTGTGGGTCAAAAACCAGCGGTTACTGATATTTCGCATTACAGTGAAGAAACAATAGAAGAAGAGCGACAGACATTGAAAAGCAAAAAAACGCAGCATCAAAGTAAGACTTTTGATCAAGCTAAAGCAAAAAGAAGAATCAACCGGGAGTCGATATGAGCCCGGTGTCAGGACAAAAAAAAGTAGCGCTGGTTATGGCCGGTGGCACCGGTGGACATGTTTTTCCGGCGCTCGCGGTAGCAGATCTACTCACAGAGTCAGCAGTGCAAGTACACTGGTTGGGGACAGCGGCTGGTATTGAAGCCAAAGTGGTACCCAATGCCGGAATAGAATTACATTGTATTGATGTCAAGGGATTGCGTGGTAAAGGTAAGTTGGGCTTGCTCAAAGCGCCATGGCTGATTATTAAAGCGGTTTTACAAGCCAGAAAAGTATTTAAAAAGATCAAACCGGATGTGGTGTTAGGCATGGGCGGCTTTGCCTCGGGGCCTGGTGCTGTCGCTGCAAAATTGGCGGGGGGGCCGCTAATTATCCATGAGCAAAATGCTAAAGCGGGGATGACCAATAAGCTTTCACTACCATTAGCCAGGCGCAAGTTAGCCGCTTTCCCGGGGGCCTTTGGCGAGGATGCTGCCAAGGGCATAGAGATAGTTGGCAACCCAGTGCGCGGGCCTATTTTAAATATGCAGCCCAGTGTGCAACGCTACCAAAGGCGCAGTGGCGCGATAAATTTATTAATTGTCGGTGGCAGTCTGGGAGCGCAGGCCATTAATCAGCTGGTGCCACAAGCGCTGGCAAAAATTGATCTAAATTTACGTCCCAATGTATGGCATCAAGCTGGTCTTCGAAACATAGATGCAACTGAGGAGTTGTATAAAAGTTGTGCAATAGAGGCAAAGGTTGAAGCCTTTATTGAAGACATGGCCAGTGCTTACGCTTGGGCAGATCTGGTCATATGTCGGGCGGGAGCATTAACTGTGTCTGAGTTGGCAATAGCCGGTGTCGCTTCAGTGCTGGTACCTTTCCCCTTTGCAGTGGATGACCACCAGACAGCCAATGCCGGTTTCTTAAAAACCGCGGGTGCGGCGATAATAGCCCCACAAGAAAGCTTGGATACCGAGAAACTGCGCTCTTTGTTAGTGCAGTTAAATGACAGAAAGTTGCTGCAGCAGATGGCCGAGAAAGCCTGCAAGTTAGCGACGCCAAAAGCTTCGGCGACAGTGGCAAATATTTGTTTAGAGGAAATGCAATGATTAGCAGTGGTAGAGCGCCGACGCTTACGGAATCAATCCATGAAGTGCCGGAAATGCGCAGAATACGCCGTATACACTTTGTCGGGATCGGGGGAGTGGGCATGTGTGGAATAGCTGAAGTACTCTGCAACCAAGGTTATGAAATATCCGGGTCTGATATTAAAGCTTCTGCAACTACCTTGCGCTTGACTGAATTAGGCAGCAAAATATTTCTCGGCCACATGGCTGACAATGTTGCAAATGTCGATGTAGTGGTAACTTCAACCGCTGTCGATGAAAACAACCCTGAAATCATCGCCGCCCGCGCCGCGCATATACCTATAGTGCGTCGCGCTGAAATGTTAGCTGAACTGATGCGCTATAGACACGGTGTTGCTGTAGCAGGTACCCACGGCAAAACTACAACCACAAGTCTGCTGGCTTGCGTGTTTGCCCAGGGAAACTTAGATCCTACTTTTGTTATAGGTGGGCGTTTAAACAGTGCCGGTACTAATGCAAGGTTGGGAGCCAGTCGCTATCTAATTGCCGAGGCGGATGAGTCCGATGCCTCCTTCCTGCATTTGCAGCCGATGGTCGCTATAGTTACCAATATTGATGCCGACCATATGGACACCTACGGCGGTGATTTTAATGTACTGAAACAAACGTTTGTGGATTTCTTGCACAATCTGCCATTTTACGGCTTGGCTGTATTGTGTACTGATGACCCAGTAGTGGCAGAGATTCGAGAGCGTGTCAGTCGTCCGGTGATTACTTACGGATTAAATGAAGGCGCAGATTATAGGGCGATCAATGTCAGCCAAAATGGCATGAAAACCCACTTTACTGTGATACGTCCCGAGCAACATAAAGATTTAGAAGTGACAGTCAATATGCCGGGTTTTCACAATGTGCAAAACGCGCTGGCCACTATTGCAGTAGCCACCGATGAAGGTATTGATGATCAGTCGATCACTGCTGCGCTAGAGGCCTTTTCCGGTGTCGGTAGGCGTTTTCAAGTATTGTGTGATTTGCCGGTTAGCGGTGGTTCGGTAATGTTGGTTGATGACTACGGGCATCATCCAAGAGAGATTCAAGTGACCATTAAAGCGGTTCGCGATGGATGGCCGCAGCGGCGCATAGTAATGATTAATCAGCCGCACAGATACACCAGAACCCGTGACTTGTATGAAGATTACGTGCAAGTGCTTTCCGATGTGGATCTGTTGTTACTGCTGGAAGTCTATGGGGCGGGCGAGGAGCCTATCCCCAGTGCCGACAGTAAAAGTTTGTGCAGAAGCATACGTCAGCGAGGCCAGTTAGAACCGGTGTATGTGGAGGGTATCGATGAAGTGCCGGCATTACTAAAAAACATATTGCGCCCTGGTGATATTCTATTGACTCAAGGTGCGGGTGACATCACTGCTCTGGCACACAAATTAAGCACTATGGATTATTCCTAGTATGCACCGGGCACTTAGCGTAATCGGGCTGTACCAGCTGTGATGTTACATTGGCGTAAACAAGATATTGCTCAGTCGTCAGCCAGTGGCGTAAATCAGGCAGCTACAACAACTGCTGGAAATGGTCAGACAGTTCAGCCCAGCGACAGTGATCTGCAGGCTATTAAAATGTCTGATGGGTATGTGCGACCGGCGATGATTTTGACGGCATTTGCACTCTTTTGTGGACTTATGTACAACGCTGCAGGGGCGCTATGGAAAGTTTTGGATAGGCCTATTGAACAGTTGAGTGTCACAGGCAATACCCAATATTTACAGCCTCAGCAACTAATGGCTAAACTGGCAACAGTTGTGCAGCATGGCACAAAAAGTGGTTCGCTGTTATCGATTGATATACATGAGCTGCAACAGCGGGCGCTTGAAGACCCCTGGGTAAATAGCGCAGCCATTCGACGGCAGTGGCCGCCAGCGGTTAAAGTGACAGTAGAAGAACAAGTTGCAGTGGCTAAATGGGGGGGGAAAGGTTTATTGAATCATCAGGGAGATATATTTATCCCAGAAGATACAGTGAGTTTAGATTTTTTGCCGCTGTTAAATGGCCCCTCAACTGATACTGCCAGAGTCATGGATCAATACCATACTTTGAGTCAGTTTTTTAAAGGGGGTGACACATATATGTTAGGACTTACTTTGCAGGCGCGCGGAGCTTGGACTTTGTTGTTAAATAACCAGATAGAAGTTGAGTTAGGACGTGAACAGGTTCTGGCCAGATTAAGAAGGTTTTTGCAACTTTACCGTGGTCACCTCTATCTGAAAGGTCCGCAAATTGAGCGTGTTGATGTTCGCTATAGCAATGGGGTCGCTGTTAAATGGCGCCCTGGATTAGAACAAATACAAGTTAATTAAGAATAATGAGTACGGTGTCATATCAACCGTGACACCGTACAGAACAGATTTGACCGGTAGTGAAGTTTTTTAGTATTTCAATGCCCGTCACCATAACGCAGTAATCTGGTAGGAGGTTATTATGTTTGAATTTCAAGATGATGATATGCCCGGTGCAATAATAAAAGTAGTAGGTGTAGGCGGTGGCGGCGGCAATGCTGTTGCCCATATGTTAGTTGCAGATTTAAATGCAGTGGAGTTTATTTGTGCTAATACCGACGCTCAGGCTTTGGCAAGTGTGCAATCCCATAAAACTATCCAATTGGGAAGAGAGACCACTAAAGGTTTAGGTGCAGGTGCTGACCCGCAGATTGGTAGAGCCGCGGCGATAGAAGATCGCGAGGCCATTGGCGAGGCTATTAGCGGTGCAGATATGATTTTCATCACTGCAGGTATGGGAGGGGGCACAGGTACAGGTGCCGCACCTATTGTTGCAGAAGTCGCCAAAGAAATGGGCATATTAACCGTAGCAGTTGTTACTACGCCATTCCCGTTTGAGGGACGTAAACGTATGTTGCTGGCGGATAAAGGCCTGCAGGAGCTGCGTGAGCAAGTTGATTCACTGATCATTATCCCCAACGAAAAGCTGATGAAAGTCCTGGGGCGCAGTACCAGTTTAATTAAAGCATTTGCCGCAGCTAATGACGTATTGCTAGGAGCAGTACGCGGCATAGCAGAGCTGATCACCTGTCCGGGGATGATCAATGTCGATTTCGCCGATGTGCGCACTGTGATGTCTGAGATGGGCATGGCCATGATGGGTTCAGATAAAGCCCGCGGTGACGACAGAGCGGCGGTTGCAGCGGAGGGAGCAATTAACAGCCCTCTGCTAGAGAATGTTGACCTTAAAGGCGCAAGTGGCATATTGGTGAATATTACAGCAGGCCTAGATCTGACCTTAGGGGAATTTAGTGAAGTGGGAAGTATTATTGAAAAATATGCCTCTCATGATGCAACTATTGTCATTGGTACTGTCATAGATACAGAGCTTGTCGATGATCTCAAAGTGACAGTGGTAGCGACAGGCTTTGAAAAAAAGCAAGCACAAGTAGAAGCGGTCGTTGAGAAAAAAGCCCCAGTGAAACCTGTGGCAACAAATTATACACCCAACATGGATCAGATCGAATTGCCTACAGTGCTGCGTCGTAAGCAACAAGAAGCACTGTTGGACCCGAAAGCGGCACCGGTTGCCAAGGCTGACGCTGGAACTGAAGATATGTTCGATATCCCGACTTTCTTGCGCAGACGCAGTGAGTAGTTGTTGAGAATGATTGTCATTATTGTACTGATTGGTTACAATAGTCACCGCTCGCTAACTCAATGGCTAAGCTGACAGTGCAGATAATATATTTAGGTTAGTAGTTAAACTAATGATCAAGCAAACAACATTAAAAAGTAGTGTCAGAGCGACCGGATTAGGTATTCACTCTGGGTCTAAAGTCTACCTTAATTTACGCCCGGCAGCGGTCGATAGTGGCATTGTATTTCGACGCGTAGATTTAGATCCCGTGGTGGAGATACCGGCAGATGCGTTTCTGGTTAAAGAGACAGTGCTGTCTACAAATATTTTTAAAGATAATATAAAAGTTGCGACTATTGAACATCTAATGGCGGCGTTTGCCGCTATGGGGATAGATAACGCAATCGTTGAACTCAATGCTGAAGAAGTGCCAATTATGGACGGCTCAGCGGCGCCGTTTATTTTTTTGCTAAAAGCTGCGGGTATTGCACAACAGCACAGTGCAAAGAAGTTTATCAAGATAATTCGCGAAGTCAGCTTTGAGCACGAGGGCAAAAAAGCCACCTTCAAGCCCTACCAAGGCTGTAAGTTATCAGTGGAGATAGATTTTGATCATCCCGCCTTCATGGGTAAAAATATGAAGTGCGAATTGGAATTGTCTACTGAAAATTTTATTAAACAAGTTAGCAGGGCCAGAACCTTCGGCTTTATGAGCGATATTGAATACTTGCGGGCCAATAATTTAGCCAGAGGCGGCAGTATGGAAAACGCCATAGTGGTCGATGAAAAAAGTATCCTCAATGGTGATGGTTTGAGATTTGAAGACGAGTTTTCAAAACATAAAGTGCTGGACGCCGTAGGAGATATCTACCTATTGGGCATGAATATGATTGGCGAATTTGTTGGTTATAAAACCGGCCATTACATGAATAATCAATTGGTTCGCAAGCTTCTGTCTAGCCAGGATGCCTTTGAAATAGTGCAGTGTGAGGAAAATAATTTGGCAGTTGCCTGAGTCGAAATTGAGGCTTCTAGTCGCCTGATCTTTTGTAAAATGTACAAATAAACCGGCCTGTTCCGGTTTTTTTTCGCCTGGCAAAAAAAACTGCTACAGCTTTGTTTTTATTTTGCCCTTGAGGTTCTATTATTCATCCCCATCAAGGTACAATAGC
>ASZI01000287.1 GCA_000416315.1 Osedax symbiont Rs2 | reverse complement strand
GATGCCTAGATCTCAGAATGACAGACACGCACCGGACAATCTATGAGAGCTACAAACATAGCTAAATGAGCGAAAATGACCGAGATCGTCAATTGGCAGACTGAATACCCGCGGGTAAACCAAGTTGACTGCAAGGCTAAACAGAGGGGAATTTAAAAAAGAGGGATTAGTATTTCAATATCCTAGCTGATTTTTAGGTTAGCAATGTATTCTGGTTCAGTCGGTATATACAATATCCTCAGCGCCAAAGGCCTTGCCATCTATCTAATATTTCCTGCAACTACCCGTTTGAACAGATCTTTACTATGGCCTTGGATATTATAAGGGCTAGACCTTTCGAAAAATCAGGCTTTCCAGCAATATATACATTGTGCATAACCCATCATTGCCATGTCGTGGCCAGGCTTTGAGGTATCTGCATGTCGATGTAACACTGCTGTAAATAGTTTGTCACTGAATGCTGATTTTTGCAGATGTTTGGCGATGATAGGAGTTTTTTAGACTCGAAATACGGATCTTAGTCTCATCTTCTGGTCGTGACTTGCAATTACTTAATCGATATTTGTCAGCAGATATAAGCTGTTGTTTAAGTGGGCTTGTGCATTACAATATTTTAGTGTCCAACACATTGAATTTGTTTGTTTTTTACAGAGATATTTATGATGATAAGAAAAGTGACTGTTGCAGATGCAAAGTCAGTGCTAGAGCTAATGTATCAGCTCGATAGTGAATCGCAGTTTATGTTGCTGGAGCCGGGTGAGCGTACTACGACGCTCGAGCAACAGAGACAAATTATTAACTCTTTTATGGACTCGAACACTAAAGTTATGTTGCTGGCAGAGGTAGATGAAGAAATAGTCGGTTTTGTGGTGGGGGTAGGTAATACCGCTTCGCGCAACAGACATGTGATCTATTGCGTGATCGGGGTATGTCAGGCGGCAGCTGGCTGTGGCTTAGGTTCTAAATTGATGTCTCAGCTGCAAGTATGGGCGCTGCAGCACAGTTTTAGCCGCATGGAATTGACGGTAATGGAGCACAATATAAGAGCCAAAGCTCTGTACCTGTCATGTGGATTTGAAATCGAAGGTACAAAAAGGAATGCGCTGCAGCTAGAAGATGGTTATGTGAATGAGTTGTACATGGCTAAGTTGTTGGTCGATGAATAATTATCCGATTGCTTTAAGGGGATGTTCGACAGCCAATGTCAGAAATAGGTTAAATCCTCCTTGGCGGGTTGCCTGTTGCGGTGAATAATAACAGCACTAATATTAGCCATATATATTCCGACAGCTGCCGATTTTTAGGAGCGTTATGTTTAATCAACGGATTATCATTTTTGATGGTATATGTAATTTCTGTAATGGTTCGGTTAATTTCATTATTAAACGAGATCACAAAAATGTTTTTGTCTTTACCCCTATGCAAAGTAAGGCTGCACAAGAGTTGCTCGAGCAACACCAGTTTGAAGATTTTGGCTTTGATACCTTTGTTCTGATCAAAGATGATGTTTGCTACTACCGCACTGATGCCGCCCTGGAGATCATCAAAGACTTAAGTGGTTACTGGTATTTATTGAAAGTCTTTAAAATACTACCCAGGAGATTCAGAGATTTTTTTTATAAGCTGCTGGCCAGACACCGCTATCAATTATTTGGCAAAAAACCGCAGTGCATGATCCCGACCTCAGAGCTCAGAAGTAAATTTTTAGACCAATAAGCAAAACTTTCCCTGCCTTACTGCTCTGTAAAAAATAAATGCCCGATAATTGCTACAAGAAAAATCCCATCGCTCACAGCGACAATATTCAAGTATGATCTGCAGCAGAAAGAGTAGCTTTGGAGTTAAATAATCATGACCTTGTACAGAAAATTCACTAGTGAAGAACAAATTAATCTCGAATATAACGCGGTGCTGGCAGTGCCTGATCTACACAGATACGTTGATCAGGATATAGAGGCCAGTCGCTTTGTGAAAAGTGAATTTGATTGCCATTTAGATCAAGCTTATGGAGCAGGGTCCGATGAAACTATCGATATATTCCCGGCAAAAGACCCGGATTCGCCGATACTGTTCTTTATTCACGGCGGTTACTGGCGTAGTTTAAGCAGTCAGGATTTTAGTTTTGTCGCCCGTGGGCTGGTGGAGAGTGGCGTAACAGTCGCAATGCCCAACTACTCATTGTGCCCAGAAGTGTCGATGACTAAAATCACCGAGCAAAACCGGGCGGCACTCGCCTGGCTATATCTACATGCAGAAAAATATAACGGTAGTAGAGATAGAATTTTTGTCTCTGGACACTCCGCTGGTGGCCAGCAAGCGGCAATGTTGTCACTGACAGATTGGGCTAGTGATTTCGATTTACCGGGTAATGTTATAAAAGGCAGCATGCCGATCAGCGGTATCTTCGATTTATCGCCACTTTATCATTCCTGGTTGCAACCCTCGTTAAAACTCACCGATGCCACAATTTTGTCGCAGAGCCCTATGTTGCAGCTGCCTAAGCAAGCACCACCGATGCTGGTATCAGTGGGCGGGGATGAATCTGCTGAGTTTGTACGTCAATCTACAGATTTTGTCAGCGCCTGGCGCAATAATGCTGTGCCAGGGATATTGAATACCCTGGACGGGAAAAATCATTTTTCAGTGATCCAGGACTTATATGTCAAAGATAGCCCGCTGTGCAAAAGCATTATTGAGTTTATGCAGCAGTGTGAGAGTTGATAGCTTGGCTGTGTTAAGGAAGATGCGAATAGCCCAACTGTTTCTTTGATTAAGCGGCATCTTGCTTATTTTGCCCAAAGTAATCAATCACAAAGTCTTTAAGCAGCGCCTGAGATTTAGCCAGTTTAATATTCTTGTGATAAATCATATTGAAGTCTAAATGTTTGTAGCTAAAAGGATGTGGGTCGGTGATTTGCCAGATCTTGTTGGTCGTTAACTCTTGTTCGACAAAAAAATCCAGGAATATACCGATGCCCATGCCCGCAAGCACAGCTTGTTTATAGCTGAAGGCGTCGTCTAATGCGCTAAAATGGCTTAACGGCTTTTTGATACCGATCTTTTGCAGATACAAGCGCAATGTGGATAAGTTGATGTAAGAGGGAATCAGCAGTTTTTCAGTGATCACTTGCAGTTGTTGCTCTGTTGTCAGAAGACGGGAGAAACTCTGTGGTGCACAGAGTATGGTTTTCGCCTGGAATAGTTTTACGCTGCGCATTTGTGAGTCAGCCAAAGAACCACCCCTGAAGGCAAAATCAATATCTTGCTGGACTAAATCGAGGTTTTTATTAGTAGTGATAAGGTCAAGTTTGATCTGCGGATGTGCCTGAGCAAAGGCACTGAGCATCTGCATAAATTTTCCCTGACTCAGTACCTGAGGCAAAGTAATACGTAACACACTGTGATTATGTTGATTGTCATTTAAAAACAACTCTTCCGCCCGGGCCAAACTTTCCAGCACTTGCTTGCACTGAATATAAAATACTTTTCCCTCACCGGTGATGCGCATGCTCTTAGCGTCTCGGATAACCAGGTCTACTGAGTAGTACTGCTCCAAGGTTGATAAGTGCTTACTTACAGCAGAGGGTGTCAGGTTCAGATAGTCGGAGGCATTTTTTAAACTGCCCTGATCGACTATCGCAATGTAGCTCTTAAAGTAGCTTAACTTATCCATCAATCATTCCGTATCATCACTTTGATAAGTACTATAGTTCACTTTTTGTCACTTTGGTAGCTGCTTATACTGGACCCAAATAACTGGAGGATCAACCAATGAACAAACTGACAAAATCACTATTAAAAGTATCTGGGCTAATGTTGCTGTCAACGGTAGCTGCAGCCGAAACGGCATCCATAGAATCATTACAAGCAAAAAGTGCCACACAAATTAAGCTGTATGTTCTAGATTGCGGCGCAGTACAAGCACGAGACTTATCGGTATTTAACCCAAAAATAGATAAGGGTGTGCAAATGGATATGGCAGTGCCTTGCTATGTTGTTAAACACCCAAATAAAGGAACTTTGGTTTGGGATGCAGGCTTAAGTGATGCAATGGCGAGTGAAAAAAATGGTGTGGAATTTTATGAGGGTGCCTTTAATTTAAGTGTTAACAAAACCATGCTCTCACAGTTACAGGAAATAGGCATAGAGCCTGAAAAAGTTAGCTATTTTGCACCCTCACATTTGCACGTAGATCACAGTGGTAACGCCAATTATTTTGCCGACAGCACTTTATTGATACAACAAGCTGAGTACCAAGTGGCTTTTTCAGCAGATGCGGCCAATTACGGTTTTGACATCACAAACTACTCGGCTTTAAAAGATGCTAAACGCATTGATTTGCAAGGTGATCACGATGTGTTTGGCGATGGCTCGGCGGTAATTTTGAGCACACCCGGGCATTCACCGGGTCACCAGTCGCTCTACCTTAAATTACCAGAGACAGGTCCGGTGATATTAAGCGGTGACTTATATCACTTTGAGAAAAACCGCCAAGACTACGGCATCCCAGTGTGGAATGACAAAAAATCAACCATTAACTCCTTTGCCAAAATAGACAATATACTCGATAAACCCTCCGCTAAGCTATGGATTCAACACGACCCAGAAGAAGCCAAGAGCATGCGTATGTCACCGGCCTTTTACCAGTAAAGAGCCGATAGTTTATACGGAAAGCGTAAACGCTGTGCGCGGTAGCTGCAAAAGCTGCGCTTTTAAAACGAAGCAAAGAGTAGAGAAAGCGTAAACGCAC
>ASZI01000286.1 GCA_000416315.1 Osedax symbiont Rs2 | reverse complement strand
ATTTGGGCTCCTTCTAGTGCTTGGTTTATCACCGCTTATAACCCTCACTGACAATAAAGAATAACATGGAATCTTTTTGTCAGACACTCAATATACGTTGCAAAAGCTCCGGTTTGCTGGCAAATGGTCAATGAAAAAAGCTAGCAAAAAAACTGCTTAAGTGTGCTATGGGATATTGATGTAAGTAATATTTTGAGCTATTGGAATCAAAAATCTAATCCAGCGGCTATTTTTCTTCACCCAATTTAAAAATATAGCTTGAGCAAAATTACATTTGCAGCAGAGGCTTCAATGAGGTGCAAAAAATTTAACCAGCACACCAGCGGTGATTTACCAACCGTAGACAATCCCACTTGGTCGAACAGTCCCAGCGCTGACTACCCGGCGCACTATTTATCCTCTGTCTAAAGATCCAGCATTGCAAAACCTTAATCACAGCGAATTAATTTTTAAAAATAATAAAATAAAAGCTTTACCTCAAGTTAACTAGAGGTATTAAGATGATCTTGTTTTCAGGGCAAGCGCATTCGCAATTTAATAAAGAGGAATAAATATGATTCAACTTGAGCACATTAACTTAGTAGTGTCAGACATACCGGCGATGTTGAACTTTTATCAAGCGGTATTCCCGCATTGGGCTGTGCGCGATAAGGGCCAGGGGGAGTGGAATGGAAAGGCCCGTAACTGGCTGCATTTTGGAGATCAATATCAGTACATCGCCATGAGCGACCACGGCGAAGGGAGTAACCGGCAATTAGAGGGGCATCAAGTAGGCTTTGCACATTTTGCTTATGTTACTAGTGATATCGATGGGGTGATTAAGCGTTTGGCAACATCGGGGTATGTTGCGGCTAAAGACGGGGCTGAGGAGCCGCATCGTCGCAATGTCTATTTTGTAGATCCCGCTGGATTTGAAGTCGAGTTCGTTCAGTACCTCAGCGATGACCCTGCACTTAGAAACCTTTCAAGCTAATAAAATCTGATATTTAAGGATAACTTATGAAAATACTCGCTTTTGCCGCCAGCAATAATAAGAACTCAATCAATAGGACACTGGCCAGCTATGTCGCCAATTTGCACCCCAATGCCGATGTTGAAACATTAGATATACACGACTATGAAATGCCAATTTTTAGTGCTGAGCGAGAGCAACAGTTGGGGCAACCAGATCTGGCCAAAAAGTTTTTTGCCAAAATAGGCGCGGCCGACGCACTTGTTGTGTCTTTTGCCGAGCACAATGGTACTTATAGTGCCGCCTATAAAAATTTGTTTGATTGGACCTCGCGGATCAACCAAAAATTGTTCCAAAATAAGCCGACCTTATTGTTAGCTACTTCACCAGGGCCCGGTGGTGCGGCAAGGGTATTAGCCGTTGCCGCAGATTCGGCGCCGCATTTTGCGGCCGATGTCAGGGGCTGTATTTCAGTGCCTGCCTTTCACGATAATTTTGACACGCAGACCAATCAACTGACGGATACGCAGATTAAACAACAGTTGATCGCAGCGGTAGGGCGATTAGGCAATAACTGATGAAGGTGCTGGTGGTTATCGGATAGGCATTGCAGCTTAAGTTTTTAAGCTGCCATTTGGCAGTGCATTTGCATCCATTACCTTGTTACACAAACTTATGTAGCTAGTTAATTTACCTCTCAGTTAACGGCTAAAAACTTTGCTTGTCTCCAACTTCCAACTTTTATCCACCAAACAATACCAGATGCAGTGGGACGCTATCGCCTAACCAATAGGCGTAATCTGTATGGTCTTTCAAATCATCTCCGGTTTGTGCATGCACTAAAACGCTCAGTCCATTGCGGTTATCGCTGAGCCATGGAATGAGTTGATCGAAGTCTGTATCTGAAAAAACTAGTTGGCAACTCCATTTCGGATGAGGCCCCACTAGCTTTTGATGCACTCTTCCGACCTTTAAATTAAAAAGTTCGCCCGCTTGTTCACACAGATTACCGGCAAACTGTAATGTTTGGCTGTCGAAATAGACATGGGCGTGATAATGCTTATGAATGTTTACTGGGTGATTTATTTCAGTCACTTGTAATTCCCTCTGCTAATATTTGTAATTAGAGTTTGTTGGTACTGAGTTTAATAATCTCATTCAGTTCTGTAAGTTTTGCTCCGTTTCTTGCCATAACCGACAAGCCAAACTGTAAGGATAGAATGTAATTTGCCAGTGTTACTGGTGAGCGTTCACTGGACAAATTTTCAGCGGCTATTTCAGCAGTAAAAAAATCTGTTAGAGCTGCTTTGGTTTGCTCATTTATGTTGAATACAGTCTGTAAAGCATCCGTTGGAATGCATGTTCCGCCCACTTCACTGGTACTAAGGCAGACAAAACAACCACCGGGCAAAGTCGGCTCTGTGACCATTTGTGCAATAGATGTTAAGTAACATCGCACTCTTTCATTTAAGTTTTTATCTGTAGCAAAAAGATGTTTCGCGTGAATAACACCATGTTTTTGTACGTACCTTTCTAAGGCACTTTTATACAGTTTTTCTTTGTTGCCAAACGCCGCATACAAACTAGGTTTGTTTATTCCCATGGCGTTAGTTAGATCTGCAAGAGAAGTTCCCGGGTAGCCATTTAGCCAAAATACTTGCATAGCCTGGTCAAGGGCAGTGTCTTTGTCAAAGCTACGGTGACGACCTGCTTTCATTTTTATCATCTCCATGTGTATAAATATTTACTTGCAATTCTGTACCGATAGGTATAATTTGTCAACACTGTACCGATCGGTACTAAATACAAATCATTATCTAACTGAATAAAAGGATCGAATAAAATGGCTGATTTATCAGGAAAAACTGCGGTAATTACAGGTGGTAACAGCGGCATAGGCTATGCGACTGCCAAGAAATTTAAAGCAGCAGGCGCCAGGGTAATCATAACGGGCAGATCAGAAGAAAGGGTGACAGTTGCCGCTAAGGAGTTGGGCGTTACAGGTATTGTTGCTGATGTTACCAATTTATCGGCACTGAACGATTTGGTAGGCCAGGTTAAGAGTGAATTTGATCAACTGGATATACTGTTTGTCAACGCAGGGATTTTTGCTCCCGCGCCAATCGGGCAAAACAGCGAAGAAATGTTTGATACTCAGATGGGCATTAATTTTAAGGGGGCAGTGTTCACTATAGAGAAATTTCTGCCACTGTTAAAAGATGGGGCGTCGATCATTAACCTATCATCGATTAATGCTTACACAGGCATGCCTAATACCGCTATTTATGCCGCGTCCAAGGCTGCCTTGAATGCATACACCCGAACCGCTGCAACTGAGTTGGCGCCCAGAAAAATCAGAGTTAACGCGGTAAATCCGGGGCCAGTAGCGACCCCTATTTTCGCTAAAACCGGCATGCCAGAAGCTCAGATAAATGATTTTGCCGCCGCTATTCAGGACAGAATTCCGCTAAAACGTTTTGGTCAGCCTGAAGATATAGCAAATCTGGTGGCTTTCTTAGCATCAGATGACGCATCGTTCATAACCGGTAGCGAATACAATATCGACGGTGGCATGAATGTGAATCCGCTTTTGTCTTAAAGTCTGCCCGCTGCTATCTGACTGCAGCTTAAGTTGCAGTCAGAATATAGACAGCTTATAAGCAGCTTTTCAACTCACTCAATTAAATGCAGTGGTAATTGTGTCGTCTGTTTAATTTTTGTCATAACCACACTCGAATTAACTTCCTGAACCCCCGGTAGTTGCGACAAGTGCTGATTGAAAAAACTTTCATAGGCCTCAACACTGACAGTGACTATGCGCAATAGCACATCGACAGCCCCCATAAGCACATAACATTCCATTACTTCAGGATAGCTGCTGATGCGTTTACGAAATTCATTAACTGTTTTACGCGCATGCGCAGAAAGTTTTACTGTCGCATAAATAGTGACATTCAGGCCCAGCGCTTTAGCGTTTAATATGGTCACTTTTCTATCGATAATACCCGCATCTTCAAGACGTTTAATCCGCCTCCAGCAAGGCGGTGGTGTGAGCCCTACTTTTTCGGCAATCTGAAGGTTTGAAAGGCTGGCATCAGCTTGCATCAATTGCAGAATATGTCGGTCAATGCTGTCAAATTTTGAAGACATTTAATTACCTATAAATTATGAATCATATTATATAATTGCATTATTTCGGATGATTTGTAATTTTTAGTTACAATAATTACCAGAGTAATAGCTTAAACTATCGTCCTAATATTTTCTTGAATTAGTCATAGGTTATAGAGGTCTTACCTTGGACCTTTCTGCCATTAGTGCAAATCTTAGTAGTGGCATGTTTAATACCGTCTATAAGAAAGGAAGTTGAGTATGTCGAAAAAATTGGTCAACAATATGTTTTCTATTATAGATAAACGACAATTCCAACGGCTATCAGAAGTGTTTTGTGATGATATTATTTATGAACGTCCAGGCTATGAGACTATACGCGGGATTGAAGAACTTATTCATTTCTATAAAAACGTTCGCATAATTATTTTAGGCGAGCATCTTGTCGATAAGGTGGTGGCAGAGCAGTCTAGTGGAGCAAGTTGGGGAACCTTTCAAGGGCAAGATCGTGATTTAGCGGATTTTAAAGTACGTTTTTCTGATTGCTACACCTTTGAAGGCAAGAAAGTAAAAACCAGGATCACGTACTTTTTTAAGCCCGCTATTTAGTTAGAGTTGACAAAAAAAGATTGATTACGTGCATTCAATGTATAGCGGCTTTTATGTTGTAGCTGCTGATTGTCAAAGTGAAGAGCAAAATATTAGTTAGAAATTATTGATACCGATTACAAAAGCATTTAGGAACAAAATGAAAATAATAACTGAATTTACAGATGAGAATATCAAACAAGTACACCAACTATTTAAACAGGAATGGTGGTGTAAAGATCGTACCCTGGAAGACACTGAAAATTGTGTTAGAGGATCTCAAGTCTGTATCGGGTTAATCGATGATAATGAAAACTTAATTGGCTTTACCCGCATCATTAGTGACTTTATCTATAAAGCTTTTATTTTTGATGTGATAGTGCTTGCTGATTATAGAGGCAAGGGCTTAGGCAAAAAGCTTATGCATTTTATTGAAAACCATCACAAATTAAAACATGTAAAGCATTTTGAACTCTATTGCCTTCCAGAAATGGAAGAGTTTTATGCTAGTTTTGGCTTTTCTACGCAAGTGGGCGGTATTAAGTTAATGAGGAGTATTAATGCATGATAGATACGACAGTCATCACCACAGCTAGCTATCTATTTTTTGCTGACACCCCATCAAGCTCTTATTAGCTCATTAATACCGCAGTCATTGCTATGTATAACAATAACTGCGGAGGTTTCCATAAAAGCTCTACAGCTATCAGCTATAGCAGTGCAGAATACTTGCGTAAACGAGTTATAAATCTGCAGTTGTGTCGCAGACAAATAAACATCCTTTACGGCTTAACAACAGTACTGAATCCAAACAAAGCGATTGCCGATAAGACTCAGTTTTACTATAGTTTGTTCGTCTGAATGGCTGTTAAGGTTAAAATAACAATAAAATCAAAGTGCTGATTGAATTCAATAGGTAGGTGATCGTGAAAGTCTTTAAAGATATAAGTGCCAAGCTGCTTAGTGCAGTGTGTTTAATTTTAAGCTTGTACAGTGTCAATCTGTTTGCCCAGCAACTACCGCAGCTGAGTATTACTAAAGTCAGCGAGCATGTTTACTCGGCTATCGGTGAAACCAAAGCGTCCACTTATGAGAACTGGGGGCACAACAATAATCTGAGTTTTATAGTTTCCGACAGTAGTGTTATGGTAATTAATGGCGGCTCTAGTTACTTGTTGGCTAAAGCGTTGCACCAGGAAATCAAGAAAATCACCTCTTTACCTGTCGTTTGGCTAGTGAATGAAAATAGTCAGGGACACTCTATGCTGGGTAATAGTTACTGGGCAGATTTAGGAGTAGTTGTAATAGCCCATGAAGATGCGGTCTCTACCTTTGCCGAAGACGGGCAGCGCTCTTTAGATCGAATGTACAACTTTATCAAAGAACGAGCTGAGGGCACTAAATTGTATGTGCCTGGTCATCAGTTCAGCAGCTCTAAGAATATTCAATTGGGAAATCTTCAGGTGCAATTACTACGCTTTGGTGAGGCGCACACAGCGGGGGATCTATCCGTTTGGCTACCCGAGCAGCAGATCATTATCACTGGGGATATCGCGTTTCATCAACGCTTATTGGCCGTGTTTCCTGAAACCAATACAGAGCAATGGCTACTATCATTTGAAAAAATGCTAGCACTGCAACCAAAAATAGTTGTACCTGGACACGGGACTCCCACCGATGTCGCTACTATTAAAAAATACACCTATGACTATATTGCCTATTTACGATCTGCAGTGGCCTTAATTCTTGAGCAGGACGGAGACTTAGAAGCCGCTTATGCAATTGATCAATCCAGTTATAAACATTTAGACACTTTTGATGAGCTGGCTGTGAAAAATGCCGGTAGGGTCTATCAGCAAATGGAAATGGACTCCTTTTGATTCATTTCAATACCTTACAATTACGAGAAGCAAAATATTGTCTAGCAGTACTGTAAAAGAAACGGACCTGTATCCAGCAATCAAAAGCTATCTTGAGTCACAGGACTATGAGGTAAAAGCTGAGATTAACGATTGCGATCTAGTCGCTTGTAAAGACGATGACACGCAAATTATAGTTGAGTTAAAACTTAAATTTTCACTTGAGTTGATTCTGCAGGGGGTAGAGCGGCTGTCTTTAGCAGATAATGTTTATATAGCGGTTCTTGCACCTGATACAGCTGCCAAGCGGAAAAACTGGCGAGCCAAGCTAAAAAGTTATTTAAAGTTGTGCCGCAGACTAGGACTTGGGCTGATGACAGTAGATCTATCAAAGCAGCAACAGCAAGTTTCTGTTTTGCTTGATCCAACACCTTATGTACCAAGAAAGAGCAAACTCAAACAAAGCAAATTACTCAGAGAGTTCAAAAGCAGAGTGGGTGATCCCAATGTTGGTGGGGTGAATAGAACTAAAATAATTACTGCCTATCGTCAAGATGCCTTTAGGTGCGCACATGGGCTTGCCAGTACTGAATCGATGTCAGTAAAAGAGCTAAAATTAAAAACAGGGGTTGTTAAAACAGCTAGCATTCTACAAAAAAATTATTATGGTTGGTTTGAACGGGTAGCAAGAGGCGTCTACAGCCTGACAGCCTTGGGCCGGACTGATTTAGAGGCCAATAATGAGGCAGTAAGGCTGTTGGTGTAATTGCCCGGGAGCTTCCCGGGCAGTTAAGTTAATGGCTGCTCCTAATTTAGTTGCGACCAGCCATCACCCCACCATCAATATCCCAAATTGCACCAGTAACCCAACTGGAATCCTCGCTGAGCAGAAAATCTATAGTCTTAGCTATATCTTCAGGCTGGCCGATTCTGCCGATCGGGTGGAAGTTGTCGAAAGTCGACAAGGTTTGATCTAGCTCATTGGGCTCAATAAATGATTCGAATATAGTTGACCTCACCAGAGCCGGGGCGACCGCGTTGACACGTATCTTATGTTCTGCCAATTCCATCGCCATATGTTGAGTGAGAGCGTGTAACCCAGCCTTCGCCATAGAATAGGCGGATGAAGGGGTCGCCTTGATTGCCTGTTTCGCCCACATAGAGCCGATGTTAACAATTGACCCACCACCGTTTTTAATCATATTAGTAGCAACGGCCTGACTGATTAAAAATATAGCGCGGTTGAGCTGTTGGTAAATATCGTAATCTTCGCCGCTATGTTCAATAAAATTGGTGGGCTTGAAATATCCTGCACTATTCACCAGGTACTTGATTTGTTGGTTTTCATCACCAATAAATTGTATTAGCCTAGAGAGGTCAGTCTGCTGGTATAAGTCGACTTGCAGGGCTTCAACATTACCGAAAGACGATAATTGTTGTTGAGCTTTTTCAAGTTTATTTAGATTTCTACCGACAATGACTGTCTTAATATTGCGTTGTAATAAGAGTTTGGCGGTTTCAAAGCCCATGCCGCTAGAGCCGCCAATTATAAGTGCAATTTCTTGAGTTGTATTTTTCATCTGGTTTACCCTGTGATTGGTTAATGTCAGGTCAGTGTATTGACTAAATCACAGGCAAAAAAGTATGCACAAATTGGTTCACTAGGTACAAAAAGGTATAACTTAATGAATGATAAAGAAAAAAAATTTAGTAGAAAGTCTGCACCACAACAAAGCGCCAGAATGGTCGAGAATATCTTTCGCTGTAAGTGGTCGCTGACAGTTTATCAGTTACTTGATGAAGGAATTGTTCGCCCAGGCCAAATGGTAAGAAGTGTCGAAGGCTTAAGTACTAAAGTGTTAAATGAGTGTCTTAGAAAAAACATTGAGTTTGGTATCATCGAAAGGCTCGAATTCAACGAGGTACCTCCCAGAGTTGAATATTTAACAACGGATTTCGGTAAAAAGTTTATAACAATCCTGGATCAGCTGAAAAACCTGCAGATGGAGATGCAACAACAGCCAGAGTCGGCAGAAGAGCAAAAGCAAGACAAACTATAGTTTTACGCAGCTGTTAATCGACAGCTGCTCTATGAACAGAGACAAATGAATATATAGTAGATGAGAAACAGACTGTATGACTCAAAGATTAAGAGACCTGAAAGGTTTTGGCCCCAAAAGTGAAGTTATATTCGCCCAAGTAGGAATACACTCAGTGGCAGAGTTTATGGCGATTGACCCATTTGATTTATATAAGATACTTAAACAGCAAGTCAAAGGCACAGGGCTCAACTCCATTTATGCCATCATTGGCGCCAGGGAGGGATTGCACTGGTTAGAAGTATCCAGAACCCGCAAAACAGAAATACTACTGCGCCTTGATGATATGGGAATAGCACCTAAGTAATGCCACAGCAAGCTAAGTACTCGCTACTTTAAAATGGCTGGAAACAATGTTGCAATTTAAGCTACAAGTTCTGTGATCAAAACAATGGCCACGCTAGTGGTAAATAGTGAGCCAAGCGTAGTGATGACAATAATATTGGCTGCCAGTGGAGCATTACCACCTAGAGCTTTGACCATCACGTAGCTTGCAGCCGCAGTAGGCGCACTGGACATTAATAGCAACACGCCTAATTCAATATCTCTAAACCCCCAAAGGATACCAATGCCTACAGCTATAGCGGGAGCAAGGAGTAACTTTGCGGTGCAGGCGAGGGCTGCTGCATTTAAAGAGTGACGGATAGCTTTAAAGTCCAAACTGGCTCCAATACACATAAGAGCCAGGGGCAATGTCATATTAGCGAAGTACTCTCCAGTGGTTAAAGCGATATCAGGTAGTTCGACATTGAAGTAGGAGAAGGGTAAAGCAAGTGTAATGGCAATGATGAGTGGATTTTTGGCAATGCCCAACGAGGTTCTACGAAAACCTAAGTTTTTGCGCAGTGATCTGTTCAAGGTAATAATAGAGAGGATATTAAACAGTATAGTAACGGCAGCCAAATACAGAGAGGCAGTCACTAGACCCTCATTCCCATAAGCATTAAAGCAATAGGCCAGGCCAAAGATGCCCATGTTGGAGCGAAACCCTCCCTGCACTACAACGCCGCGGTCCTGATCTGAGTCAATTAGCTTGGCCGCCAGTAGCTCAATGATCAACCAAGTTATTAAAGTAGCGATGAGTCCAGTGGCGATTAGAGGCAAATTAGCCGACTGAGCAAAGCTAGCTTGACTGATATTTATAAATAACAATGTGGGCAAAGTAACAGTAAAAACCAGCTTTGAGCCGGTTTCGATAAAGGCCTGATCTATTAATCGATAACGTCCAAGCAGAGTGCCTAAAAAAAGTACGATGAATATAGGTCCGGTAATCGACAGAGAAAACGCAAAAGTAGAGATGAGGTCATTCATATGGGTAAGTTAGTCACTCGATGAAATTATCGGGAAGCAGATTGCAAAGTAGCGTAAGTATACAGAGTAATTTCTATAATCTGGTCTACAATTACATTCACCTTTCGCAAACGGCTAAATAATGTTCGATTAGCGTAGTATGTGCTGATTAATTGTGCAATCCAGGTTTTGTGTGAGATATTTTAAATTAACGGTTGACGTTCG
>ASZI01000285.1 GCA_000416315.1 Osedax symbiont Rs2 | reverse complement strand
CTCACAACTTACAACTTACACCTGCCCTCTAGCCCGCACACAAATATTTACAGATAATGTTCTCTACCCCCCCCGCCGCTGCCAGGCGAGAAATACTTGAGTCTATCTGCTTAAGTAAATCCAGACGGTCTTTATGCAGTCGCAAGCTAATGGAATTGCTTTCGTAAGGGAGAGAAATTTTGTACTTCTTGCCCGCTTTAGCGTTGTAATGCACCGCTGAGGCCTCGCGCATCAAGCCCACTTGACTCCAACCTCTGTGCACCCGAGTGGCAATTTGCAATTCAGAGGCAAAGTCCTGTCGATTGATGTAACTGGGGACAGCCGCCCCTCTGACGGTGGCGACGCTTTGGCCTTTGAGATCCTTTAAAATAAAGGCGGGAAACTCAAGCTCTGGGTTGTAGATAATCACTTCGTTGACAATGCCAAATGGGCGACTGAATACAGACAACTCTTGCAGACGTGCCAGCTCGCCCCTGTTGGTGGACACGCCCACTTCTATGTCTATCTCGCCGGCGATAAAGTGGCGTACTAACCTGGCTTGTGACAAGCTGATAAACTCTAGCTGCAGCTGTAACTCCATGGCGATAGCTCTTAAGGTGTCTGCGTAAATGCCGCGAACTTCACCGTTTGGCTCCTGCCAAAAATACGGCACTTGCCCGGGGGTCGGCAAGCCAACACGCAATACTTGTCCGCCCTGCAATGAAGAGATACAACTGCTCAGCAGCAATATCAAGGCTGTCGTTTTAAAAAAGTGTAACACTGCTTCCCCCTGCGGATAAATGAATATAACTGCTGCGATTATACTAGTGAAGCTGCGTAGAAGTCCTGTCTCTTCTTTGCTGACTTAAGTATCTCGCTCTGATTAGTATGATCCTGTAATTGGAATAAAATAGACTTTTGGATCATATATTATATAGCTTCAATTTTGTGGCGCATTATAATGCCTGATAACAACCCATAATTAATCACTAGGTAATCAAACATTGCATCCTGCCACGCCAAGCAGCGATTCTAACGCGGCTAGCTTTAACGTAAAACTCTGTCATGCCCTGCTGCAGATAGTTCAACATCAAGGCATTAGTATCTCTGATGCTCTGGTGAACAGTATCATTGAACAGAGCACACTGGATGCACCCGGGCAGCGCTATCAAGTAGCAGTGTTTGCACAGCTATTAGCACAGTTAATCCAGCGTACCAACACCCCTAAGTTGCCTCTGCTTGCCGCTGAGGCACCCCAGCCGAGAATGCTCGGTTGTTTAGGTTTTGTCATGACTACTGCTAACACTTTGCAAGATGCCTACCAAATGCTCAGCGATTATATCGCTTTAGTCCATGACGGGGTTCAGCTACACATTGAACACCATCAACAGCACTGCACTTTGACCTTGCAGCTAGAAGGTAATGATCCGGCCGTTACCGAGTATTTTATGGGATGCCTGCTTAACTGGCCGCGCTGGTTGACCGGCCGACAAGTTCCTGCCCAGTCGATCAGTTTTATTTTCCCGCAACATCAGGGTCAGGATTATCACCAGCAGCTAGCCACTGCAGTCAGTTTTTCCCAGACCCACAACCAAGTAGTGTTTTCCAACCAGTACATGGCTCTGGCCTGTTCTGAAGCCAATTGGGAAATGCAGCAACTACACTGTAACTTTGCCGATCAGCTGCTGCTGCGCTCGATGCAGCAGCAGGCATTAATTTCGCAGACTAAACACCAGATACGAAAACTGATACAGCAGACGCCAACGGCTGATAGCCAAACTATCCGCCGCCAACAGGTAGCCACATGTCTTAATTTGAGCTTGAGAACTTTCCAGCGCAGGTTGAAGCTATTAGACAGTAATTTTCAAAAGATCTACGACAGCGTTCGCCACGAGGTTTGCCTGCAACTTATCGCCGACCAAGAACTAAATTTTGCGCAGATTTCCTACAAGCTTGGTTTTTCCAATCCCTCAGCTTTGCAGAAAGCTTTTAAACGCTGGATGAAGACCTCCCCTAGTGAATATCGAAGCAGACTACTCTCAAGTGCTCTCAGTGAGCAGCCAAACAAGCTTAAGACTACGCCAAAGCCTATCTGGTTTTTGCAGCTATCTGACCTGCAAATACATTCGCAGGTCGAAGATAAACTTGTCAACATCAGTAGCTTTTCACTGCAGCTACTAAGGCTAGCAGCAACAATCAAAGCTTCCAACAAAGCTGCTGTGCCTATGGCAATGCTGGCAGATATCAGCGGTAACTCACTGGCCAGATTGAGTATTTACTTATGGCCTGCACAAGAGCAGCAACTGATTGACAGATTGGACAGCGCCAATACTGATAACCTGGCACTGTCTTTTTGCCACGATGCAGTTGTCGCTGCGTTGACCGACAACACTAGTGCCGAGCAGTGCAGCGAGCAACACCTTCATATAGGCCACTATTATCAGCGAGCACAGCAACCTCAGCAAGCTTTGCTGCATTTTCAACTCTGCGATCTGGCACTGTTAACAACTGCCAACCTAAAGTCATTTAATCAATGCTGCAGAGCATTAATCGACGCCAGCAACCCAGGGCAGCAGCAACTTTTACTGGACATCTATCAGTGCTTAATTGATTGTCGCGAGCAACTGGGTGATCACTTAGAACAGCTGCCTTGTTTGTATTTAGAGCAGCTGGAAATTAGCATCGAGGCAACAAATTTAGCACTGGCTGAGCGCAGAGTTGCAGATTTGCAACAAGCGCAACTATCATTACAACAACAAGTGAGTTTAGCGGTGCACCACTCGCATTTGTTGCTAGCAAAGAACAACCACCAACAAGCTTTAGCGCTGTTGATTAATACTGCTACACAAAAGTGTCAGATTGCTGCGTTTCCAAATTCAGACAGTGATTTGTTAGTCGAAGTGGCAACCCAGCTGGATAGATTAGCCAACCTTAGTCAAAGCCAACTAAAAGAGTTTAGTCTAGCTAAGAGCACTGACAAACTCTCTGCGCCCATCGCCAGGCAGCTTCGAATCCTGCAACAAATTATTGAGATCAGCCTGCAACACCAGCGACCACTGCTGGCGGTAGGCGCTATTTCACGGATGTTTGAATTATCATTAACCGCCGGCGATTACTTCTACTCTTCCTTTTCTAGTGCACATTTCGCCTGGGTTTGCAGTTGGTTTGCCGGTAACATTAAAATGGCTAAACTGTGCAGAGACAGAGCCTTACATTTAGCTAAAGCGCAAGGCGATAGTCACAGCCGTCAGTGCCAGCTGATTTTATACAGCAAGGTTTACCACTGGCTGGGGCCTATGACTCAGGCCCTGGATGAATTGCACACCGATCGTGATAGCAACGATGGCATAGCGAATAGCAATGACATACAAAGCTGCTTATTAGTGCAATATTTGCTGTTGTGCAGCGGCCAACCACTAGAGACAATCAAGCTAAATTGCGAGCAGTTATTAGCCCGGTGTCATACCGATCCAGAACTGCCTAGTAACACAGCGCTGCGCGCCATTATCAATATCTGCAGTTCGTTATTACAGCCATCCACCGGCATCAGTCAACCGCCATTAACTTATCATAACTGCAGTGTGGGGTTTGCTGACTTATTCAGCGCCTTCTATTCTTTTAAGCATAGCGACTGGCCACAGCTACAGAGTTGGGATGCCAAGATTGAAACCGATATTCCAAGTCATTACATAGTGACTGAAGCGGTTTTCATCTGTACCTTGATGCGTATCTATTGCCTGCCAAAGCAGAGTCTGGACCCTTTACAGCTCTCCCAACTGGAGGGGTACCTGACCCGATTACAAATCTGGGCGAAACTCTGTCCTATTAATTTTGATCCTCAGTATCAAATAGCCAAAGCCGTTTACTACGCCCAAGTCAAACCTCTGACCCAAGCCATAACACAGTTTGAAACGGCTCTGTTATCGGTGGAGAAACAGGGACACTTGCAACACAAAATAATCTGCTATCGCTATTATGCGCAGCTATTAAAAGGGCATTACATAAGGCTAAGCGCTCTGTGCAGCGAAAAACAACTGGATTTAGAGCGTCGCTGGCTATCATTAGATAACTTAAAGGCTGCAAAACAAGTATGATATTTACTGGCAGAATACTAAGCGGTAACTGAGCCTGCTTATGCATAAGTTACTGCTGTTTTTGATGCTTTAAACCGCAAACTAATAATGATAATTAAATAGGTAACTATGAGCGCAACTGCACCTTGGAAAGTACTAGTAGTGGATGATGATGAGGGGATTCACAGTATCACTCGCATGGTCTTTCGCGGATACCAATTTGAGAGCCGCCCGATAGAGCTTATTAACGCCCTCAGCGGGGCACAGGCCCGAGCGGTGTTAGCCGAGCAAACCGATATAGCCGTGGCTATTTTAGACGTAGTGATGGAAACGGATAGCGAAGGTTTAGATCTGGTTAACTTTATCAGACAGCAGTTAAACAACCAGGATCTGCGCATCATCTTGCGCACCGGCCATCCAGGTTTCGCTCCCGAAGCCGAAGTAATTATTCAATACGATATCAATGACTATCTAGGTAAAGCAGAACTATCGGCCTCGCGGTTGATCACTTCAGTCGTGGTCGCCCTGCGCTCATACCGAGATATCCAAAGTGTTAAAGCTAAGTCGCAACAACCGCAAATCAAGTCGATAGACACAGCTGATCAATGCCCTACTGACGCAATACCCTGCCGGGCGATATTAACCCAAGTGTCAGCTTACTTTGAGCAAAAAATCCAACCTATGGTCGCCGACAGCCAAAGATTACTCCAATTTCAGCACAAACCTATGTTGGCAGATCTGGTCGCTACCCTCAACAACAGAACCGAGCAGCTGCAACAGTTAAACTTGTTGCTGCAAGCTGAGACGATAGCCACTGTGTATGAGCCACAGCAGACACTACTGGCGGAGATTCTGGATAATCTCTTGCGTCAATACACCGCTCAGGCAAGGCAAGAAAACTGGATTATCGATTATCAAATCGACCCGCAACTAACAGAAACGATTAACCTCAGTGCTAGCTGGCTAAGCTCTGTACTGCTGACATTACTGGAGCTGGCAATCTGTCGGGCGCCGCTAACTGATTTATCGATCAACCTGGGGCTATCAGATCAACGATTGTGCATCGAAATAGTCGGCGAGAGCCGCGAGTGTCAGACAAACTTATCATGGAATCAGTGCCTTGACAGCAAGTTAGAGCAGTTATCTCAGCTTTATCAGGGACGGCTGGAGAATTCGATAAACAGCTTAGTTAGCTATTCCTGCCAATTGCCATAAAACTGTATTGAAAACTACATTGCTGAAAAGTTAGTCAACAATTGCGCATCGATATGGTTGGCGAGAGCTGCTATGTGAGACAAATTTATCATGTTATCAGAGCCTTGACAGCAAGCTGGAGCTATTATCTCAGCTTTATCAGGGGCGGCTGGAGAATTCGATAAACAGCTTAGTTTGCTATTGCTGCCAATTGCCATAGACCTGTATTGCAAAACTGCTTTGCTCAATATCTACTCGGCCATTTTCTGCACAATCTGATCAATTTCGCCGGATGCTGTCATCTGCCTTAACACCGCGCTCAAAGTGGGTATCAGCAATTTATTTTGTTTGTGCAAATAGTGATAAATTTTTATTGTGTCTATAGGCGGCTCAAGGGTTGTGATAGAAAACGGCTTTTTCTCAGCACTGAGCATTTGCCCACCGATACGGGATTCTATCACTATGTCCAATCGACCTCTGGCCAATAAGTCGAACAACTCTGGCATACTCTCTGCGGAAAAGGTCTGCATGCCTTGAGTATTTTGTTCCGCTTTTTTAAACCCACTTAAAAAACCCAATCTATAGGGGGATAAACTAGACCATCCTTTAATCTCTATGCCCTCAACCCTGGCATAGGCCATAGTTTCCAACTCGAGTAATGGCACAGGTATTTGAAGTAGATTGGGGTAAATTTTACTCATGCCCTGGATGCGAAATAATTCCCCATCGGCGTGCCCGTCATTAGAAAATTTCAGTGATCGATTACCGGGAACATATTGCACTTTCGTATCTATTCCGAGTTTTTGGTAAGCTCTGTGGATAATTTCAGTGACTGTTAAACTCAGTGAGTAAGCGTTAAAAGTCGAAAGCAGTAGGCCCGTTTTTTGGTAGCAGGAAAAATCACAGTCAGCAGAATTCGCTGCTTTTTTGAAAACATCATCGTTTGCGTAAGCTGCACTATAGCTCAGTAGAAAAAGTAGCCCCAGCATAATTTTAAAGTGGTACTGCATATTACCCTTAACTCTTTTAAGTGTTAAATTGCAGGTTTGCCAAGCAGAAGTTTTCAGCTGCTAAGCCGTAAAGAAAATTATAGTACAGAGTAACTAAAACGACACTCGCCATAGCGACTTTGATGCTCACCGCAGGCGGTGACAGGTCTGTACAAAATTATAATTACTCTCTAACGGGGAAGCAGACCAACAAGAAAAACAGTAGACTCCCCTGCCTCAGTTGCATATCGGCGGGGCATTTCGCGACTGCATCGCTCTACTGTCACCTAATCAGGGTTAATCTGACTATCACGCCCGCGCATAAACTTAGCACAATCATCGCTAATTTGATGCCAGTTTGCTTTAAACTCAGTGAAAATATGAGCACTGGGGCGGCCGTCTATTTCAGTGTCTAAAGTTGCCAGAGCTATCTCTACTTCTTCTCCTGAATCCTCAGAGGGAGCAAAGGTCAAACTGCTGCCGCATTTTTTACAAAAGGTACGTGTTGTCAGGTTGTCGGCGACAAACTCTTGTAAGTACTGCTCGCCCTGCTGCCATGAGAAATCAACACTTTTTACCGAACCATAAGTGGCAAAAGCCGCTCCGTGGAACTTGCGGCACATATTGCAGTGGCAGTGGGCCATTTGCGGATCCAGTCTGGCCACTTTATAGACGACTGCGCCACACAGGCAACTACCTTGTAAGTTAGTATCTTGTTTTCCAACATTCATGATAATCCCCTATCTCATAAACTTTTAGCCAGCTTAAACAATTTTTCGCGATAGCCCATTTGCTGATACAAGGCGCGGGCACCACTATTAAATTGGTAGACGTTCAGTACTATTTCCTCTACCTTAAATTGCGAAAATTTATCTTCGATAGCCCCTATTAGTTTTTTTGCACAACCTAAACCTCGATAGTCTGGATCGACAGCCACTTCGTCAATATGTCCTATCAATTTTTGTCGCAGAATAAACGATTGCTGATCACTGACATTACCCGCGACTATACCGATAATTTTTTGCTGGTAGCTAGCGGCCAAAACAATGCAGTTTTTGGTCTCAAGCAATTGCTTAAAGCCAATCTCATCGCGTTGCTCTGACATCTGCGCCGGGCTTTTAAACTCATCCACAGACTGCTGAAAATGATACTCATCACTGGCAAGATACAGCGCTTTTATTTGTTTAAAGTCCGCTATTGCTGCCGCTGCTATCACGATCTGAGACGGTTGTGGCATTAACTCTCCTAAACATAGAATTGTAGTGAATCAATACTATCACTGAAAAACTATCAATACAGCGAAACGCCTGTGCTGGGGAAAATAGCATGTGCTGTGCAGTTAAAACTGGAGGGGTGGCAATAACCAAGACTGTCGGACGGATAAACCTTTATCCGTCCGACAGCTAATGAACTACAGCGCTTATTTAATCACGAGACGCGGTGAGCGCATGACGATTTCGTCATTGAGCTCAATACCGATTCCCGGAGCTTCAGAAACCACAAACTGACCATTGACTGGCTGCGGATCTTGAATACACAACTCTCTGTTCCAGGCTTTAATGGCGTAAGTGTGATGCTCGTGAATCAGGAAGTTGGGAATAGCTGTCTCCAGATGCAAAGAAGCTGCAGTGGCTACAGGTCCACCGCAAACATGTGCCTGAATGCGAATATCGAAGATATCAGCATAGTCGCAGACTTTCTTAGCTTCGGTAAAACCACCACACAAACCAATATCAGGTTGCAAGACATCGATACTCTGGTCTTCAAAATAAGGTCTCACTTGCCAGCGATTATAAAGTCGCTCGCCACCGGCGATCGGAACATTAACTTTATCAGCCACTTTTTTGTGCAGCGAATGGTTCAGATAATTAACCGGCTCTTCGTAGTACATGCAATCGAACTCTTCAGCCAGTTTACCCAGTTGAATCGCAGTGGTAGCGCCAGGCAGTGAGTGACATTCGAAGATAATGTCTACTTCATCACCGACTGCATCCCTGATTGCCGCCAGGCGGGAGCGATAGAGCTTCATCTCGCCGCGGGAAATAATTTTGGTTCTGTCGTAATAAGTATTACCGTCTTTGTCATACATGATAGGGTCAACTTTAACCGCATCGTAACCTTCAGCAACTGCTTTTAGTGCTGCCTCAGCGTATTGCTCTGGCTGTGACAGTGCTTTAAATTCAACGTCCCAGTCAAACTGCAACTGCGAGGCATAAGTACGCAGTGAATCGTTTACTTTACCACCCAATAGTTGATAGACCGGCATATTTAAAGCTTTGCCTTTGATGTCCCAAAGAGCGGTATCTATGGCACTCATGGCAGCATAGACAACCGGGCCGCCTCCCAGCCCCCAAAAGCTCTCACGCAACATCCGCGACCAGAGCTTTTCAGTTTGAAACGGATCGTGACCAATTAAAAAGGCCTCAGCCATCTCTTTGATCATATGCGCAGCGGCGCTGTGTCCGACGTCGTAAGCTAAACCAGCCTCACCGACACCATTAATCCCCTCATCGGTGTGTACACGAATAAATACTGGGTTCCAGCTAGGGCGGTCGGGACAGTGAATATCAAAAACTTCTACTGATACAACTTTCATTTTTTTCTCCAAAGGGTAAAAGAGTAACCAATAAACAGCGATGGCAGCTGTTTATTGCATAAAACCAGGGTCTAATTTGTAAGCTTTGCGCAACATCGCCGGCCAGATTTTTTGCCCGCCTGACTCACCTATATTGACGATGTTCTGCTGTTTTTTGATGTTGTCTAATATTTCTTGAGGAATCTGAGTGGCTTCTTGTCCGGTCGATTGCAACATCACTTGTATTTCGCAGGCGCGCTGCAAGTCAAAGAAGCGCATAAAAGCATCGCCGACTGTATTGCCTACTGTCAGGCCTCCATGATTGATTAACAACATATGATTAGTATTGCCTAAATCATCCTGCAAACGCTTTTTCTCAGCTTGATTGACTGCCAGACCTTCATACCCATGGTAGGACAGCGATGCCAGTGAAAACATAGAATACTGACTATAGGGCAGTAGTCCCTGTGTTTGTGAGGCGACCACAGTTGTTGCAGTAGTGTGCAGATGTATGACACAGTGGGCGTCTGGTCGAACTTCATGAATCGCGCTGTGAATAGTAAAGCCCGCTGGGTTGATGACATAAGGAGTGTCATCCAAAATATTGCCCTGTAAATCGACTTTAACTAAATTGGAAGCTGTGACTTCATTAAATGCTAAGCCAAAGGGGTTGACCAGATACTCATCTTTGCCCTGCAGACGCGCTGACAGATGCGTATAGATAATATCATCCCACCCCAGATCTGCCACTAACCGATAACACGCGGCCAGATCAACCCGCAACTGCCATTCACTGTCACTTACTTTTCCCTTTAAGTCTAACTGCACAATATCTAACACTTTTAAATCCCTCTTCAAACCATTTACTAATGGCATTCATCTTATAGTTTTATCATCAGAAAACCAGCATTGCAGAAGATGAAAATAATTAATAGATTGAATGAAAGTTATTAATCACAATTGGGGGTAAACTGTAGCGTCTTTTGATCTATATCAGTGCTTTAAATAACACAGGAAAAATAAGATGCCGACAATTTTAATTACCGGCGCCAACCGGGGCATAGGTCTGGCATTATCACAATCGTACCTAGCTGACGGCTGGCAGGTATTGGCGACTACCCGCAACAGCAACGCAACAGTTGCCAGTGGTGCACAGCAGCTACTACTAGATGTCAGCTGTGAAGATTCCATTGCAGCGCTGGGCAAACAGTTAAGCGGCAGGCCCATCGATATTATCTGGAACAACGCCGGGGTCTATTTAGACAAAGGCCAAAGTTTAGAGCAACTGGAAATGCACACTTGGCTGCAAAGCTTTGCTATTAACAGTATCGCCCCGATCAAGATCGCCCAGGCGCTGCACACCAACCTGCAAACCTCCCAGCGCAAAGTACTGGCTTTTACCAGCAGTAAAATGGGTTCACTGTCAGAAAACGGTCAGCAAGCTTTTGCCTACCGTTCATCAAAAAGCGCATTGAACATGGCGGTTCGCTGCTTGGCTCACGATTATAGCGCACAGAAAATTAGCTGCCTGTTACTGCATCCCGGGCACGTCAGAACCGCTATGGGCGGTGCAGAGGGAGCAATAGATACAGCAACCAGCGTCGCAGGTATGCGCGCTATTGTCGACAGTGCTAATAGTGATAACTACCCGCATATGAGCAGCCGCTACTACGACTATGATGGAAAAATCATTCCCTGGTAGTTAGCTAGTTGGAAGTTGGAAGTTGGAAGCTGGAAGCTGGAAGCTGGAAGAGTGTCTTAATCGTTATTGATCATAACCTTTAATGTGCTGTTACTAAACGCTGTCTGATTGAAGATGGCTGATGGCAATTGAAGAGTTTTACCCGCAGTGATTCGATACAGCTCTTCTTTGCTAACACAAGAGCGAAGTTAATCGCCATTTCATTGCACTCCGGTCGTATTATTCTTTGATACAAATTGTCAGACCTCGCTAAGTTGAGGTCGACATCAAAAAACCCTCTGAGGCTCCTAATCCTATCGCCAGGTTTGTGTGCGCAGTATGCTCTACAGAAGTCTGCAGTTTTAAGATAAGTGCGATTCGCAGGAGTTGCTTAGAGAAAGACATTTTCGAATATCATAGATCATCCTGTTTGAGAATGTATCTTTTGTAGCGGTACTCTACTCACTGAAGCCAAAAAAATGTCGACCGGGTAATGTACTGTTATCTCACAGTTAAAGATTGTATTTATAAAGCAACCCAGCGGCTAGTTAACCCGCTGGGTCAAACGAATTATCGCTCTCGAAAATGTACCAAATCATCTATCGACAGCACTGGCATTTCTCTGGCGAGTGCAAATTCAATGATCTGTGCCAGCTTAGCCATGCTGCCATCTTCGTTGGTCAGCTCACACAAGACACCGCTGGGTTGCAGCCCAGATAGCTTCATTAAGTCTATAGTGCCTTCAGTGTGGCCACGACGTCCCAAGACTCCCTGAGGATGTGCCCGCAATGGAAAGACGTGACCTGGGCTGTGCAAATCATCAGCGCTAGCATCTAGTGCTGAGGCCGCTTGTACAGTGCGCAACCTATCAGCTGCTGAGACGCCCGTAGTGACCCCTGATGCGGCCTCGATAGTCACAGTAAAGGCAGTGCCGTAGGCGCTGGTATTGTTTTCAACCATTGGTTTTAGCTGTAATTTCTCGACTTTACTCTGCTCCAGGCAGAGACAGACGATACCGCTGCACTCACGGATCAACAAGGCCATTTGCGCCTGGGTTAAGTGCTGCGAGGAGTAGATTAAATCCCCTTCATTCTCGCGATCTTCGTCATCGACCAGTAAGACTCCCTGGCCCGCTTGCAAAGCATTAATAGCGCGCTCTACTCGCTGTTGTTTATCACCAAAATAATTGAGGGAGCGAGGCGTTTGTGCACTAACTGCTGCGCTAGCTTCGCTGTCTATAGAAGGGGTTGATAGCTCTTTAGTAAACTGATTCATGGTTTATTCCCACCTGAATCAAGGCGTAAACGAGCCGCCAAAGCCACAGGGAGTCTTAAGGCTCCCACGGCCACAGCAGCGGCAGCTAACACCACTTTGTGGGTTAGCAAATCGTTTATTCTCTTCCATCCGGACTGTAACCGTCGGCTCTGGAATTTAACCAGATCTGCTGACCTTAATGACACTAAAAAATGCCAAATAAGCGCTCGCGGGCTCTCTTCACTGTTATCAGTGAGGATTACCGCCGGTGGGGAATTGCGCCCCGCCCTGAGAATTAAATGCAAAATTGCGCCCTGATATTATGAGATATGCGCTGGCGGTGCAATAACAATTTACCCTTTGCCTTTAACTTGGCTCAGCAGCCAACTGCGCTAACCAGCTGCAAAAAGCCTGCACCCCAGCACTATTTTCACGCTGGGGATCTAATTGCAAATAATGGGCGCCGACTGCAATCGGCGGCTGTGTAGTGGCGGCCACCAGCGAGCCCAATTCAAACTCGCGCTGTACATAAGCGACATTGGCCAGGGCGATACCGTGACCGGCTACCGCCGCCTGAATAGCGACATCGTCCTGTTCAAATTTTAAGGCGCGCTCTATCGGCAGGGGGTTGAGCTCCAGCATCTGCGCCCAGAGTCGCCAGTCGCGGCCTGTCAACTCGTTCAACAGCAGTTTTTTTGTGGCTAACTGCACTAAACTAAAAGGGTTGTGTCGCACTAAATAGGAGGGAGAACAGACTGGTAGCAACCATTCGGTCAACAGTTTTTGTTCACTTTTGCTCGAGGTCGTTGCCCTGGTCAAATGATAATTAATTTGCACATCAAAGACTTTTCCACGCAGTGACTGCTCGTTAGTACTGGCTTGCAGCTGCACACTGTACTGAGGGGAACGGCGTTCAAAATCTGCCAGGTTTGGCAGTAAACAGCGGATCGTAAAACTGCTGGAGGCGCAGATAGATATTTCAGTTTCAGCACTTAATATTTGTGCCGATACTTGAGATATACTAGTAAATGCGCTTTGCGATACCGACAGTAATAAGCGCCCGGTGTCGGTCAGCTCGACCCCGCGACCACTTTTTCTGAACAGCGCTTTCTGATAGTGGCTAGCCAGCAGCTTCATCTGCCTACTGACAGCCCCTTCAGTTACATTAAGTTCAGTGGCAGCTCTGGAAAAGCTCAATTGTTCGGCGGCCACACAAAAATAGTGCAGTGCATTTAAGGGCGGTAATTTCACAAGCGTGTCTCATTACATTTTCTCAAGTTTAGCTATAACATTAATCCTTTGTTATCACTAGCGCTAGTGTGTTGTAATTTAGCCATACACACAGAGGATTAATTTTTCAATGACAGCGACAAATCACTGCGACCAGGCTGACCTGGTGGCCAATAAAAATCTTATTCACTTCAATAATGCCGGCGCATCGCTGATGCCAAAAACGGTACTACAGACACAAATAGAACACTTAACCTTAGAGGCCAGTATTGGTGGCTATGAAGCTGCCAATGAAAAATCGGCGCAGATCGATGCGCTATACCACAGCGTCGCTAAACTCATAAACTGCCAGAGCGAGGAAGTCGCGCTGGTCGAAAATGCCACTATCGCATGGATGTCCGCGTTCTATTCAATAGACTTTAAAGCCGGGGACAGGATTCTCACCGCCGAAGTTGAGTATGCCTCCAACTACATCGCCTACTTGCAACTCAAGCGCCAAAAAGGTGTGATTGTCGATGTCATCCCCTCTAATGCTGCAGGTGAGATCTGCTGCCAATCTCTTGAAGCGATGATAGATGATAAGGTAAAACTAATATCTATCACCCATATCCCGACTAATGGCGGCTTAATCAACCCGGCAGAAGCGGTAGGCGTTATCGCCAAAAAACACAACATCTTGTATTTACTGGATGCCTGCCAGAGTGTCGGTCAAATGCCAGTAGATGTTGCTGCCATAGGTTGCGATATACTCACAGCCACCTCCAGAAAATATCTCAGAGGCCCCCGTGGAGCTGGCTTTTTATATGTCAGCAATAGGGTTATAGAAGATTTACACCCGGCGATGATTGATTTGCGCGGTGCACAGTGGACCGAACTGGACCAGTATCAATTACAAGCGGGTGCCAAGCGCTTTGAAAACTGGGAAAATAACTACGCCGCCTTACTGGGCATGGGATGCGCCATCGACTATGCGCTGGACATAGGGCTGCAGCAAATCGCCGAGCGCGCCTTTGCACTCGCCCGTTATACCAGAGAGCAACTATCGCAGCTGGAGTCAGTGCAAGTCTACGACATCGGCAGCCAAAAGTGTGCCATAGTCACATTTGCCAGCAGCAAGCTGACCTCTGATAAACTGGTCAAAATACTCAAAGGTTATAATATCAATGTCAGTTGCTCATCCCCTGGCAGTACTTTAATCGATGCGAGCAAACGTCAATTACCGAAATTAGTACGCGCTTCAGTGCACTACTTTAATGATAAATCTCAGGTTGATCATTTGCTGATAGCATTGCAAAAGATACTTAGCACAGAACATTTAGCAACCGAGCAACGATAGTTAACAGGATAAATGATGGATGTTTTACTCGTTGTTGATATGCAACAAGGCCCTATCAGCAACTCGGATAAATACGATGCTGCAGGGGTGGTCGAGCGGATCAATCTGCTTTCGCAGCAAGTGCGCAACAACGGTGGCAAGGTAATATTTATCCAGCACGACGGCACCGCAGAGGAGCAATTGTCAGCACACAGTGATGGCTGGCAGATTCTTAAAGCGCTGCGACAAAGTGATCAGGATAGCACTGTACGCAAGACCACTAACGATGCATTTCATAATACTCAATTGAGCTTAATGTTATCGAGGATAGGCGCTAGCCGGTTAATATTTTGCGGTTGGGCCACCGATTTTTGCGTCGACACTAGTATCAGGGCGGCGATCAGTCGCGACTATCAAGTTTGCGTCGCCGCTGATTGTCATACAGTAAGTGATCGTGAGCATTTGAGCGCAGAGCAAATTATCACTCATCACAACTGGGTCTGGAGTCAGATGCTGTCCTCAAGCGGCCCTCCTCAGGTGATACCCCAGGCAGAGATTTATTAAACGCTGCAGCTGGCGGCTCGGATAGCGACAAAGCCTGATTTGTCGCCATTTTTTACCCTGCCAGCTGTTGCATAAGCTGTTGTTTAAAGCTTTGCAACTGCCCCCGGGAAACCTTGTTATCAGCCGCTGATAGCTGCTCTACATGCAAGCTATCGGCATCTTGAAAGCGCATAAACGCTGCGATCTCCCGCACCAGCGGCAGTAATAGTTGGCTCAACTTATCACTGTGCAAATGCAAGTGTAAAATATCCATTTGCCGTATTTTGCGCTGCACTTTAACATCCATAGTGCCGACAAATTGCTGCCCCTGCAGGATCGGCAGGCTGAAATAGCCAAACTGTCTTTTTGGCTTTGGAACATAACACTCCAGCTGGTATTTAAAGTTAAACAGCTGTTGCATGCGCTTGCGTTGAATCAGTATATTATCAAAGGGTGACAGAATTTTTACTTTCGAGCGCGACAGCTTTTGCTTCAATAACTGCTCGACTCCCGCCCTGGCAAAATACATTTGTTCCCCTACTTGCAGTTGCACTATCAGCCCCTGCTCTAACATAACTTGTAGCTGTTGCTTAATATCTGTTTTAACACCTTTAAGCAGATAGCCAAAGTGCTCAGCTTTAGCGATGGCATTAGCCTGCAGATACTGCTCAATCAAAAACTGACAGTGCTGTGCAGTAGTCGGCACACTGCGATCGACATCAGCAGGTAATACATTTTCAGTAAGATCGTATACCTTTTGAAAACCGCGGCGCTCTGTGACCATCAAGTCGCCCTGCATAAACAGCTGCTCCAGGGCTATTTTCGCTGGTTTCCAATCCCACCAGCCGCTGTTAGTATTTTTAGTATCGCTAAAGTCCTTAGCCATCATTGGCCCGCAGTCGCTGATTTTTTCCAGGACATGCGCCATCATTTTTGGGTCTTTTTTAAACCAGTGCTGCTGACCGTTTTTAAGTGCCAGCTTGCGCACTAAACTGTGCCGATAGGCTGACATAGGCAGGTAAGCGGCGGCGTGTGACCAGTATTCAAAGATTTCAGCACTGCGCTGTAATTGATTCAGATGCTGTTCTTTATAACCCTTGACCCGGTTATATAAACTGTGATGATGGGCTCTGACAATCACCGAAATTGAATCTATCTGGATATAACCTAAATGCTTGAGCGCAAGCAAAACACCTTGCTCCCCCCTAGGGGCGCTGGAATTAATATGCAGCTGTTGCTGCAATACAATAATTTTTTGTGCCTGGCTTGAGGTTAACTGCAGCAACTGCGACATTAACTAATCCTATTACTAAGTGAGAATTTTTAGGGGCAGAGAAACTGTATCCAACTCAGCGCAAAATCCGAAGATAGCTCAACTCCAGAGCCCTATTGCGCTACTGTTGAGTAGCTGATGCTTTGAAGCCTCTGCCTGAAGATTCAGTTGGCTGATTATTATAGCGAATTTTAGTGGTGGTGCTATGCCCCTTATACACAGCAGTGCTATTTTACTTATAAACTCTAAAAGCCAAAACACCGCTGAATAAATGGCTCAGATAATTAGGGCTATCGGCAAATACAATTGCTACACTCACAATCGCTGGGCACAGAGTGTCAGCCCAAAACATCCTTTAATATTTATAATTTCAAGGCCGTCTATGCGCTATTTACACACTATGGTCAGAGTGACAGATTTAGATTTGTCACTAAAGTTTTACTGCGATTTATTAGGTTTAGTTCAAGTTAAAAGAAAGGATTTTGAGCAGGCCCGTTTTAGTCTGATTTTCCTTGCGGCACCGGGTAATACCGATGCGGGGGAAACCAACAGCCCATTACTGGAACTGACCTACAACTGGGATTTGCAGCAGTACAACGAAGGACGTAATTTTGGCCACTTGGCCTTCGAAGTCGATGACTTGTACGCTATCTGTGCAAAACTCATGGATGCCGGCATAGTGATAACCCGCCCGCCGCGAGATGGCTACATGGCCTTTGTTCGCTCCCCAGACAACATCTCTGTTGAGTTATTGCAAAGGGGCGCTGTTTTCCCCCCCGCCGATCCCTGGCAGTCAATGTCAAACATAGGTTCCTGGTAAGTTTGTTTAAAAGCATTGAAAAACTGCTCAACCGCAACCCAATTGAATTGGGCTTTGACTACTGCATTGTGCGCAGCGCTAAGCGCAGAACTCTGTGCATTCAAATTAAGCGTGGCGAAGTACGGGTGCTGGCACCGAGCAACTACCCGAGGCGCGAGATAGAACACTTTATCGGTGTCAAAGCGCAGTGGGTTAAAGAAAAATTACAACTGCAATTGTTGCGTTCTGAGCAGTTGCAGCCATTGCAAGATGGCTCGCAGCTCTTGTGCAACGGCCAGCTTAAAACCTTGCAAATACAGATTGCTAAAACTTTTTCCCTAACCCAAACACCACTGCAGCTGTATATAAACATACCTTGCAGGGTTAACCAAAAAAATCGCCAGGCCTATATTAAAAAACAACTTGGCTGTTGGTTTCATGAACAGGCGCTGCAGCATTTACCGCAACGTTTAGCCCAGCTCAGTGAGCAGACTAAGTTGCAGCCGAGCGACTGGCAGATCAAAAGATATAAAGCGCGCTGGGGAAGTTGTAATACTCAGGGGCTCATCAGCTTAAATTACCTGCTGATGATGACCCCGGATTTTGTTATCGATTACGTATTGATCCACGAGCTCTGTCATCTAAAACAGATGAATCACTCGGCAAAATTTTGGGCGCTGGTGAACAAACACTGCCCAAATTACCCATTGGCGAAGCAGTGGCTAAAAAAGCACAATGGGCTTTTACAAGCCTTTCATCAATAACAATCCGGATATCCGCCCATGTTAAACTGGCACTGCAAAAGCTATCAACAATTATCGGCCAATCAATTATTCGCCATTTATAAAGCCCGGCAGCAAGTATTTATCGTCGAGCAGAACTGCCCTTACCCGGATATTGATCTATTAGATAAACAGTGTCTGCATTTATTTGCCTGCCAGGGTTCTACCGACAACAGCGCAGAGCCGGAAATTCTCGCTTATTTGCGCATCATCCCACCGGCAGCACAGTATCCACAGGCCTCTTTTGGCCGGGTGCTAACTACAGAGGCTGCGCGGGGTACTGGTGCAGGTAAAGCATTAGTAGCCAAGGCCCTGGAGCAACTAGCCCAGAACTACCCCAGTGCAGCGATTAAAATTTCCGCACAGTTTTATTTAGAAAAATTTTACGCCGATTTTGGCTTCGAAACTATTTCCGATATTTATCTGGAAGATGACATTGAACATCTGGACATGTTACTAAAGCGCAACTAAACTTTGCACCAATAGCAGACAGTTAAACTTGTGACAATCACTGGGTTCGCATCTGTCAGTTGATGGAGGAAATTAGATGGATATTGATATGTTGCTGTTGTATACCTTAGTGGCTTTCTTTTACGTGATCAGTCCTGGGCCTGCGGTGTTTTTAGCAATCTCTAATTGCCTGACTGAAAATCTTAAAGCCGTTGCCTATTCCAGTGCCGGAAACATCACCGGCCTGTTCTTGCTCTCCTCTGTCTCTATGCTGGGACTCGGCGCGCTGTTGATGACTTCTGCCAGTTTATTTTTAGCGGTAAAAATTATAGGTGCGCTGTATTTATTGTACTTAGGTATCAAGCAAATCCGCATGGCTGGCAAGGCAAAAATGACCGCCAGTGGAGCGCTAAACATATCCCAAAAGCCGATGCTTAAATATTTCCAGGAGGGCTTTGTACTGGCTTCAACCAATCCTAAGCCTATCTTATTTTTCACCGCTTTATTTCCGCAGTTTCTGCAACTTGAAGCCAATGTCACTCTGCAGTTTTTCAGTATGACCGGCATCTTTATGCTGCTCTCGTTCGGCTCGTTGATGAGCTACGCGATAATTTTCAAATACGCCAAAAGTGCATTGACCAAAGGCCAGCGAATGGCCTGGTTTCACCGTATTAGCGGCGGTCTGTTTATCGGCATGAGTGCGGTTTTATTACAATTGAAAAACACTAATTGATTGAGCATTTAAGCAAATTAACCGAGCAATCAATGCTGGGGAGGTGTGAAGTTATGCACCCCTCCCACAATCCACTCAGGCAATAGCTTTACGCTTTTTCGATTGCCGCCAGATATCATAGACAAAAATTATCAGCGCCAGCCAGATAAAAGCAAAAGTCGTTAACTTGGTTGCGTCTAATACTTCGTCAAATAAAGTAATTGCCATCACAAACATCATACTTGGGCCTATGTACTGAAACAGTCCCATCATATAGTAGGGGATGCGAACCGCTGCCGCTGCAAATGCCAGCAATGGCAAACTAGTAATAACGCCGGCGCAGATCAGGGTGACATTTAAACGCAATGTATTGTCGCTAAAATTACTGGTGGCGGAATCTAATTGCAGCCAATACAACAGTGCCAGAGGCAAGAGGATCGCTGTCTCGACAAATAATCCGGTAATCGCCTTTAGCTGCACTTTCTTCTTAATTAATCCATAGACACCAAAGCTGCCGGCCAGCACCAGTGAAACCCAGGGGATAGAACCAAATACCAGCAACTGAATCAGCACACCTAAAGCCGCCAGTGCCACTGCAAACAACTGTAATCTGGGCAGCCGCTCTTTGAGAAAAATCACCCCCAGCGCTACATTTAACAATGGGTTGATAAAATAACCCAGGCTCGCCTCCAGTATTTGATCACTGTTGACTGCCCAGATAAACACCAGCCAATTAAATGCCACTAAAATCGCGGTTACTAGCAGTACCGCCATTTTTTTAGGTTTTTTCAGCAACTGTATTACCTGTTCAAGCTGCCCACTGATCATTACCAGAATCAGCAGGAACGCAAAAGACCAGATAATGCGGTGCATTAATATTTCCGGTGCCGGTACTTGGTCTATTAACTTAAAATATAACGGGGCAAAACCCCACATAACATAAGCGCCCAGAGCGAATAGAACACCTTGCTTAAATTCAGATTTTTCCATATTGATTTCGAGTAATCCTAACTATAAGTGAAACAACAATTAGCTGTAGAGTTGATACTGAGAGAGTTAGCGGTGGGATACGGTTAATTTGTCTATTAGTCCACAGGCAAAAAGCGATACAGATTCCACAGCTTTTCCCCATAAGGCGCAAAGGACAGATCAAAGTACCAGGGGACATAGCCAAAGTGAGCCTATTAAAACCACAGCGAGCAATGTCAGACTTATTTTCACACGCCTAACAGCACTATAGAGTCTATAGTCAAAGTACTGAGCTTAGCCAGTGTAAAAAACAGATTTCACATTATTAAATCTATCTTGAAATAAGCACTGCTTATTTGAGTTATCTGAGTTTTTTCTGGGAGTTAGCTATCAGTAAAAGCGGATTAATCTGTGAGCGACATAAAGTTTATCTAAATAAAGCATGTCTATACAAGTAACGTTTTTGAGCTATATTCGAAGAATCACAGATTTGTTAGGCACCAACATAGAAACTTCTCGGTTGAGAATTCTCATATTTATCAACCGAAACCTTGGACCTCAGAGCTTGTGACAGATTTTGAATAACTTTGACTATCGTTGATTAAGATTCATCTAGCCTGCCAGCGAGAGAAATCTGCAGGGTACTGCCGTCCAACTGCAGCAACATCTGTTGCATTTTATTGAGCAGGACCAGGTACTCTGTTCTGGAGCTGTGTTCCAACCAGAAAAACTCTTGCGATGCAGGTTCAACTATTTGTTCACGCAGTCGCCACAGCAGATCCAATGCCGATAAGTTAATAGCGGCTAAGTCTTCACTTTCGATACTCGTCGCAAATTGTTTAAAAAATATTAATATTTCTTGTGACTGAATAATTAACTTTTCGCTCAGCGGCGCCCCAACTTAGGTCGGGCTTTAATGGTCTCGCGTTGGATGATAAAGGAAAAGTCTTCACGCCAATACTGCAGCTTGATACAAGCCGTCGGAAAATCGAGATTCTCATTCCGCTGTAGACTCAAAATTTCCAGTACTTGCCAAGCTTACAGACAAGACTCGCGGTGCAAAATTTCTATGCTTGGGGGGGGGGGATTATTAATTTGTTCAATCAAAACTTGCGCTAGTTGATGCACAGTCATCAGGCCACTTTCTATAAGATAACCGCCAAATCGTTTCATCTTCTTAGCCTCTAAATTTTCGAATCTATGAGTAACCTTGAACAGACCTATCTGCTGATCCATTTGTTAGACAATATCAAAATAGCAAAAGTCCTGGGAGCCTGCGATCCGCTCACTTAATTTTTGCAATCAAACGGGCTTTTTAGCTGGCTCTGATAGACACTGCTAGCTGTTTCGCCAGCTACAACTTTTGGCAAAGTCCAGATCACCCTGCTACAGTCTCCATCCACAGCCTAGATTTAAATAATGATAGACAGTCGTAATGCATTGCAGCAGATTTTTAGAACTACACCTTAAAAGACTGTTAAAGACTAGCCAGCTATTGTCAGATCACTGCCAGGAATCATTAATTCATATGCACTTCGGCCAAGGGTTTTTCCATATCTATGTGTCTTGGCTGGTTTTCGCCAGTGATTACCGCCTCAATAATGGCTGTGCTTATACCGCTGATCGAGGTCGTTTTGCAAACCGCCCCTATTTCGGTTGCTACTTT
>ASZI01000284.1 GCA_000416315.1 Osedax symbiont Rs2 | reverse complement strand
GCCCCTCAAGCATACTAATCTTCTTATGCAAGGCCTTGTAGAGGAAATCGATTAATACTCTGACCCGAGCATTTGTGGTTATGTCTTTATGTGCCAAAATCCACAGCCAATCTCTGGCTACCGGTGACGTATCAGAAATTCTTTGAACCCCAGCAATTTTGTCGCCGATGAAGCAGGGCAGAGAAGCGATCCCCATATGCTGCTCGATAGCGGCTAATTGCAGAACATCAGAGTAAAAATTACCTTTTACTGGAATATCAGGATAGTTAGCTTTCCAGGGCCAGCTTAGATGATTATTTGCCTCCCCCCAGCCAAGCCAATGACAGCTTAGGGGCTGATTCAGCGGATCGTGCTTTGACAGGTAATAGCGACTGGCATAGGCCGCCCAATGGACCTTAGTTACTCGCCGACCCGACAGTGAATCGGCAGGGCTGTTGTCCAGTCGAATGGCGACATCGGCCTCGCGGTTTGCAAGATCGCTGATGCTGTAGGTCATAAGAATTTTTAAGTTAACTCCCGGGTATAGGTTAGTGAACTCTTGTATATCAGCCATTAATAAATGCAGGGCAAAACCGTGCGGAATACTAAGGCAGATATCTCCTTCAAGGCGAAGGTCTTTACCTGCTAAATTAGCCTCAATGCTATTGAATTGCTGACTGATTAGCTGGCCTGATTTATAGAGAGTTTCACCGGCCTGGGTTAGCGTATAACCTGAAGCTAAACGATCAAATAATTTAACTCCTAAATCTTGCTCAAAGGTTTTGATCCGTCTCGCCACTGAAGTGTGATGAATCTGCAACTGCTTAGCTGCCTTTTTTAAACCGCCAGTGCTGGCTATTGCCAAAAACACTTTCATATCATCCCAATTCATTCAGCCCTTTTCCTTACGCTGTTTAGCGGTAATGTCATTAAACATTATTGAGTAATTGCCAGGTCGCATTTTTGCATGCACTAAACGCAAGATTACTGTCTTTGATGCATATTTGCAAACAGCTAAGATGATCTTGGCGTCCAACATTGCAGTTAATTTGATAGCTTCTGCTGGCGAAAAATTAGCAAGCTTGCGAGCTGCGAAACTGTTGGTAGATTCATTCATTAACAATCAGGATTAAGACATGTCTATTAAATTTTATTCAGACCCGGGGTCGGGTAGTTGCAGAAGAGTCAGTGCAGTGATTGAGCATTTGCAAATAGAAGTAGAGGAAGTGTTTGTCGATCTGCTTGCAGGTGGCGGACAGCAGGCGGAGTTCTTAGCGATTAATCCAACGGGTATGGTGCCAGTTATCGTCATCGAAGATCCAGATCAGGGAGTTCAGATACTAACAGAGGCATCGGCTATCATGTTGTATTTATGTGAAAGCTATGGTGAAACTGCACTGCTTCCTGCTTTTTCAAAGATGCAGGTACTAAAGTGGATGTTTTGGGCAGCCGAGCATTTTCGACAGGCACCACCCATATACTTCGAGGAAAATGTAGTGGCGCCATTAATGGGCAATCAGGCGGACAATAACCGCTTAGCACAAGCGCAGCACTTGTTGTTGCGACATGGAGAAATTTTAAATAATCATTTAAAGGACAGAACTTTTGTGGTTGGCGAGCAGGTAACTCTGGCTGATTTTGATTTAGCCGCAGCGCTTAGTCAAATGTCACGCAGTGGTATTCCGTTTAGCCAGTTTGAGCACATCATCAATTGGGAAAAGAATCTTGAATGCAGTGTTTCTGCCTGGAAACTGACAGGTGATCGATTACAGCAAAGAATGAATAGCGCCTTGCAGCGTGTTTAACAAAGGGGAATATCATGGAAAAAGTTCTAGTGATTAACGCTCACCATCGCTATCAAGGTTATTCCCCCGGAAACCTCAACAATACGTTGGTCGATGTTATTGCTGATCAGATGGGCAGTTTGGGTTGTGAGTTGGCTTTTACTCATATTGAACAGCACTATGATGTAGATGAAGAGGTTAACAAACATTTATGGGCTGACATCATCATCATTCAAGCGCCGGTATTTTGGTGTGCGCTACCTTGGCAGCATAAGAAATACCTTGAGGAAGTTTTTAATGCAGGTTTAGCGCAGCAAGTGTTTGTTTCTGATGATGGACGTTCAACACATGATCCGAGCAGACAGTATGGCTCCGGCGGTAAGATGCAGGGAAAACAAGTAATGCTTTCCCTAACTTGGAATGCACCAGGGGATGCGTTTTCCAACGCGCAACACAAAATGTTTAAAGGACGTAATGTAGATGACCTATTTGCCAATTTACTGTCCGTCTACGCGTTTTGTGCTGTTACAGTGTTGCCCTCTTTCTCCTGCCTGGATGTCATTAAAGCGCCGCAGATTGAAAAGGATATCAAGCGGTTAAAAGTACAATTAAAACAGCTGATAAGTTTAAGGCGCACTAATAGTGAGTCCCTATCAAAGGGTAATCAAAGTGAAGTGGTAAGCAGCCAGGCTATCTTTAATCACTAGATGAGTTGACATTTCCCCTGAATTTTCGGTTGCGCCAAAGCTGAAAGTTCAGTGGCTGATAACACTTGATCCTTTTTGCTGCATGTGCGCTAAATCGGCGATGGTCGATAAGTTGCAGTGCTAAATTGGAATGGTTTCAATGACAGAAAATTTTGCATCAACTCTGCCTGTTGTCCTGCAGACTATCCAATCGGAAGGTAAGTGTTATTATGCAGAAAATCATTTACTACTCAGTCACAAAAATAGCCAACTAAACGCGAGGTTCTGAAAAAAAATGCAAATTATTGAAGTGGGTGACAATGAAATTGAAGCGCTATCTGATCTGGTTAAAGAATTGCTTATTGAGCTAGAGCCGGACAACACAGCGACAATTGAGAATATGCCTTTATATCAGGTAGCAAAATCGCTGTTTAAATCAAAAAAGATATGGGCGTATTTAGTCAGGCATAATGATGAAAACCTTGGGATTATAACTTTACATGAATGTGCAGCTATTTATGCCGGGGGAGTGTTTGGAGAAATATCAGAGTTATATGTTAAGCCTGAGCATCGCTCGTCAAAAATTGGCACATTGCTGCTAAGGTGTGCCGTCGATAAAGGCAGGGAGATGGGTTGGAAACGACTTGAAGTGGGTGCTCCCCCAGCAAACATCAGCCCAAAAACAATTAAGTTCTATGAAAGAATGGGCTATAAATGCACCGGTCCTAGATTACGCTATTTATTAGACTAGTCATTGTAAATCAGATTAAGTGGCACTCGTCTTGTTTAAGGGTTAATCAAACCAGCCCTTGAGTTTGGGCTCAGTTTGATCTGGAGATTACAGCTGCTCAAAAATAAGACTAAAATTTACCGGTACGCTATGGGATATCACCGCTAAATTGGCGATCTCACGCAGGGCTTCAACGCCTTTTTCCAGTCCAAAGTCGGCGGCTTTAATAACAATAGGTTTCGCCGTGCTCACCTGAATGCGCTTGTCAGTTAACTTAAATACATTCAGTGAAGCGCTCAGGACCTTATCAGTGCCAAACAGGGAGAGTATGCCTTGAACGTTGATTTGCAGACGCTGGCCCGCTTTTAGAGTGTTAATGGATAGCGGATCTATGTTTAGTCGATACTGAGCAGCAGGGAATGATAGGGTATTAAACAACAATTCTTTCATCCGTTGATCGCGGATCTCAATACCAGTGCTAACAGAGTTTAAATCCAGCTCCACAACAGCCTCTCCAGAATTGTTGATAGTGCCCTTTATACTTTTAAAAGTGTGCGCCTCATAGACACTGTTCTTTTTAATAGATGCAAAGTTAAAGTTTGAATCTTGCAGATTAAGTTTCCAATCTGCCTGAGCGGAAGTCGCTATTGTAGTCAAAAATAAGACAGCCAACATAGATTTCATAATAATTCCCTGTAGTGCCTGAGTGCAATTTGCTGTTGCAGTCACTGGCGATTTACTTAGATGAAAATGACATTTGTTAAGAGTATATGTCAGATTTCAATTTATGCCTGTGAGTCAGCGCTTGAAATTAACAACATGAAAAATTATAGCTAAACTGCATTAATCAATGGTCCAAGCTTGTATCAACTCAATCTTATAGCCATCCGGGTCCTCTATGAAGGCAATAATATCACTGTATTCAGTCTCTTCTGATCGATGATTCATCGGACCTGGCTGGCGTAAAATACTGATTCCCAGGTTGGCTAATCGATCACAGGCGGCATAAATATTGGCAACTTTTAGTGCAATATGTCCATATGCACTGCCCTGTTGGTAGTCAACTTTATCCCAGTTATAGGTCAGTTCGACGCAAGGGTTATTAGCCGGATTACCGTAACCCATAAACACTAAGGTAAAACGCGCTTGGGTAAACGTTTGTCGCGAAAATACCTGCATCGCTAATGCGTCTTGGTAAAAGTCGACAGCGCGATCCAGATCACTTACACGCAACATTGTATGTAATATAGCTGAAGGAATCGCCTGGTCGATAGTGAACGTATTGCTGGTCATTAATCCTCTCCTGTTGAAATACATCAGGGGAACTTATGCAGCTCCCAGAATGCTCGCCAGCGCTTGTTTGCACCAGCAAGAAAGGTCTTTTAAGGTTTAGTCATAAAAAGGCGAGTTCATTTCACGACTGGCTTGTTCGACAATACTGGCGTCGAAGACCCGTGTAGTAAATGCCGCGTTGAGTTGCTTTGCCTCTGTTGGGAAGTAGTCAATCGCAAACTTGTTGGCGTTCTCAATAGTGTCAAAGGCATATAAGCCGCCAGGGGTACCGGTATTCAACCCACTTAACCAAGTTTTCGATAAAAGGCCCGGTTGTTGTTTTAGTATGGGGTTCAGCTCTCGCCATGGGGCGCTATCAAAAGGCAGGGCAGACAACTGGACTTCGGTATAGACGTAAGCACCTGGCTGCTGCTTATTCATCGTCCCAAAGTGTGCGGAGTTCATCGCTTTGCTGGCTTCTTCTACAACCAGCGCATCGAAAATAAGTGTGCGCTGCGCTACTCCCAAACTGCGGGCTTCAGTGGGAAAATAATCGGTAACAAATTTCTGCGCATTCTCTATAGTATCGAAGCTATAGAAGCCCCCGACCGATAAATCATTGACACCTGATAGCCAGGTTTTGTTGATAATGCCCGGCTGCTGTTGCAGCGCAGTATTTATTTCTCTCCAGGGCGCTTGGGCAAAGGGAACTGAGGCCTGAATTTCTGTATATACAAATGCTTGCATGTTATAAACTCCAAATATTTATTTAATTACTGGTGATTGATCTACATCGTTGTGGTTTTCCAACTTCCAACTTCCAACTTCCAACTTCCAAATTCCAACTTCCAACTTCCAACTTCCA
>ASZI01000283.1 GCA_000416315.1 Osedax symbiont Rs2 | reverse complement strand
AGAAGCTATATTTTGGATGTTTTTCGAACCACAGCAATCAAAAGCGTTACTTTTAACCAACAATTGTCTGTTTTATGTACGCAATCGGGCCATATTATCGGCAAAAGCGACTTTTCTGCGTTTTTTGTAAAATAACTAAGACTTTTTCTTAACTTTCCTGCTTTAATGTCCTTATGCTCTATTGAGAGGGTTTTGATAACTATCCGATCTAAGGATCTGAGCGCTATCAAAATACCTTAATATAGCAGTGTAGATTCTGCTTACAGATTATTTAGGATCAGCAGGCTGCAAAAACTTATCCAGAATAAGCACTAAAAATAACAAAGGGTCCCAATGAAATTTGCGGAGAAACCGACACAATCTGCCGAATATTTGCGCCAGGCAATTCCGTTGATGGTCAAATATAAGATCCCGCCAAATCCATTAAACTATGCGTTGTGGTACACCTATGTCTCAAAGCGCGCACCTAAGCTAAATCTCGAGCTTGAGAAAGCCCTCGATGTATACGGCACTTGCCCGACCTTGCTCTCTGAAGAAATGTTCCGTGAACATTTGATCAAAGATGAAATCAATGACGCCGATGCTTTCCAGTCTAAGGCTATTGGCCTGGTCAATGATCTGCATAAAAAAGCCGGCATCGCCAGTCAATGCGCCGCTGAATTTCAAGATGTACTCGCCAGCAGCCTGACCGAATTGCGCAATGAACACAGTAAAGTGTCTCGCGAGAAAATAATCAAAAGCCTGTCAGAAAATACTGACAGCATCAGTAAATCTAATTTGGCCTTCCAAGAGCAGATAAGTGCTGCGCAACAAGAGATAGACACTCTTAAGGACGAACTTAAAAGTTCGCGCAAAGACCCAAGGGTAGATCCTGTCACAAAACTTTTTAACCGCGAAGTCTTTGATAGAGAAGTCGAACAGTTAGTGCAGTTATCCGCAACTACTGTGGCCAGCATTGGCATTTTTGAGCTCGACAATTTTCAGGATTTTAACGAAGAGTATGGTCAGCAAATGGGCGATAAAATCATCCTTTTTGTCGCCAATCTATTATCAAATCAATGCAAGGCACCTTCTCTGGCTATCCGCTTCGCCGGCACCCGCTTCGCCATGATCCTACTGGGATCTGACATACTCCAGGCAACAGAGATATCTGAATCTCTGCGCAAGAAAATTGAATCTATCCGCCTGCGCCAAAAAAACGCAAATTCCATCAAAAATGTTTTATCCATATCCTTTGGGCTGAGTCAGATGCTTGAAGGAGATAGCAGCGAGCAGCTGACCGGTCGTACTTTGCAAGCTTTAAAAAGCGCTAAGACAACAGGAAAAAATAAAATAGTGATTGCCTAAAAACTAATTACACTGCTAATTTGTTGCTAACAACAAACACAAAAAAAGGGCTGAATAATCAGCCCTTTTTTGTGCATCAATCTAACGCAGCTGACTAGATTTGCAAAAACGACCGCCAATTACCTTAAACGAGATCGTTTCAGTACAAATAGCCTGACAGGTTAAGAGCGAGTCGCAGACCTCATAGTGACAAATTCTTCAGCGGCGGTTGGATGAATACCAATAGTAGAATCAAACACTGACTTAGTGGCTCCGGCTTTTAGCGCAATAGCAATCCCCTGGATAATTTCACCGGAATCAGGCCCTACCATATGCACCCCAAGCACTTTATCTGTCGCTTTGTCGACGATCATTTTCATCAAAGTGCGCTCTTCACTACCCGACAAGGTATGCTTCATGGCTCTGAAGTCACTGACATAGACATCGATATTGCTGTATTGCTCACGCGCCTGCTCTTCAGATAAACCTACAGTGCCTATGTTTGGTTGACAAAAAACCGCAGTGGCGATCAAGTCGTAATCAACTTTGGCACTGCCTTCGTTGTACAAGTGATTAACCAACGCCATCCCCTCGGCCAGTGCCACGGGAGTCAACTGAACTCTGTCTATCACATCCCCTAAAGCATACACAGAAGGTACCGAGCTCTGGAAATTTTCATCGACGATAATAGCGCCATTTTTTGCCTGCTCTACCCCCAATTGCTCTAAACCAATCCCCTCAACTTTAGGCACCCGGCCGGTCGCGTACATAACACAATCCGTTTCAATGGTTTTACCTTCTTTAGTGGTCACTAACAAAGAGCCGTCAGCTTGCTTCTCGATGGACTCGATATCGCAGTTGAAGTTTAAGTTTACATCTTTCTTGGCCACTTCCTGGGCGACAAATTCTCGCACTTCTCTATCGAATCCACGTAAGAATAACTCACCGCGATACAGCAAATCAGTTTTAGCGCCAAGGCCTGCAAAAATTCCGGCAAATTCCACTGCAATATATCCGCCACCGACAACGATTGCACGCTTGGGAAATGTTTCCAAAAAGAACACTTCGTTAGAGCTGATGACATGTTCGCTACCTGGAAATTCAGGCACGAAGGGCCAGCCGCCAGTTGCCACCAAAATACGCTCAGCACTGTAGCGCACCCCAGCCACTTCTACTGTATGTGCATCGATCATCGTTCCGCGACCTTCAATCAAAGTACAGCCCGAATTGACCAACATATTGTGGTAAATACCGTTAAGGCGCTCGATCTCTTTGGTTTTATTGTCTCTTAAGGTCGGCCAGTCAAACTTGCTCTCACCGACACTCCAGCCGAAGCCTTTGGCCTCTTTGAAATCATCGGCGTAGTGTGATGAATAGACAAACAATTTTTTCGGCACACAACCGACGTTGACGCAAGTGCCACCTAAGTACAGATCTTCAGTGATGGCTACTTTAACCCCTTTAGCAGCGGCCATACGCGCGGTGCGTACTCCACCTGAGCCTGCGCCAATTACAAACAAATCAAAATCAAATTCTGCCACAACTATTCTCCGGGACAACTAAAAAATATAGTAAAAAATACGAGCCAATTAACAAAAAAATGTCACTGACGATTAAGTGCTCTGATACAGATCACCTCAGGGATGAATTAGTTCCCCATGCAGCAGATAAATCTTCTGCTGATGTGTATATCTGAACTTACAATGCTGACAATTTTCATACAAAGAAGACGCTTTAGCTGCAAGCTTGTAAACACTTTTACCTAACTAAAACGCAAACCAAGGTTCTATAAAGGTGCTGTTTAATCTGTGCTAGGATACCTGAAAACCGTTGGCTACTGGTAGTTATAGCCCTTAAAATGTGATTTTTTTGCAGTGTCTGAAAATATCTCTCCAGCCGGGGACACTGTTGTAACTTTGCCGTGCTAACTTTCAAGATTTTTTTGCAACACTAACTGCACATTCTGCATTAATTTGCTGCTAGAATAGCCGCAAACTTCAACCTACTGGTAGCTATCGTTATGAAAATTGTCTCTTTTAATGTGAACGGGTTACGTGCTCGCCCCCATCAAATCGCCGAGCTGATCAAAACTCACAGCCCCGATGTAATTGGTATCCAAGAGATCAAAGTGCACGACGACGAATTCCCGGTAGCAATGATCACCGACCTGGGTTATCACGTCGATTATCATGGACAAAAAGGCCACTATGGAGTTTGCATGATCTCCAAGAAACCGGCGATCAACATCCAGAAAGGTTTTGCAACAGATGCAGAAGACGCACAGCGACGAATGATCATCGGCCAGTACCAAAGCGATAAGGGCAACATTGTCACTGTACTAAATGGCTATTTTCCCCAGGGAGAGAACATTGCCCACGAGACAAAGTTTCCGGCTAAAGAGAAGTTTTATCAAGACTTGCAGATACATTTAACACAGCACTGCGATCCTAAAGATCACGTCATTGTACTGGGGGACTTAAATATCTCCTCGCAGGACATGGACATTGGTATTGGAGAACCTAATCGCAAGCGCTGGTTAAAAACCGGTAAAGCGAGTTTTCAGCCAATTGAACGCGAATGGCTGGCCACATTGATGGGCTGGGGATTACAAGATACCTACCGCTTGCACCACCCTGAACAAAATAACAGATACAGCTGGTTTGATTATCGCAGCAAAGGTTTTGCCGATGAGCCAAAACGTGGTCTGCGCATCGATGCGGTCTTAGCGACCCCTAGTTTATATGCAACTTGTAGCAGTGCCGAGATCGACTATGACATCCGCGCCATGGAAAAGCCTTCTGACCATGCACCGATTTGGGCAAAATTCGATATTTGATGTTTAGCGGCTTAGCAATTTATTGATCCGATAGCTGCGGATTAATAAATTGCTATCATCAGCCGCCAAAGGCATCATGCAGCCCTACTCAGGGCTGTTTATATCCAGCATCATCTAGCTAGTAGCACTGAGTAATTCATCTGCTTTGTCGGCAAAGCCATTCAAGCCGCCATTTTGATGCGCCCGTAGCAAAGCACTACCCACCACAGCCACATCCACAAGGCCGCTAATGCCTCTGACATCTTCGGCACTGGCAATGCCAAAGCCCAACGCCAATGGCACTGTAGTATGCTGATTAATTTCACCCAGATACTGTTGCAGTTGCTGATGAGCACTCTCACTATCAGCCCCCTGCCCTGTCACGCCTTTACGACTGACACAATACAACAAGCCACGTGCGTGCTCACAGACCAACTCAATACGTTGTTTGTCCATTCCCGGGATAATTAGCCAGATAGGATCAACTTCTGCCTGCAGCAGTGGCTCAAGCATTTTATGATGATCTATAGGCAGATCCGGAATGATCACCCCACAGACATGGGGAGACATATCTTCTGCCAGTTGCTTAAAGCCATACTGTAACAGTGGATTAAGATAACTCATCAACAGTACTTTAGAGTCGGGAAAAGCGGCTCCGAGCGCACTAATATCTTTGAGACACTGCTGCAACTTTGGCTGACTCTCCAATGCCTGGTGACAGGCATTGGTAATTACCGGCCCATCAGCTACCGGATCGGAGAAAGGGAATTGCACTTCCAGGATCGATGCACCTTTTTCCAGCAAGGTCTTCATCATCTGTAAGCTTTCATCGATACTGGGGTAGCCGTAAATCACATGAGTCATCAACAAAATTGGCTTAGTTTGACGTTGCTCTTTAATAAATTTAGCCAGCGTATTCATCTTAGTCTTGCCCCTCTAGATAGCTGCGTAAAAAGTCCTTAAATGGCTCATCTTCTAATGCTTTGGCGATTGTAAATATGTCTTTATCACCGCGCCCAGATACATTGATTACAATATTTTGCGAGGGATCTAAGCTGGCAGCTTCGCGCAGGCCGCCGGCAATGGCATGTGATGATTCCATCGCTGCAATGATCCCCTCAGCCAACATTAATTGCTTAAAGGCCGCGACAACTTCTGTATCCAGCGCACTGCTCATGCGCACTAAACCGCGATCCGATAAGTCCGCCAAAATCGGCGAGACTCCCACATAATCAAGCCCGGCTGAAATAGAGTGGGTCGGTGCCAACTGGCCCTGATCATCTTGCAGGAACATAGTGGCATAACCTTGAGAGATACCGAATTTTGCCTGATCGGTATTGAAGCGCTTGGCGTGTTCACCGACACCATCACCACGGCCACCTGCCTCTATGCCAATTAACTCTGTATCTGTGCCGACGAAAGGTAAAAAGATGCCGCAGGCATTGCTACCACCGCCGACACAGGCATATATTTTGTCGGGCATAGCGCCTATCTGCGCCATCGCCTGCTCTTTTACTTCCTCACCTATCACCGATTGAAAGCCCGCTACCATTTCCGGAAAAGGCTCACAGCCACAGCTAGTGCCGATTAAATAGTGAGTGTCTTCAAAACTTGAAGTCCAGTCGCGCAGCGCTTCATCCAGTGCATCTTTTAGGGTTTGTGAGCCGGTGGTCACTGGCACCACTGTAGCGCCTAGTTGCTTCATCCAAAAGACATTTGGATACTGGCGCTCAATGTCATGAGCACCCATATAGATAGTACATTCCAAGCCCAATCTGGCACTGATTAACGCTGTCGCCACTCCGTGCTGTCCGGCTCCTGTTTCAGCTATCACTCGTTTTTTACCCATGCGCTTGGTCAATAACCCCTGACCTATCACATTATTCATCTTGTGGGCGCCACTGTGATTCAGGTCTTCACGCTTTAAATATATTTGCGCTCCGCCCAATTGTGCCGACAAATTGGCACAGTGAGTCAATGGAGTCGGCCTGCCAGAGTACTGCTGCATCTCACGCTTAACATCGGCGATAAAGCTTGGATCGGCCATCGCTTCGCGGTAGTGTTTCAACAACTGCTGCTGGGAAGAATAAAGAATTTCGGGAATAAAGCTCCCACCGTATTGACCAAAATACCCATGATCACTCATGATAACCTCACACTATTAATTTATTAACTAAACGGTATAGTAAAATTAATACATTTTACCACTGACGTCAAGGGGAAAAATATGGCCAGAGGCCGTCCTTCAAAAAAACAACACATTATAGCAGTGGCAAGCCAACTCTTCGCTAAATATGGCTATCAGGGAACGTCAATCGATTTAGTGGTACGCGAAGCTCAAGTTTCTAAGCCGACCGTGTACAATAATTTCCCCAGCAAACAAGCACTGCTGCAAGCGGTAATTTCTGAGCAGAGCGCGCTGGCAGAAACTATTTATGATCAGACGCTCTCCACAGATACTGAACTCTTCAGCGATCAGCTACAGTATTTATACCAACAGCTAATCGAAAACCCTGTGGCACTGGCCATTTACAAAATATACTATGGCGAATCGCATAAATTGGATCAGTCGTCTGTCATTTTATGCCAAAAATTTGAGAGTAAATTGACTCATTGTTGCGAACAGATTTTAATCAGAGCCCGCCGCAATACGGCGCAGCGCCTGGCAATTGTATCAATTTACAAAAATTGCCTGCTCAATTACACTTTATCTGGAGAAAAGCCTCTCAATGCTGCAGAACTTAAACAGCAATTGCAGGTCTTAGGGCTCACAGCCATCAATTAGGCGCGCGCTAATCAGTCATTGGGTTAGTGACGCGCAGCACAAACAAATGCTAAGAGGCGCTGTATTCATCTTTTGACGGTCATCAAACCCGACCTTATTATTTTGCTGTATTTAGGAGCACTAGTGAAAAACTTTGTCTATTTAGTTGTTACATTATTTACCTTTCTTGCAACTAGTGTCAGCGCAGCGGATCGCTATGTCAGTGATCAACTCTTTACCTATATGCACAAGGGACCCAGTTCTCAGTTTCGCATCATTGGCAGTCTGAATGCCGGTACCCAAATTAAATTGCTGCAGAGAGACAAAAAAACTGGCTACAGCAAAGTCCGGGACCCCCGCGGTCGCAGTGGCTGGATCAGCACAAAATTTATCACCTCTAAAGAGCCGTCAATTCTACGTTTACCAAAAGTTGAGAAAGCATTAACCAGTGCCAATACTAAATTAAATGGCATCGGGGAAAGCAATAAGGCAGCACTGAGTAAACAGCAACAGAACCTCAGCCAGCAGATTGCCAGCAATCGGCAATTAGCCAGTCAGAGACAACAGTTACTGGCTAAAATCCAGGCCTTAGAATTGGATAATACTAAGCTGCAAACCCGTATCGCCAATCAGAGTGAGGCGGTTGAGATGTATTGGTTTATGCGTGGTGCTGCCATTATTATTATGGGTATTTTCATCGGTTTAGTACTGCCGCTCATACCCCGTCGTAAGAAAAAGAATGATGTTTGGTCTTAACTTGGTTGTGCAGGGACTTGCAACACAAGCATAGAGCTCATTAAACCCCAATCAGAGCTGAGAGATATTTGGCAGCCTGCTTAATCAGCAACCGCTATTACTAGCTGTGATTAGCGGGTAGGCTGAGCAGTTAAGCTTTTCACAGCTAGGACAAGGGCTGTCCGTGGCACATTCACCTCAATGCTGCTACTATTTCGGGCACAGAAATTCCTATTCTCAGTCGCAGTGGAAGTGTCAACCAAGTACCAGTGATTGCCAACCGAAATCATTTCCAAGCTGCTACTGCCTGAAAAGTGCTTGTCGAGCAGAGGTCAGGCCCTGAGCGAGATAATTCTTTATGCCAGGGAAAGGTTAACCTTATTATTTTTACCCATCAATTTTCTTCCAAGCTCACTGCTCAATAATACTCCTCGCTGCCATCTTGTAGGTTAACCAGCGGCCCCATAAACTCACGTAATTTACCCGAACTTTTTATGCCCTTCATTAATTGGTCGTACTGCAGTAGAAATTGACGATTTTGCGGCGTATCGTGACAGACCACTTGGGTTAATCGTTTCGGGATCAGCCAGACGTCGGTTGAGTGCGGCAACGCGATGGATAGTTTTTTAGCGGCGAGCAAAGTATCCGGCATAAACCCTAAAATCACTTCTACCCTTTTGCGGCTGAGCATTCTCAACAGTGTCTCATCATTGGGTGCCTGATCCAGTGACTTGTAATCGACACCGGCCAGAATTATCTTAGGGTCTAAGCCAACCCACATGGCAATGCTCTTACCCGACAAATCGGCGTGGCTATGGATATTGGAGCTGTCATCTAATGTCAGTGCCACTAACCCAACGAGGTCGATACCTTCTTCACTGCCTTGCAAATTCGCATCTATAAATTCGGGCAATAACGTTTTCATCCCCCCTACACTGGCGGG
>ASZI01000282.1 GCA_000416315.1 Osedax symbiont Rs2 | reverse complement strand
GAGATGGGCTTTGCCCGTAAAGTAGCTGACAGAGTTATCTTTATGGATGCAGGGCAAATTGTTGAAGAGAACACTCCGGCAGAGTTCTTCGATAACCCACAAAACGAGAGAACACAGCTGTTCTTGAGTCAGATCTTGCACTAAGCTGTAAATCAGTTTTTTGTTTTAAAAAACCATCTATGAGATGGTTTTTTTTGGTCTAGAATTCATTCACAAGCTATTGTTATTGATAGCGACTATTCTATTGCTTAAAATTAGATTGCCCTGTTAATTACAATTATTCACTGCAGCACTCTAGCAAGCGGATATATTCATCTAGATTTCAAACCCAGGTACTTGGAATGAACGACAAAATGTTATGCGATATAGGCTTTATTGGATTGGGCGTTATGGGTAATAACCTGGCGCTTAATTTGGCCGACAATGGTTACAAGGTGGCCTGTTTTGATCTGGATAACCAAAAGATTGAGCAGCTCGAACAAATGGATCAACAACAAGGTGGGGAAGGCGCACAGCGGATTTTTGGTTGTAACTCATTTACCCAGTTATTAGACTCCCTTTGCAAACCAAATTTATTGATGGTATCAGTCCCCGCTGGAGATGCCGTTGATCATGTCTGTGGACACTTAATTGCAGCGGGTATCAAGGCCGATGATATCGTTATAGATACCGGGAATAGTTTGTGGACAGATACGATCGAGAGAGAAAAAAAATATAAACCACATTTTATTTTCTTTTCTACTGCCGTCTCAGGTGGTGAAGTCGGCGCCAGATTTGGCCCTTCATTGATGCCCTCAGGCGACCCCTACGCCTGGACCAGAGTCGCTCCAGTACTACAGGCCATCGCTGCAAAAGTAGACCCGGATAGCGGCAGACCAATAGAGAGGTTTGAGCCGGGTAACCCGGTGCTAGAAGGAGAGCCTTGTGCCGCTTACATAGGTGCCAGCGGCGCTGGCCACTACGTGAAAATGGTGCATAACGGCATTGAATACGCCGACATGCAGTTGATCTGTGAAAGCTATCATATCTTGCGATCTGGCCTAAAGCTTAGGCCATTGGAAATTGCAGATATTTTTCAGCAGTGGAACTCGGGGCTGCTAGACAGTTATCTAATGGATATCAGCATTGAGGTTCTTCGCCAGGTTGATCCTATAACCTCGGCGCCACTAGTGGATATGATTTTAGATACCGCGGGGCAAAAAGGAACTGGGTTATGGACGGCCGTATCAGCGCTGCAAATGGGTAGCCCGGCGCAGAGTATCACTCAAGCTGTATTTGCCAGAAGTATCTCCAGTTTAAAAGAAGAGCGGCTAATTGCCAGTGGGGTACTCAGTGGACCGCAGATACCGCAGTACAGTGAGCAGCAGCGCAGACAAATAATTACTGAGTTACATGACGCTTTGTATTGCTCAAAAATCTGCGCTTATGCTCAAGGTTTTCAATTGATGTCAATCGCCTCTAAAGAAAAAAACTGGAACTTGGGGTTTTCTGCAATTGCAAAAATATGGCGGGCCGGGGGGATTATTTGTGCGGGTTTTTTTCAAGATATCAGTAGGGCTTATAGCCGCGACGAAAAGCTGCAAAACTTATTGCTGGATCCCTATTTCAGCCAGCAGATTACTAAGTTTCAACTCAGCTGGCGAAAATCTATTGCCACTGCGACTTTGATGGGAATTCCGCATCCGGCAATGTCCTCTGCTTTAGCATACTACGACTCCTATCGATGTGCTGTACTACCAGCAAATTTGCTGCAGGCACAAAGGGATTTTTTTGGTGCGCACACTTTTTCCAGGACAGATACCGACCCAGATAAGAAGTTCCATTTGGACTGGAGTGCCAATCCCAGAGTGATGCATCCAGTAAACTGATCAGATCAACTTGACTGATCTGATCAGCCAAGGTGCCAGGATAGTTGGTATCTGTTGTCAGTATGATCTGAAAAACAGCAGCCAGCCTTTGCCAGTGTAACCGTCAGTTGCTGGCTATGCTGGGCTGGCAACCCTTAACTTATTCTCAGTATTGGGCTTAGGCGAATATTCTACACAATAAATACGCGATATTTTTACATAGCAATAATATTCATAATGATAATGCGGTATAGTTTAGTTGATAAAAAAAATAAATTGATCAGCTGAAGGACCCCGCAAAAAATGATTAAAGTTAGCTTATTGCTCACCTTTGCTTGCATCAGTCAGTGGGTTTACGCCACTAATGGATTACCCGAGACACAAGGTGCAGTTATCTTAACTGTCAGTGGCAATATCACCCATACCAACAGTGGAGCAACAGCAGAGTTTGATCTGTCTATGTTGCAAGCTATGCCGCAGACCACCATCGTCACAAAAACCCCATGGACTGAGGGTCTGAATCATTTTACAGGCCCAAAAATTGAGGATTTGATCCAACTGCTAGCCGGCAAAGGTGAATTTATAGAAGCCACTGCATTAAACGGCTACAAAATAACCATTCCTATGCAGGACGTTAATAAATATTCAATTATATTGGCGTTGCAACATAACGGCGAGGTATTGAGTGTCAGGCGGCGCGGCCCCAGTTGGGTAATCTACCCTTGGTCAGATATGAATTTGACCCGAAATCATAAATTTTACACCCGCTCAATTTGGCAAGTTAAGAGTATAAATATCTTCTAGGGGCTTTAAGATGTTCAAGAGAATAAAATTTATTTATCTTACATCTGCACTGATCATTCTGATTTTGAGCATCACTCTAGTTACCGATCTACATAAGATAAGAAACCTGCAAAATGTTCAAAAGAGCGATGCCCAATTAAGTCTGGTGTGGTTTCTAAATCAGGCAGATCGTGAGGCAAGAAATTTTTTGCAGCATGCTAGCTATTTGTATATGGGCCAGCAAGGTATTAGTAAGCAACAAGTTATCACCAAATTTGATATTTTTTGGAGCCGTTACGACGCTCAGCTTATGGGCAAGATCAGCTATAAACTTTTCTCGGTAGATTCAGGTAGAGAAACGGTAGAGTTTACCCGCAAGATTCTATTGCAACTAGACCCACTGGTACAACAGCTAACTCCAGCAAATACAAAATCCTTTCAGTTGATCAACAAGCTAATGGATGAGCACTTACAGCGTTTATACGCACTGTCTATTAACGCAATTCAACACCGAAGCGCTATTCGATCACAGAGGCATTCGACTATAGACGATCTCTATTCGCACCTGCTGATAACGCTATTGAGTCTCTTTACTGGCGGCCTGTTGATTTTTGGCTTATTTATAAAAAAGGGTAAAGAGCTAAGTAATCAAAACATGATTTTTGAACAGCGTGTTGAAAAGAGAACCGCGCAGTTGTACAAATCTAATCAGTCACTAACGTTTGAAGCACAAGTGAGGAAAAAATCCGAGCAGCGCTCCCGGCAATTAATTTCTGCATTTGATCAATCCAAAGAAATAGTTTTTTTTCTGGATGCCCAAAATTGTTTTATATTCTTCAATGAAAGTTTCAAAAAAATTAATGCCGCCGTTATTGACAGTATTTGTATTGGTGCACCGTTTGAAACATACCTGAATGCCGTGATGGCCCAGCCGCGCCCAAAATTAGTCAATATAGAGAAACAGCAGTGGGTTGAAAAGTGGTTGCTGGGGCTGCGAAACTCAGAGGAATCCTTTGAAGTACAGCAACTGACAGGCCAGCAGTTTATATTTAATATGAAGCGCTTAGTAGATGGCAGCGTGATTACCATAGGTTCGGATATCTCTACTTTAAAAGAGGCACAGCACGCCCTGGCAATGAGTGAAAGTCGTTTTCGAGATTTTGCCTTAATAGGCGCCGACTGGTATTGGGAAATGGATGCACAATTAAGATTCACTTTTTTAGCCGGTGATGTTGAAAAAATTTCTGGATTGCCGCCGCAGCATTATATTGGTAAAACCAGAGCGCAGTCATATACAGATACTTTCCGGCCGCATGCGGATTCAACGCACAGCGAGCTACTGCAGATGATCAACAGAGAAGTATTTACTGATTATGAAATAAAGACTCAGAATACCGACGGACGCCAAGTAACGGTCAGTTTATCTGGGGAGCCCCGATATGATCAGCAAGGAAATTTTATCGGCTATATCGGTGCGGGCAGGGATGTGACTGAGCGCTGTTTAGTTGAGGCACTGGATAAACGGTTGATTGCGGCAATCAACAGTTTGAATTTATTTGTTACGATTTTTGATGATCAAGATACGTTGATTTTTTTCAATCGACAATTTGGTGAAGTTGTCAATCGCGATGGCCCTAATATAGTATTGGGCATGAGTTTTGAGAGTATGTGGCGTGCATGCAGTGATTATTATGCGCGCGAATACGGTTTTGATACAGAGCATTGGTTTGCTAAAAGATTAGCGATGCACCGTAACCCCGTCGATGATTTTGTGCTGCCGTTGGGAGAACATCGCTATTTAAAAATATTTGAGCAGCTGCTCGATGATGGAGGGGTTATTATCATTGCCACCGATATATCTGAGAGCACAAAAGCCGGACAGGAAATTCATCGGTTACGTAACTATCTGGCTAATATCATTGATTCTATGTCATCGATATTGATTGGTGTAGACCGGCAATGCCGGATAACCCAGTGGAACTTTGCCGCGCAAAAAGAGACTTCCATCAGTTTGGAGAGCGCCTATCAACGTGACTTGTTGGAGGTTTTTCCGCGCTTAGAAGCGCAGTTGGTTAGTGTCACGGCCGCGATTAATAATCGTCAGGAATCGAGCCACCTGAAAAGGCTTTATCTTAAGGCGGGGGAGGTGTGTTATGAAGATATCACCATCTATCCGTTGATTACCAGTGGCGAGTCAGGAGCGGTGATCAGGTTAGATAATGTGACTGAACAAGTGCTGTTATCGGAAATGATGATACAGTCAGAGAAGATGCTTTCAGTCGGAGGCCTCGCCGCCGGAATGGCCCATGAAATAAATAACCCATTGGCTGGCATGATGCAAACTGCCAATGTAATGCTCAATCGATTAACAGCAGAAAACATCCCGGCTAATTTGAAAGCGGCAACGCAGCTGGGCATCAGTATGCAAAGTGTGCAGCAGTACATGCACAACAGAGGCATTCTACGCATGGTCAGTAGCATTATAGAATCTGGAAATCGGGTCGCTGTGATTGTCGATAATATGTTAAATTTTTCACGCCAAAATGACGCAGAGTCCTCGCAGCAGAATTTAGCGGTACTGCTAGACAAAGCGCTTGAGTTGTCTTCCACCGACTACAATTTAAAAAATAATTTCGATTTTAAAACTATCAATATAGTAAAGGAATATCAGCTTGATATGCCGGACATTGTTTGTGAGCCGGGTAAAATACAGCAAGTATTTTTAAATATTCTGCGAAACGGTGCTCAGGCAATGCAGGAGGCAAATGTAAGCTGCCCAACTTTTGTCTTTCGCATCGGCTACGATTCGCTGAACAAAGAGGCAATAATCGAAATAGAGGACAATGGTCCCGGATTGGAAGAAGGGGTTAAACGCAGGATATTTGAACCTTTCTTTACCACTAAAAAAGAGGGTACAGGCACTGGTCTAGGTCTAAGTGTTTCCTATTTTATTATTACCGAAAACCACGCAGGAAGGTTGTTGGTAGATTCTGTGGTCGATAATTACTGCAAATTTACAATTTGTTTGCCTAAAATGGGTAATCGGGAAAATGTACAAAAAAAATTCGCAGCTAGTGTGCTTTAAGCAGAGATTTTCAATTCATTTTAGCCCCGCTAAAAAATATCTTTCAGGCTTGGTCTATGAATAACATTGGAGATTTAACTTTGTCAGAAAAACAGACAATTCAAACGATCTTAATTGTTGATGATGAAGACATTGTCAGACAAAGTTTCTGCGACCAGCTAGAAGATTTGGGTTATCAGGTTTATGCTGCAAACAATGGCAAGGCAGGCCTGTCGTTGGCATTGGAAAAAATGCCGGATATCATTCTCACCGATTTGAGAATGCCTTTGATGAGTGGCATTGAGCTACTCGAACAGTGTGTGCAGCTTTTAGCCGATACCCCGGTGATTGTGATATCAGGTGCCGGGTTGATAGAAGATGTAGTACAGGCATTACACTTAGGCGCGTTTGACTACATCAGCAAGCCGGTTCGTGATCCCAATTTATTAAAAGCCACCGTTAGCCGCGCAATGCAGCAAGTTAGTTTGCACAGGCAAAACAAAAACTACCAGTTGCATTTAGAGCAGATGGTAGAGCAGCGTACCACACAGTTAAGAGAAACTAATTCCCAACTGGAGCTGCATAAGCACAGTCTTGAAAAGCTGGTAGATGAGCGCACTAAAGAGTTAGTGTTAGTGATAGATAACCTTAATCAGACCCAACAACAATTAATTGATGCCGAAAAGATGGCGTCGCTGGGGCGTTTAGTTGCAGGTATCTCTCATGAATTAAATACCCCACTGGGTATTTGTTTGACTTTTATCTCTAGTCTTGAAGAAAAACTAACGAGCTTTCAAAGGGCTTTTTACAGCGGTGAATTACGCAGAGAAGACTTTGCCAGCTTTTTACAATCAGCTAGAGAGACCAGCAGCATAGTGACCAGTCATTTGACTCAGGCATCTGAATTAGTCCAAGACTTTAAAATGGTCTCTGTGGATGTTTCCAGTGAGAAGAAACGAGAATTTGATTTAGTGGAGTACGTTAAAAATGTGCTCAATAGTCTCAAAGGGGAAATGTTAGAGACAAAAATCAGCATTGAATACGATCGGGAAAATGATTTTGGCATAGAATCTTACCCCGGATTATTTACCCAAATAATCACTAATTTAGTGATGAACTCACTCACCCATGCATTTGCATCAGGGGTGGCGGGCGCCATTAAAGTTGAGTTGAAAATAGCTCAGAAAATGATGACGATTATCTACCAAGATGATGGCCGGGGAATGACTGCAGATACCCGCATGCAAGTCTTTGAACCGTTCTTTACCACTACCCGTGGAAATGGGGGTAGCGGGCTGGGAATGAATATTTTATATAATTTGGTGGTGAATAATTTATCCGGTACAGTTGAATGTCACAGTGAGATAAATTTGGGCACTAAATTTGTTATCCAATTTCCACTGAGCCAGTAACTTTATTGTTACTATTGTTTGTAATATCATCCTAAAATCGGATTGAGTAATTGCAGATACATCATCAAACTTGTGTAACTTTGCCAATTTGGCTATAAATAGTAAATAAAAAAACATAATTACAATAATTGGGATATAGCGTTGGCGTTGCAAAAAAGTGATTTTTCAAATAAAAGTGCACTAGTAATAGATGCTAGCAGCTTAGTGCGCTCTTCAACGATGGCAATGCTAGCCACTTTAGGTTTTGGGCGAGTTAAAGGCTCTACTACATCAGATCGCGCCCTGGAGCTGGTAAAACAGGGCGAGTACGATTTGGTATTGGTAGGTCACGCCATCACAGAGCGGCACTCAGGAATACAAATTCTCGAGGAGGCCAGGCATAGAGGTTTAATCAAACCCAGCGCTTGCTGGGGATTCATGAGCAGTGATAATTCCCCTGAAGTCATCTTACATGCCACTGCGAGCGAACCGGATTTTGTGATTGGCAAGCCTTTCAGTATTGGCGATTTACTTAAGCGCTTGCAGAGCGGATTAAATCGTAAGCAAGCGGTGAAACCTATCAACCAAGCACTGGACGCAGGCAATTTATCCAGGGCACTGGAGTTTTGTGACTTTGTATTAGACAAAGATCTTTCAATGATCTCTGTCAAACAAATGAAAGCCGATTTGCTGTTACAAACCCAAGATTATCAACAAGCTTTACTTCTGCTGGAAGAAATCGCAGCTGTGGCACCCAATAATAAAGTCGAGATTAAAATCTGCGAAGCTCTGATAGCCTGTGGCCAACGCGAACAAGCGCTGGGCAGGTTAGATAAACTGATAGCCGATTCGCCGCTGCTGATCAGGGCTTACGACCTCAAAGCTCAAGCGTTTGAAGAGGCGGGGCAGTACTCTCAATCCATGAATGTATTAAGTACCGCCGTCAACATTACTTCAATGTCGATCCCCAGGAACCTGAAGCTGGCAAAATTGGCTTTATTCACTAAGCAGTTGGATCTGGCTGAGAGCTCCTATAAACGCAGCATCGCGCTACATGAGGGAAGTTGTTACAAAACCCCTGAACCCTACCTGGGTTTGGCCAATGTGAAACGTATAGAAATTAAACTCGATCGTAGCTTAAGTGCAGAGATCGAGCAAAAAATTGACGTTTTATTAAAGGATGCCCAGAGTAACTTCCCAGACAACCCAGAACTTAAAGTGCAAATAGCGCTGTTTAAAGAGCAATTGCAGCTTGATTTGAATAATCCATCGGGGGCACGGGAGTATCATGCCTTAGCTGAAAAAATCATCACCGATCAAGGGCTGAGAGTCGATATTAATAACTTAATGGAATCGGCACTGGGTTTAATGCCTAAGTTCCAGAGCGAGGCGATAATAGCTGCGCCTGTGCAATCTAAGCCAAGTGCTGAGCCAGAGAAGAGTAGCAAAGTTAATCTTCAGGGAATTAAGCAGTATCTGAATAACAACAGAGCTAAGGCGCTGAAATATTTTACTATGGCGTTTGAATTAAATAGACAGAACAGTGCTGCCTTGCTGAATCTGGCGCAAATGTATTTAGAGGCACTTCATTTTGATCAGCAGGGGCAAGAGAAGTCTCGTCGTATGGCAAAAAGATATTTAACTTTGATTGAGAATGTTACAAAAAATGACGTGCAGCAACAGCGCTACAGCTTATTAAAAGAGTACTTGTTAACGGATTTGCAGGGGATACCTAAGGGTTGCCTGGGTATGTTGCTGCGCTGAGGAGCACTTATCGCGCCCCTTGACGCAGTTACACTACTGACTTAGCAGCACAATTTTGAAATTTCGGTCATCACTTAGAGTTTTAATTATGTTGAAGATGTTTTTTGCCTTGCGCTCCAGGGGAATGTGCAAGTTCACCACAAATACTGCTACACCGTTATGCCTTAGACGCGCCTTGGCTGCTAGCAAAAACTGTTCGGTCAGATCATTTTCAACCTGGAAACCGGTGTGAAAGGGCGGGTTACACAAAATCAAGTCAAACTGTTCTGTGATCCCTGCAGTACAGTTTGTGGCAATCACCTTATGTTCGACCTTGTGCTGAATTAAATTGAAGCTGCAGGCGTTGATTGCCGCGGCGTTGTTATCAGTGGCTGTCACCGAACATTGATACATTTTAGCCGCGCTAACACAGAGGTAACCATAACCGCAGCCTATATCTAGTAGGTTTTTAGGTTTGTCCCTGTGCAGGTAAACATCCGCTAAGTGCTCGAGTAATAATTGGCTGCCTGCATCTATTTTATTCCAACCAAATACTCCTGGCTTAGAGTGAAACTCGGTGGGATTTTGCTGTCCAGCAGCTTCACCAATTGCTCTTAAATGCGTATATTCTTTGTCATCCAAAGCTCTATTGAAGAGTCCGGCTTGTTTAAAACAGGCTGCCCAATGCTGTTTGTCTGCTTTAAAGGTTTCTAAGTGTTCATAGAGCGTAGCCGCCCGCTCAATGTAACCTTTAATACCCTCTTGTTTTGCGCCGCTGATAATTAGCTGACCATCGACAGTTAACAAATTCTGCGCACTATTTATAATGTGGTGCGCCAGTGCTTTTTCTTTGGATATACGATAAAAGATCCGGCTGTAACTATTGGCTTGCAGCTGCTCGAACGCAAAGTCAGAAAAGTGTGCGCTGTAGCCAAGGGATTGCATAAGTGCCACCACATCGTATCGGTTGCTGATGACTTCAATATTGGCAGTTGCGGCGGGGGAATTTTCCGGGGGGGTCTCATCGAGAACCCACAGCGCTTTATCTGTTGAGTTAGAAAACTGACTAAAAAGTAACTCAAAACTGCTGGACTTAATCATTGAAACTGGCTTATCTCTGCAGCGGTTAATTCGCGATATTCACCGGTTCCGAGATCTTCATCCAGTATAATGTCACCGATCCGATCTCGGTGTAACTCGGTTACTTTGTTGCCAATAGCTGCGAACATCCGTTTCACTTGGTGATATCGACCCTCGGTCAAGGTCAGATAGGCCATATGCGATTCAATGATTTCCAATATAGCCGCCTTGGTCGGATGCTTTTCGTTTCTCAGTTCAACACCTTTGGCAAACATTTCGATAGCTGCTGGATCTATTGGATCGGCTGTTTCTACCAGATAGCGTTTTGGCTGCTTGTGATTGGGTGAAGTAATTTTATGTAGCCATTGACCGTCGCTGGTTATCAGCAATAACCCTGTAGTATCAGCATCCAAACGGCCGGCGATGTTCAGTTCTTGTGGACGAATTTCATCAGTCAGTAATGCGGCAATTGTCGG
>ASZI01000281.1 GCA_000416315.1 Osedax symbiont Rs2 | reverse complement strand
CAAGCAAAAAAGTAACTCGTTGAAAACGAAACACCCCTAAAAACTGACAAAATATCAGACATTAAAACTATCCATAAAAACCGCCTATACAGACAAGCTTAAAAAGAGAGACCAGTTAACAATGGGTTAGTGTTTTACGGACGGAAGTAGCGGATTTTAAAGGCCCTGGCATAATTGCCAAAACCTCGTAGACAGTTCGCAGCGAACTGCAGATGCCACACTTCTCTAACGTAACCGAACCTCAGTGTTTGCGTCGAAGAACATCACCTTTGTTGGGTCGAACTGAACAGCGGATTTGGCGCCGTGGCGCACCAGCGACTTACCTCTGGCTTCAACGACTATGCGCTCCGCTGTTGTACTGCTCAGATAGACGTAGGAGACACCGCCTAATTCCTCGGCGATATCCACCGTAAAACTGCCCTGCTCTGCGCTCAAGCTAAGCTCTTGCGGGCGAATAGCGACAGTCACAGCTGCACCTTCTGCCGGTAATTGCACTTGAGTTTCCAGTAGTTGATTGTCCAGCGCAGCTACTCGTACGCCACCATTTTCTACTACTGCATTTAAGAAATTCATCGCCGGAGAGCCAATGAATCCGGCGACAAACTTATTATCCGGATTGTCATAGAGATCCAGTGGTGCCCCTACTTGCTCGATTTTGCCATCGCGTAATACTACGATTTTGTCGGCTAAGGTCATAGCTTCAACTTGATCGTGGGTCACGTAAACCATAGTGGCGCCGATTTCGTTGTGCAGACGGGCAATTTCCACGCGCATTTCCACCCGTAATTCAGCATCCAGGTTTGACAGTGGCTCATCAAACAAAAACACCTCAGGGCCGCGCACTATCGCTCTGCCAATGGCTACCCGCTGACGCTGACCGCCAGACAGTGCTTTAGGTTTACGTCCCAGATAGTCATCTAATTTAAGAATTTTAGAGGCCGCTGCAACTTTTTCTTTAATCAGCTGTTTGTCTACCTTGTTCATCTTCAGGCCAAAGCCCATATTCTGCTCTACAGTCATATGTGGGTACAGTGCATAAGTCTGAAAAACCATAGAGATACCGCGCTCGGCGGGGTCTGCGGTAGTCACATCACGACCACCGATACTCATTTGTCCACCGGTGGTCTCTTCCAGACCGGCAATCATCCGCAGCAAGGTCGACTTACCGCAGCCGGACGGGCCGACAAAGACACAGAACTCTCCTGCGGCAATCTCTAAATCAATGCCGTGGATTACTTGTAAATTATCGTATTTTTTGATTATTTTTTTTAAGGATACGCCTGACATTGCAACTCCGGATATTATTAACTGTTAGTTTCAGGAAAGTGCCATGATTCGGCAAGCTGACCTATATTACGGGCGGTTTCGAGAAGGTCTTGTTTGAATTCTTCCAGTTGCTGCAACGAATAGCGCGTCGTAGAAGTAGTAATCGACAACCCCCCTAGCACTTTGTTAGTTCCAGACAAGATAGGAGCGGCAATACAGATAATATTGGCCTCGTGCTCCTCGCGGTCAAAGGCGACGCCCTGTTGACGGATTTCTTCCAGTTCAGCACAAAGTGCCTCGACACTCACTAATGTACTGGGGGTATAGCGATGATAGGACTGCTGTTGGACTAAGCGCTGTCGCTTCTCTTGGTCTAAAAACGCCAACATCGCTTTACCTATACCGGTGCAGTAACCCGGGCCTATCTTGCCGGCATCAGAAAACATAGTCAGCGGCGACGCTGGATTGCGCTTATCAACATACAGAACTTGTCCGTGATCCAGCTGCCCTAAATGCACTGTCTCGCCTGCTTTTAATGACAACTGATCCAGTAGCGGTCTGGCGATAGGCGCCAGCGATGATTGCTGCCAGGCGGCGTGCGCCAACTTCACTAAGCGTACTCCCAAGCTGTACATTTGCCGCTCGCTGTCATAACCGAGCATGCCTTGGTTGGTCAGTGTCTGTAACAAACGGTACAACGTTGCCTTGGGGTGCTCACTTTCTACAAGTAATTCACTGAAGCGTACCGGCCTGCCAACTGCAGCCACTTTGTCCAACAAAGCCAATGCTTTACCAACAGTTCCATCGTTATTTTTTGCGGTTGCCATGTCTATTCTCTGGGTAAAATTTACATCATAACTGTTGACAAGTATTAGGTAAAAGGCGCATATTGTCAATAGTTGAAACCTAGTTTCACTATTTGGAACAACAAAAAATATTAGTCGGACAATTCTCAGGTATTAATGAGACCCCGCTGAGAAATGTCTAAATAGCAACAACTATAGAGAGAAGATCTGATGAAAAATAAAAACAACTTATTCAAGCAGAGTTTGGCAACGTTGGCATTAGCCACTTTGTTCAGCTCATCCGCGTTCGCCGGAAAATTGGTGATCAATACCGATACATCTGACCCGGCACCTAAAAAAGCCTTTGAAGATGTGATTTCAGGTTTTGAAGCTGAAAACCCAGACGTACAAGTGACTTTGAACTTGTTCGATCACGAGGGCTACAAGACGTCTATTCGCAACTTCCTGACTGCCGAGGCTCCCGATCTGGCCACTTGGTATGCTGGCAACCGCATGCTGCCATACGTAAATGCAGGATTATTTGAACCTGTTGACGATGTCTGGGAAGAGAACGGTTTAAACAAGTCGCTGGCTTCTGCCGCCGCTTCTATGACCATTGACGGTAAAAAATGGGGCGTACCATATACCTATTACCAGTGGGGCGTTTACTACCGCAAAGACCTGTTCGCCGCCAACGACATTGCAGTTCCGACTAACTGGGCTGAGTTCAAAGCAGCCGGAGCTAAGCTTACTGCAGCAGGCATCACGCCTATCACTATTGGAACTAAATACCTTTGGACTGCAGCCGGTGTCTTTGATTATCTGAACCTACGCACCAACGGCTATGATTTCCACATGGCACTGACTAAAGGTGAAGTTTCCTGGACTGATGAGCGTGTTGTTAACACTATGAACAACTGGAAAGAGCTGGTAGACGCAGGTTTCTTCCTGGAAAACCACGCCGCATACAGCTGGCAGGAAGCATTGGCACCTATGGTACAAGGCAAAGCGGCCATGTACGTGATGGGTAACTTCGCGGTGGCACCACTGCGTGACGCCGGCCTGACCAAAGATCAGCTGGGTTTCTTCCAGTTCCCAGAAATCACTCCTGGCATAGAAATGGCAGAAGATGCGCCTACCGATACTTTGCACATCCCCGCTAACGCTAAAAACAAAGTTGACGCAAAGAAATTCTTAGCTTACCTGGCGCGTGCCGATGTACAAACGCAAATGAATGAGACTTTAGGTCAACTGCCTATCAACTCAGCTTCAGTTGCCGGTGATGATGAGTTCTTACAAGCGGGCTTCAAAATGCTCTCTAAGACTTCACAAGTTGCCCAGTTCTTCGATCGCGATGCCCCGGCTGAAATGGCCAAAGCAGGCATGGAAGGCTTCCAGGAATTTATGGTTAAGCCCGAGCGTCTTGCGACTATCCTCAAGCGTCTAGAAAAAGTGCGTAACCGCGTTTATAAGTAATTAATGCGACTGCACCGCCACTGCAGCAGGTAAATTCGGTTGATACATCCACGACCCTTTTGCCCGCTGGTTAACAGTGGCGGTATTTTTATATTTCGAGGTTTCACACTATGCGTGCTTTTTGGAAGGCCAATCAGTTAAAACTGGCTCCCTGGTTATTTCTGGCTCCAGGCATTTTTATGTTTGCCCTGTATGTCATTTTGCCGGTTTTTCAATCTTTAGATATTTCCTTTTACGCCTGGGACGGCTTGGGCGAAAAAGAATATGTCGGCCTGGACAACTATGTCGAGCTGATGGATGACGAGGCCTTTTACACTGCCCTGCAAAACAATATTATCTGGTTAGTGCTCTATATGCTGGCGGTTCCCGCCGGATTGTTTGTAGCATTATTCCTCAACCAAACCGTTCGCGGCATTCGCATATATAAGTCTTTGTTTTTCTTTCCATTTGTTATCTCACAAGTGGTAGTAGGACTAGTGTTTTCCTGGTTTTACGACCCCACCAATGGTCTGATGAATGTCTTGTTAAACGCCATTGGCTTCGACTCTATTGCGGTACTCGCCGACGAGCGCTTTGTTACTTATGGCATCATTGTCGCCGGATTATGGCCGCAAACAGCTTACTGCATGATCTTATATTTAACCGGTTTAAACTCGGTTGACCCAGAGCAAATTGAAGCGGGCAGGTTGGATAATGCCAAGGGCTGGCGGATGCTCTGGTACATCATTTTACCGCAGCTCAGACCCGCGACTTTTATCGCCGTAGTGGTCACCGTGATCGGCGCTCTGCGCAGTTTCGATTTGATTTCCATCATGACCAGCGGCGGCCCCTGGGGTTCGAGCCGGGTACTGGCCTATTACATGTACGAGCAGGCCTTCTCTGAATACGGATTTCGCATGGGCTATGGCGCGGCTATCGCTGTGGTGCTGTTTTTAATCATGATGGTCTATATCGCCGGCTTCCTCTACAAAATGTATCGTGACGAGAGAGGACACTGAAATGTTTCCCACACCTATTGAAAAAACCGCCCCCAGTGTGCAACTGATCTACAAAATTGCCCTGCCGATCGCCCTTATTCTCTGGCTATTACCACTGATCGCGGTAGCCGTCACCTCGATCCGCTCCGCCGGGGACATAACCGCCGGCAATTACTGGGGATGGCCAACCTCGTTTAACATGTTGGAAAATTATACTGCAGTATTCACTGACTCGCCGATTGGTAAATACATATTAAACAGTTTTAAAGTCACTATTCCGACGGTCATCGGCACCTTAATTTTGTCTTGTATGACCGGCTTTGCGCTGGGTATCTATAGATTTAAAAGCAACATGTTAGTATTTTTTATGTTTGTTGCCGGCAACTTTATCCCCTTTCAGATATTGATGGTGCCAGTGCGCGATTTGACCCTGTCCATGGGCATGTACAATACCACTACCGGTCTGGCGCTGTTTCATATAGCCTTCCAGACGGGATTTTGTACACTGTTTATGCGTAACTTCATCAAAAACCTACCCCGTGAGCTGATCGAAGTTGCCAGAGTCGAAGGCGTCTCGGAAATCAAGATTTTTTGGTACGTAGTACTACCGCTGATGAAACCGGCGATCGCCGCGCTTTCAGTGCTGATCTTTACCTTTATCTGGAACGATTATTTCTGGGCCACTGTGTTGACCCAGGGCGCCGATACCCAGCCGGTCACTGCCGGTCTGTATTCGCTTAACGGCCAGTGGGTCGCCAAATGGCACTTAGTCTCTGCTGGTTCAATTGTCGCAGCGATGCCTCCGGTACTGATGTTCTTCGCCATGCAAAAACACTTCATCGCCGGTCTGACTCTAGGAGCAGTTAAATAATGCATCAGTTACCACCTGTCGCTATGTTGTTCGCCTTGAATGAACACTGCACCGCCGGTCTGACTCTAGGGGCAATTAAGTAATGCAAAACTGGCGGCTGGATACGCTTGAGCAGAGCATAGTGTTAAGTAGTGAAAACCAGCAACTGCCGAGCGTGGTCTACTGGGGCGGATTACTGGTTGAGGACGAAGATCTTCAGCAAGTTGCCCGCTCAGCTCGCCATGATATCAATGGCGGTATGTTAGATCAGACATCTGATTTATCGGTGGCGCCGCAGCACAGCGACTCCTTTCCCGGCCAAACCGGAATGCAATTGCGCGACGCACAGGGAAATCAACTGTGGCTCAGCTTGGTCTTTGTCAGTGAGCAGCGCAGTGACTATGACTTGTGTCTCAACTACCGCGACGGCGCATTGGGCATCAGTTACCAGCTGCAAATACTGACGGATGTGCAAACCAATATATTCACTTTTAGCGCTACAGTGCAAAGTGAACAGCCCATCTATATCGACTGGCTGGCGGCCCCAGTATTACCGGCACCGCAAAACAGTGAACACACGCTAGAATTTTCTGGTCGCTGGTGTGGTGAGCTGCAAATGCAAAGCGTTGCATGGCATCCCGGAGCGCGCTTGCGCGAGTGCCATTTAGGTCGCAGTTCCCACGAACATTTCCCGGCGCTGCTGATGCCTTGCACTGGCACCAACAACAGCGAAGGCTCAGCTTATGGCTTACATTACGGCTGGGCTGGCGGTCACAAAATGCTGGCGGAAGAGCTGCCCGATGGCAGGCGCCAGATTCAATTTGGCCACGCCTCGCAAACCGACAGGACCCTTAGCCAGACTTTTGCAACCGCTCCTCTATATGCCACTTATTCCAATAGCGGGCTGAATGGTTTAGCCCGGGCATTGCAAAGTCATGTGCGCCACAATATCGTCTCTTTTCCAGTTACTAACAAACCCCGGCCGATACACTATAACTGCTGGGAAGCTGTGTATTTTCAGCACGATTTGGCAACCCTCAAAGACATCGCCAGCAGAGCCGCTAATTTAGGTGCTGAGCGCTTTGTCTTAGATGACGGCTGGTTCAAAAATCGCAACGACGACTGCAGCAGTTTGGGTGATTGGTGGGTAGACCCGCTAAAGTACCCACAGGGCTTAAGCCCATTAATAAAACATGTGCAGAGCCTGGATATGGGTTTTGGACTCTGGTTTGAACCTGAGATGGTCAGCCCCGACAGCGATTTGAATCGCCGCCATCCTCAATGGGTATTGGGTCCACAACAGCAACTGCTAGGCCGCCAGCAATTAGTTTTGGATCTCTCCCTGGCGCCTGTACAAGCGTATTTATTCGAGCGCATCTCCAGCTTGTTAAGCGAATACCCGATTGAGTATATCAAGTGGGATCACAACCGCGTATTACCCCGAGTCGATGCCGCTCAAACTCGGGGGCTCTATCAACTGTTAATCGGCCTGCGAGAGGCGCACCCAAATGTTGAAATTGAAAGTTGCTCATCCGGTGGCGGGCGCATCGACTTTGGCATATTGCAGCACACCCAGCGCATCTGGCTGTCAGATTCCAACGATGCCCTGGAGCGCTTTTGGATACAACACAACGCTGCACTGTTTTTCCCCAGTGAGATCACCGGTAGCCATATCGGGCCCGCCCGCTGTCACACGTCCGGTCGCGAGCTGCCAATCGCTTTTCGCGCCTGGGTAGCCGCCAGCAGACACATGGGTTTTGAAATGGATCCCAGAGAACTCAGTGACTCTGATATTGAATTGATTAAAGAAGTCAGCCACTGGTACAAAACCAACAGAGACTGGCTGCACTGCGGCCAAATACTGCGCTTAGACAGTGATGACAACGCAGTGTTGGGCGAATTACAACTGGCCGCAGATGGCAGCCAGTTGGTCGCTTTTGTCGCCCAGATGAGTGTTAGTCGACAAGTGCTGCCTAGACCTATTCGACTGACAGGCTTGCAGCCAAATGCCCGCTATCAAATCAAACTACACAACCCGCAACAAAGCGCCCCCACCAGCCGAGGTAATCCGGCGCTTAATACCGCGCCGGTTACTCTTAGCGGCCGGGTATTAATGGAACGTGGCATACAGCTACCAATAGCATTTGCGGCCACTTTATGGGTTATTGAAGGTAAAAAATTATGACAGACAAAAAAACGCGTCGCTCCCAGGCATGGTATGGCAAACAGGACAAAGACGGCTTTATTCACCGTAGCTGGATGAAAAACCAGGGTTTTCCCGATCACGTTTTCGATGGCCGCCCGATCATTGGCATCTGCAATACTTGGTCTGAGCTAACTCCCTGTAACTCCGGGTTGCGTGATTTAGCAGAAATGGTCAAGCGCGGAGTTTGGGAGGCCGGTGGCTTTCCGGTGGAATTCCCGGTGATGTCACTGGGCGAGACACAGATGAAACCTACCGCCATGTTGTTCCGCAATTTGCTGGCCATGGATGTTGAAGAGAGCATCCGCGCCTACGGCATCGACGGTGTAGTACTGCTCGGCGGCTGTGATAAAACCACCCCCGGTCAGTTAATGGGTGCTGCCAGCGTCGACTTGCCGACCATCGTTGTCTCTTCCGGCCCGATGCTTAACGGTAAGTGGCAGGGAAAAGATATCGGCTCTGGAACCGACGTCTGGAAATTTTCCGAGAGCGTGCGCGCCGGCGATATGAGTCTAAAGGACTTTATGGCAGCCGAATCCGGTATGAGCCGCTCCGCTGGTGTCTGTATGACCATGGGTACCGCTTCTACTATGGCCTCCCTGGTTGAGGCGATGGGGCTTTGTCTGCCTACTAATGCTGCGCTACCCGCAGTAGATGCCCGTCGAGCAGCCCTCGCCCATCTAACCGGCAAACGCATCGTTGAGATGGTTGAAGAAGACCTGGTCATGTCAAAAGTGCTCAGCAAAGAGAGCCTGAAAAATGCTATTGTCGCCAACGCCGCCGTCGGTGGCTCCAGCAATGCTGTGGTGCACTTACTGGCGATAGCCGGGCGCGCCGAAATCGAGCTCAGCTTGAAAGACTTTGAAATCGGTGCCGAGATCCCTCTGTTAGTCAACTGCATGCCATCGGGAAAATATCTGATGGAAGATTTCTGTTACGCCGGCGGTATGCCTGTGGTTCTAAAAGAGCTAAAGGATAAGCTATATCCCGCTAACACTATATTAAACAAAGATATCAGCAGTTATAGCGAGGGGGCTGAGTGTTTCAATTACGATGTAATACACCGCTTTGATGCACCGCTAAAGCCAGCTGCTGGGCTGCGGGTTTTGCGCGGCAACTTGGCGCCTCTAGGCGCCATTATTAAACCTTCGGCGGCTTCTGAGCATTTGTTAGAGCATCGCGGTAGCGCTTATGTGTTTGAAAACATCGAAGACATGAAAGCCAAGATCGACCTGCCGGACTTAGCCGTCGATGAAAATACTATATTAGTACTTAAAGGCTGTGGCCCAAAAGGTTATCCGGGCATGCCGGAAGTGGGCAATATGCCGATACCACGCTGCTTAGTTGAAAAAGGAATCACTGATATGGTGCGGGTCTCTGATGCACGTATGTCGGGCACCGCCTTTGGCACTGTAGTGCTACACGTCGCTCCAGAGGCTAATGCAGGCGGCACATTAGCTTTGGTAAAAACCGGTGATATGATTCGCCTATCAGCAAATGATGGCGTTTTAGAGTTAGAGGTCAGCGATGCAGAACTCGCCGAGCGGCGCAAGCACTGGCAGCCCGAGCCGCCCCACTACAGCCGCGGTTACGCCAAACTCTATATAGATCATGTAATGCAGGCCGACACCGGCGCCGACTTAGATTTTTTAGTGGGTAAAGATACCCGCCTTGTTACCCGGGAGAGCCACTAATGCACGCGTTCAGAAAATATCCACAGTGCCCGCTCAAGCAGCTTCTTAGCTCTGTACATTCTCTGAGCACAAGGAGGTTAAGCTAATGTCAGAATTTGTTACTTTTCACGATTTAAAAGACAGCAGTGTCTTTATTACCGGCGGAGGTGCGGGAATAGGCGCCGCCCTCACTGAAGGTTTTATCCAACAAGGCGCGAAAGTCGCCTTTGTACAGCGCTCAGATGCTAGTGGCTTTGTTGCTGAGATGCAGGTAAAGCACGGGGTAACACCGCTGTTTATCCAGTGTGACATCACTGATATTGAAGCCCTGCAAGACGCAATGCAACAGGCAGAGCAAGCGCACGGACCTATCACTACACTAGTCAACAACGCTGCCAACGATGCCCGTCACTCATTGCCTGATTATTCAGTGCAGCAGTGGGATGCGGGGATGGCGGTGAACTTACGGCCACACTTTTTTACCGCCCAGGCGGTTAGCCCGGGCATGGCTAAACTCGGCTATGGCTCGATCATCAACTTTTCATCTATTTCCTATTTAATGGGTAACGCAGGCTACCCGGGTTACGTCGCATCCAAAGCGGCGATCACCGGCCTGACCCGCGCTCTGGCCCGCGAGCTCGGCGGCGATAATATCAGAGTTAACTCGCTGCTACCGGGCTGGGTACTCACCCAAAAGCAACTGGATATGTGGGCAAATCCAGAAGATTTAGCAGCGCACTTAGAAAAGCAGTGCCTAAAGGAACATTTGGCACCCAGAGATATAGTCGACGCCACCTTATTTTTAGCTTCTCAGGCAAGTCGAATGATCAGCGGTCAGGCCATCGCCGTCGATGGCGGTGTAGTGGTGACCGGATGAACACAGATACTTGGATCGCCCTGGATTGGGGAACCAGCCATTTACGCACTTGGCTATTGAACAGTAGCGGTGAAATACTCGATCAGCGACACTGTGATCAAGGGATGAACAATTTGCAGCCCGATCAATTTGAAGGGGTTTTACTAGAGCAAATTGACGACTGGCTGAATTTTGAAACTATTACTCAAGTACTGGCCTGCGGCATGTTGGGCTCTAGACAGGGATGGATAGAGGCGAGTTACGACAGTGCCCCCTGCGCCCCCGGAACGCTGTTGACTAAAGCACCGGTTAGCGATCCACGCATTGATGTGCATATCTGCCCGGGGATTAAACAACTAGCTCCCGCCGATGTGATGCGTGGGGAAGAGACTCAAGTGGCGGGCTTATTAACAGATGCAGCGGATCTGAATACAGTGGTTTGCCTGCCTGGCACGCACTGCAAATGGGTGCGCATTGTCGATGGAAAAATTACTGAATTTCAAACCTTTCTCACCGGTGAACTCTACGGTTTACTGGCCAAACAATCGGTATTACGCCACTCTCTGGACACTACCGCCTGGGATGATCAGGCCTTTAAATCTGCCGTCGATGAAAGCATGGCACAACCACAGAGCATCAGCGCGCAGCTATTCTCCCTGCGCGCCCAAACGCTGATTGGCGATTTGTCTGCAGCGGCCGCAAATGCGCGGCTGTCCGGCCTGTTAATTGGACTGGAATTAGCAAATAGCAAAAATTTCTGGTCTGGCCAGCAAGTGACTATTATTGGCGAGAGCCGACTCAGTGAGCACTACAACCTGGCGTTGCAAATGCAGTCTGTCACTACGCTGCAGGCCAACAGTGAAACTATGACTTTAAAAGGGCTGAGTTTAGCCCACCGACAACTAAATGGAGCCTGAAATGCAACAGCGTCAGATAATCGCCATATTGCGTGGTATTGAGCCCAAAGATGCCCTGGCCATCGCCGAAGTGTTAATAGCGACAGGCATCACTAAGATAGAAGTACCGCTGAACTCACCTGACGCTTTAGAAAGTATCAGCTTAATGGTCGAGAGCTTCGCCGAGCGCGCCATTTTCGGCGCCGGTACGGTATTGTCTGTTGCTGATGTCGAAGCTGTGGCGCAGACTGGTGCCGGCATGATAATTTCGCCCAACTGCAATATTGATGTTATCGCCCGCACTAAAGCGTTAAATTTACTCTCTTACCCGGGTGTTCTCACCCCCAGTGAATGCTTTAGCGCCATGGATGCCGGGGCCGACGGTCTAAAAATATCCCCCGCCTCTATCATAGGTCCCGCCGGTGTCGCTGCAATGTCGGTAGTGATTCCTAAAAGCATGCCTATCTACGCGGTCGGCGGTGCCAGTGCCGATAATTTCGAGCAGTGGATCAAAGCGGGTGTGCAGGGATTTGGTATAGGTTCTGCACTGTATAAACCCGGCTACAGCGCCGCTCAAGTGCAAGAAATTGCTCAGCAGATGGTGGCGGCCTACGACAGCGCCAAAGGGTTGTAATGCACGTTTTTGATCAAAGCCCCTGCCAGCTGGGCGAGGGGCCGCTCTGGCACCCATTGCGTCAGCAGTTATTCTGGTTCGATATACTGGCCAAGACACTATACACCAGAGATGATAGCGAGCTCAGGCAGTGGCAGTTTCCCGAGATGGTTTCGGCCGCCGGCTGGATAGATCGCCAGCACTTGCTGATTGCCAGTGAAAGCGCACTATTTAAGTTCAATTTGCTCGACGGCCAACAATCGATAATCTGCCAACTTGAAGCCGACAACCCTATCACTCGCTCCAACGACGGCCGCGCCGATCCCTGGGGTGGTTTTTGGATAGGTACTATGGGCAAACAGGCGGAGCCTGAGGCCGGTGCTATCTATCGTTATTACCGCGGTGAATTGCGCCAGATTAAAGCCGATGTCAGTATTTCCAATGCCATTTGTTTTGCCCCAGACAGTAGCTGTAGTTATTACACTGATACCGCCGAGCAAATCATTTGGCGACAACCGTTGGAGCCACAGCACGGCTGGCCCAATGGAGAGAGGCAGATGCTAATAGATCTGCGGGCCCATGACCTGAACCCCGATGGCGCGGTTTGCGATGCCCAGGGAAATTTGTGGATAGCCCAGTGGGGCGCGGCGCGTATAGCCCAGTATTCGAGCCGTGGCGAGTTGCTGCAGAGCATTGCGGTGCCCACGGCACATACCACTTGCCCGGCATTTGGCGGTCAGCAATTAAACCGGCTCTTTATCACGACTGCCAGACAGGGACTAAGTGAGTGTCAACTGCACCGACAACCAGCCGGGCAGACTTTTTATACCGATCTGGCTGTAAACGGCCAGCGTGAACACCCAGTTATCATCGATTAAAGGAAATACAATGAAACGCACTTTAGGCACTTGTTACTACCCGGAGCACTGGCCAGAGGAGATCTGGGCAGAAGATGCCAGGCGCATGGTCGAAGCGGGATTGAGCTGGGTGCGTATCGGTGAATTTGCCTGGAGTCGCATCGAACCCACGGCCTACCAGCTGGACTGGCAATGGCTGGATCAAGCAGTTGAGACCTTGGGTAATGCCGGCTTAAAAGTCATTATGGGCACGCCTACCGCCACGCCACCGCGTTGGATGTTAGACAAGTGGCCACAAATGCTGGCGGTAGATGCCAGTGGCGCGCCGAAAAAATTCGGCTCGCGACGCAACTACTGTTTCAGCCACCAGCCCTATCGACTGGAATGCGAACGAATCTGTCGCCTGCTAGCCGAGCGTTACGGCGATAACCCGCACATTCAAGCCTGGCAAATCGACAACGAATACAGCTGTCACGACACCACTTTATCTTACAGCGAAGCCGCACTGGCCGAGTTTAAGCTCTGGCTGAAAAACAAATACCCCAGTATAGAGACACTTAACAGTGCCTGGGGCAACATCTTTTGGTCGATGCATTACAACAGCTTTGCGCAGATACAACTGCCGAATCAGTGTGTTACTGAACCCAACCCCAGCCATTTACTCGATTTTAAGCGCTTCAGTTCCGACCAAGTAGTGACTTTTAACCGCATTCAAGTTGAGGTATTGCGCAACAACTCCAAGGCGCCGTTAATTCATAACTACATGGGTAGGATCACAGATTTCGATCATTATAAGGTCGGTGCCGATTTAGATATCGCCAGCTGGGATAGCTATCCGCTGGGTTTCCTAGAGGATAGATCCGAAGAGGGGGACGACTGGAAGCTACATTTTTCACAACAGGGCGACCCGGATTTTCAGGCCTTTCACCACGATCTGTACCGCAGTGTCGGCCGCGGTCGTTGGTGGATTATGGAACAGCAGCCGGGACCCGTTAATTGGGCTCCCTACAACCCCGCCCCGCTACCAGGCATGGTGCGGCTGTGGAGCTGGGAGGCCTTCGCCCACGGGGCAGAAGCTGTCTGCTATTTCCGCTGGCGTCAGGCACCTTTCGCTCAAGAGCAAATGCATACCGGTCTCTATACCCCAGACAACAGCCCGGCACCTGGATTAGCCGAAGCCAGTGCAGTCGCCGCTGAAATAGAAACAATGCCTGAGGTCAGCACTGGCAGTGCGCAAGTGGCACTAGTATTTGACTACGAGTCGGATTGGGCCTGGCAAATTCAACCCCAGGGAGCCAGCTTTAACTACTTTAAACTAGTGCTGGATTATTACCGAGCACTGCGCAGTCTAGGTTTATCTATTGATATTATCCCGCCTGACAGTGCTTCTCTAGCGGATTATAAGTTAGTAATGATTCCCGGTTTAATGAGCTTTGATGCGCAGTTAACAGCGGCGATTGATAGCTTCCAGGGTTCTGTGTTGGCCGGGCCCAGAAGCGGTTCTAAACCCGCTAACTTCGCACTCAATCTGACCCCGCCTATGCCGGGGATTACCAACAAGGTCAGCTATGTAGAGTCGTTGCGCCCCAGTGTTGAGCTGGAGCTTAATCTCAGCGGTAAGGTTATTAACTGGCTTGAAACTACCAGCGGCGATGACCCGGTAATCGAGCGCACTGCCTGTAACAGACCGGTATTAATCGGTACTGATAAGCGCCAGTATTTAACCGCTTGGCCGGATCGAGAAGCGTTACAACGCATGCTGAAAAAACTTTGCGTAGCAGAGGGAATAGCAGTACAGGAACTGCCTGAAGGTCTGCGAGTGAGGGAAACCCAAACCCACAGATTTGTGTTTAACTATAATCCTCAGCCCATCCAATATAAGAAAATAAGCATTGCAGCTGCAGGAGTACATTGGGAGCTACTGTAGATTTTCCATCTGGCCAGGACAACTCCTGGCCAGATGCTTTAAAGTTTTAGTTAACTTAACCGCTCCCTACTTACAACTTACAACTTACAACTTACGACTTGCGACTTGCGACTTGCGACTTGCGACTTGCGACTTACCACTTTGTCACCTCTTACTCTTAGGCACAAAATTCAAAATAGAAACCGGCACCACTTTCTTGACCGCGAAGCCTTCGATTTCGCGGCGCTCAATAATATGCCCGAGACGGCTTTCAATTGCGCAGAGGTTTTTAAAATCATCTTTTGAAACCAGAGAGATAGCTTCTCCACTGGCCCCCGCCCTGCCGGTGCGTCCGATGCGATGAATGTACTCATCACTCTGGTAAGGTAAGTCATAGTTGACCACCTTGGGCAGCTCATCAATATCCAGACCACGTGCGGCGATACCTGTAGCCACCAGCATGCTCAGTTCACCGCTCTTAAAATCGGCCAGTAGCTTTTCGCGAACCGCCTGACTTCTGCCACTGTGAATCGCCTCGGCTTTAATGCCGCGCTTTTCCAGCTGGCTGACCAATTTGGCAGCACCGTGTTTGGTCTCGATGAAAATTAGCGCTTGCTGCCATTGCTGCTGTTGAATTAGATGGCTCAGCAGGGCGGATTTTTTGTCTTTATCGACGGTAATCAGCCACTGCTCAATCTCCGGCGTTGCACTGCTATTGGCGGAGACGGAAATCTCCATGGCATCATTGACCGCGCTTTTGGCTAAATAACGCACATCCTGAGAAATAGTGGCGGAGAATAATAAATTCTGTCGCTTGGCTGGAAGACGCTCAATGATTTTATTGATATCGCCGATAAAGCCCATGTCGAGCATTCTGTCGGCTTCGTCTAAGACCAGCACTTCTAGTTCATCAAAGTGCAGTGCCCGCTGATGAGCCATATCTAACAACCTGCCAGGTGTAGCCACCAAAATATCAACCCCCTCCAGCAGGCGCTGCTTTTGCGACTGTTCATCTCCCCCGCCATACATCGCCATTGAAGTAAGGCTCAGATGCTGACCGTACTGGCTGATACTCGCCGCAACTTGCACCGCCAGCTCTCGCGTGGGTGTAATAATAAGAGCACGAATGCGCTTGGCACGCAGCTTGTGCCCGTAGTGGGCGGCGTTGAGTTTTTCCAACAGCGGCAGCACAAAACTGGCGGTTTTACCGGTGCCTGTCTGTGCCGCGGCGATTAAATTTTTCCCCGACAAAATGATCGGAATCGCCTGTTGCTGGATGGCGGTGGGCGCTGTATAGCCCAGCTCAGAGACAGCTTTTAATATAGGATCGCTTAATCCAAGCTTGGAAAATGCCATGTAGAACCTCAGGTATTTGAATATTAACGGATTGCTTTAGGTATGCTATTTACAGGAAAGAAACTATAGAAGAACAGTGCGGCAAGTATAACAGAGCTTAAGAGGCCCAGCTGTATAAATCATTGCTTAAGCTGGGCTTACGACTTACGACTTACAACTTACAACTATAACCCTACCTTATGCTGCTGAAGCCACTGCTTTAGCTGCCCTATCGGCATCACACCACTTGTACGGGCAACTTCTTTACCGGCTTTTAATAATATCAAGGTGGGGATTGATCTGATGCTCCATTTCGCAGCAATACTTTGCTCTGCTTCTGTATCCAGCTTTAACAGGCGGATGTTAGGTTCAAACTGCGCCGCCGCGGCATCAAAGATAGGGGCAAACTGCACACAGGGGCCACACCAGCTGGCCCAGCAATCAACCAGTACTGGAAGATCATTGCCGGTCACTTGTTTGGCGAAATTGGCACTGGTTAAAGCGAGTGGCTTGCCATTAAAAATGCACAACTTGCACTTTCCGCAGCTGGGATTATCAGTTAGCCGTGATTCGGGAAGACGGTTAGTGACATTGCAGTGCGGGCAACTAACATTGATGCTCATAGTTAATATATTCTCAAGGTTGATTATCAGGCGCTAGCATAACTCCCTGTCGCGGCACTAAGCAAAACTTTTAGCGGCCTTTTACAGCTTAAAATAGACTGTTCATCGCTATAGCTAATTTTTCTTAGTTTGCTAATATCTAGCTGCAAAAGCACTCTGTCATTCAGTCCAAAAGGTATGGTTATAAATGCAATACAATAGCTTAGGAAAATCAGGTCTAAAAGTATCCCCTCTGTGCTTAGGCACTATGATGTTTGGTGGTCGCACTGATAAAAGCGTCAGTAAAAACATTGTCGATTGCGCCGCAGATGCCGGAATTAACTTTATCGATACTGCGGATGTCTACAATGCAGGAGTCTCAGAGCAGATTACCGGCCAGTTGATAAAAGCCCCTCGCCACGATTGGGTACTGGCCAGCAAAGTGGGTAATGCCATGGCAGAGGGCCCCCATAACCGAGGACTTAGCCGTAAATGGATAATGCAGGCGGTGGAGGACAGCCTGACCCGCTTAGATACTGATTATATCGATGTCTACTATCTGCATCTTGAAGACTTGGATACGCCACTACAGGAGACTATAGCAGCCATCGGCGATTTAATTCGCCAGGGTAAAATACGCTACTTCGGCCTCAGCAATTTTCGCGCCTGGCGGGTCGCAGAAGTTATCCGACTCTGTGACAGCTTAGGAGTCCCCTATCCGGTGGTTAGTCAGCCTTACTACAATGCACTGAACCGCATGCCAGAGACCGAGCACTTGCCGGTCTGCCAGCACTATGGTTTGGGAGTCTTCTCTTACAGCCCACTAGCCAGGGGGGTACTAACCGGAAAGTATCTGCCTAATCAGCAGCCCTCGACAGATACCAGAGCCGGTCAGCAAGACAAGCGCATCATGCAGACTGAATGGCGCGAGGAATCATTGCATATCGCCCAACAGATCAAAGCCCACGCACAAGCGCAGGGCATTAGTGCCGGTCAGTTCGCCTTGTCATGGGTGCTCAACAACCAGCTGATCAGCGGTGCAATTGCCGGGCCGCGCACTATGGCGCAATGGGATGAATACTTAGGCGCACTCGATTATCAATTTAGCGCCGCTGATGAAGCGTTAATCGATCAGTTAGTGGTCACTGGCCACTCCTCAACTGCGGGCTACAACGATCCGGCTTATCCTCTGCAGGGGCGTATCTCGCGAGTATAAGCAATATTGCAGCGACCAGAAGCACGCAGGCTAATCGGGCCTGCGTGTCAGGGATATTAGTCTTTATTCTCTAATAACTGCGCCCCAAACCAAACTATTTAGCGGCAGGGAACTGATAAGTCTGCCACTGGGTCTTCTCTGCTAGGCGATCGTAAACCGCCCTGCCACGGTAGTTATTTTCTGCAGTAATCCAGCGAACAAATGGCCAGCTGTGTACTTTCGCTTGCTGTTGCAAACGTTCAAACAACAAGTCCACTACGCCGCTACCCCGGGTGCCCGGATCGACATACAAATCATCTAGAAAGCCGACAGTCGCTCCGCGCAGCGGCGAAGGCATGCTACGATAGTGCATCAGCCCAACCGCCTGGCCTTTTTCATCTTTGGCGATCAGAGCGTAAAATGGCTGTTCGTCTGCAAAAATCCAGCTCCAGACCTGATCCAGTATCTTCTGGTTCATCGGCACTTGGTAAAATTCGGCATAACCGTAATAAAGTCTCTGCCACTGCTCTCTATCTTCAAGTTGCGGCGCGTTAATGGTGTAAGTCACTTGTTAATATCCTTTGAAAAATAGTTGCTGTTAATCCAGATAGTGCTGCAGGCTGTGTTTTTGCGCTCCCCGGGCATCGAAGTTATCAGGGCTGAGCCAGCGCACAAAGGCCGCTTTCTGGCGCGGCCACTCAGTGTCCAGTATCGAGAACCAAGCGGTGTCTCTGTTGCGATTTTTATAGACTAAAGCCTGGCGAAATATCCCCTCAAAACTAAAGCCCAGTCTTACTGCGGCCTTTTTTGAAGGGGCATTACAGTTGTCACATTTCCACTCGTAGCGCCGATAACCCAGCTGATCAAAGACCCGCTGCATTAGCAGAAACATCGCCTCTGTTGCCATGGCGGTCTTCTGCATGCTTGTTGAAAAATGGATATTGCCGACTTCAATCACTCCCGTTTCCGGCACTATGCGCATCAGAGCCGCCATTCCTACCGCCCTGGATGTTGTTTTATCAATAACCACGTAAAAGAGTGGATCCTGGCTGCTGCAACTATTCACTAACCACTGCTGGAAATCTTCGAGCTCTGCGAAGGGTTCAGAGAGTAAATAGGTCCAATTGCGCCCTGCACTGTCCTCGGCAAAGGCGGCAAATAGTTCTGCTGCATGCGCTTGCGGGTCGAGCGGCTGCAGCTCGCAGTACTGACCTTGCATTACTGTACGCTGCGGTCGTGCACACGCTTGCCAACTTTTCAACTCAGGGCCTATAGGTTGTGCTAAAGCATTGATCGATAAATTTTCCATTGGGCTATCCTGTATAGCTATCCGCTAATATCATCTAAGTGTTTGAGGTCTGCGTAGCAGTTATGTTTTGCTATACTAGCCAACAACTGGTATTCAATAAATATCCAGTTTTAATGAATTATTAGGTACCAGTTTGAGTTTCATCAACGATTTAGCAACGCTTAACATTAGTATTGACGCCACTGACAGCCAGCCTCTCTATCAGCAGTTAAGCGCCCAGATTCGCCAACTGTTACAAGACCGGCGACTCAGCCCCGGTGAACAGCTGCCCTCCAGTCGCAAACTCGCCCAACTGCTCGGTGTATCTCGCACTTCGACGCTCAATGCATACAATCAGTTAATGGCCGAGGGGATGTTAATCAGTAAACCGGCGGTGGGCATTTTTGTCAGCGCCCTCAATCCGCCAACCGAACAAGCAACTGTTGAAAATAAGCCCGCTTTACAAACTAAAGATAGAAGCCCCGGGCACAGTGACCAAGATAAAGTGGTGGTTTTTGATGCGGGCCCGGATGTTAATCAATTTCCTTTTTCCCTGTGGGCAGCCAGTTTTAAAAGGGCATGGCGCAACCCTGACCCCGCCTTAATGCGCGACTTTCCCCCGGGAGGCTATAGGCCGCTGCGCGAGAGTGTGGCCCGCTATATCAAAGCGGTCAGAGGTATTCAGTGTCATCCACAGCAAGTGATTATCACTGCTGGAAGCCGCGATGCCGTGGCGTTAATTGCCAGGGCGGCCTCGCTGGCAGGGGAAAAGGTGGCACTTGAGGACCCTTGCTATCCTCCATTGCGGCACGGCCTGTCTGCAATTGGGGCTAACTTACAATACTGCCCGGTTGATAGCCAAGGTATGCAGCTACCAGAGACAAAAGTCAGATTAGCCTGGATCACTGCCGCGCGTCAGTATCCTTTAGGGGTAAGTATGTCTACCCAGAGAAGACTGGACTGGCTAGAGTACGCTAAACAACACCAATGCTGGTTAATTGAAGATGATTTTGATTCTGAGTTTCACTACAGCAAACTGCCTTTGGCACCCCTGTTTAACTTAGCCGCCAGGCTCTATCAAAGCGATCAGCAATCGCTGATATTGGCTGGTAGCTTTTCCAAGTTATTTTTTAAAACTTTACGTATCGGCTATCTGATTGTACCAGAGACACTGATAGATACTTTCGTCAGTGCGCAGCGACAGCTGGGCAACTTGGCCTCGGTACCGATTCAGCCAGCACTGGCGAATTTCATCAGTGATCGACGCTTTGCCGGCCACTTGCGTCGTATGCGCCGATGCTACCAGCAACGCAGAGACTTTTTGCAGCAATTGCTGGATCAAAGATTAGCCCACAGATTAGAGACGCAATTACCCAGCGGCGGTATGCATCTGTTGGCAAAACTAAAAGCAACTGGCTCTATAGTAGATGACTGTGCGCTGGAGCGACAACTGGCTAGCCTAGGGGTTAATGCAATAGCACTGTCGAGTCACTATGTTGATTGTGGGGAGCAGGGATTTTTGTTGGGTTTTAGTGGAGCGCCAGAAAAGCACCTTGAATTGGGAGTGCGAGGCCTACAGCAGGTATTGGCTTAAAGCAGATACACTGCCCGGTATAATTCCAAACTTGTGGTTTAACCCGACACTAAGTCGGGCTAAACCATCGCTTGTTAGTCTTCCAGATCAAGCCAGATGGTTTTAACTTCTGTATATTGATCGTGAGCTTGCAGTGAGTTATCGCGCCCGCCAAAGCCGGAGAGCTTAAAGCCGCCGAAAGGGGTGCTGATATCGCCTTCACTGAAGCAGTTAACCGACACAGTGCCGGCCTGTAATCTGCGCGCGTACTTGTGCGCTCTTTTTACATTACCAGTATACAGTGAAGCATGCAGTCCATAACAACTGTCATTGGCCATCTGCAGAGCCTGCTCGTCAGATTCTGCCTGCATTAATGAAAATACCGGACCAAAAATTTCTTCAACCGCGATAGTCATATCCTGCGTAACATCGTCGAACAGTGTAGGGGCAATAAACAGTCCGTCGCCGATAGTGATGGCCTCGCCGCCGGCAAGTAGTTTAGCGCCCTGGCTTTTACCTATCTCGATAAAACTGATAATTTTGTCGAACTGCGCGCGGCTGATAATAGAGCCGAGCATATGCTCAGGGTTCATTGGATCGCCAGTCTGCCAATCTTGCATTTTCTGCAGAATCTTCTCAGTCAGCTCTGCTTTCAAATCTTTGTGAATAATAATGCGCGAGTTGGCGGTACAGTTCTGCCCCATGTTCCACAGCGCCGCAGCGACAATGTTTTCCGCCACTGAATCCAGGTTATCAGCATCACTGAGCACAACTGATGGGCTCTTGCCTCCACATTCAAGCACTATACGCTTCAAGTTACTGCGCGCTGAATACTCGAGAAAACGTCTGCCGGTGGCTGTAGAGCCGGTGAAAGACACCACTTGCACATCTTGGTGCATTCCTAAAGGCTCTCCTACATCCGGACCAAACCCTGGCAGCACGTTGAAAACACCGGCGGGAATACCCGCTTCAATCGCCAGTTCAGCGATACGCAGCGTGGTCATGCTGGTAGTTTCAGCGGGCTTAACGATCACCGAGTTACCGGCGGCCAGTGCCGGCGCCAATTTCCAGGCCACCATCATCAACGGGAAGTTCCAGGGCAGCACACAAGCCACCACACCCAGCGGTTCTCGCACTATCATGCCGATCGCGCCATTGCCTGAAGGAGAGAGCTGATCGTAGAGTTTATCGGTTGCCTCGGCGTGCCACTGAATGCAATTTACGGTCTCAGGTAAGTCAGTCTTGACGCACTCGTGAATCGGCTTGCCCGCTTCCAAAGTCTCCATGACCGCCAGCTCCAGCGCGTTCTCTTCAATCAGACTCGCCAACTTAGCGATGGCGGTTTTACGCTCGCTCGGGTGTAGTTGTGACCAATCTCCGCGCTCAAATACCGCTTTGGCATTGGCGACTGCCAGATCCACATCCGCCGTTTTACAGGCGGCAATATCGGCCAGTACTGCTCCGGTTGCCGGGTTAATGCTCTGCATCGTGGCGCCATCGATAGCGTCGACAAATTCACCGTTGATAAAAGCGCGGGTCGGCAATTTCAGTCCGGCTGCAATAGCTTGGTATTCTTGCGTGCTCAGTAATTCAGACATAGCTAACTCCTTAGGCAGACATCAATTTATCTAGCTTAACAGCGGCCGTTTCGATCACAGTTTGTACTTGTTCCGACATTTCATCACTCATAGCCATCATCGGCAAACGCACCGGGCCACCGTCGATTCCCTGTAGCTTGGCACCCAGTTTCACACACTGGACAAATTTACCGCTCTGCTCTAATAGCTCCATCACTGGCATTAAAATGGCCATAAACTGCTGGCCTTTAACGAAGTCTTTATCGACCACACAAGCCTGATAGAAAGCCACACAAGCTTTAGGGAAGATATTGGCACAAGCGCAAACCCAGCTCTGGGCACCCCAGGAAAAGAACTCTAATACTTGGTCTTCGGCGCCGGCACTTAGCTGTACTTGCGGGTAATCCAACGTCAGCTGGTGAATGCGGTTTACATCGCCGCTGGACTCTTTAATAGCAACAATATTTTTTCTGTCGGCCACAGCATCCATGAAGCTAGTGCCCATTTCCACCCCAGTGCGTCCCGGGTAGTTGTAAAGAATAATAGGCAAGTCCGCCGCTTCGTCGATACGGATGACGTGTGCTGCCAGTTCCGACTCATCGGGTAGTGAGTACGGAGGCGCCGCCACTAGCATGGCATCGGCACCTGCGGCTTTAGCCGCTGCGGCATAAGCGTAAGCTTCTGTTGCCAGCATGTCGTTGACTCCTGCAATCCAGGGCACTCGATTGCCGATATAGTCATTGGCGAAGGCAAACTGCGCCAGGCGCTCTTCCTTAGACATCGTATAAAACTCGCCGGTAGAGCCACCGACTATCAAACCGTGTACGCCATTGTCGATCTGGTTATCTATGACAATTTTCCAGGCGTTGTAATCAATATTGCCGTCGGCACTGAAAGATGTGATTATTGGTGTGTAGATACCTTGAAATTTCATATTTATTCCTCATTTTCGGCCCAGCTTATCTATCACAGAGCTGCCGATATTCAATAGTGGTTGCAAGACTATGCAGTGTAATTAAGAAAAACTATACTGCATTGAATACAGCTTGTATACTGAATTAAAATTCTAATTTTACCATTGAACAAATGCAGACAAATAGCGCCTAAATTGTCCCTAATCCCGCTTGTATGTGACATTTAGCCGGCGCTCAGCTATCTTAGGGCAATCTTTTCGCTAATACGCTTCAACATTAGCGCTAATACTGGTTATTAAAGGGCCCCACTTTGAGCAAAAGTAATGTCGTAACTCCTAAACGTACGCGCGGTGACGGCGCGAATCGTATTTTTAATATCTTGCGCGAAGAAATCTTATCGATGCAGTTAAGTCCCGGACAGCCGGTTGACGAAGTGGGTCTGGCGGAACGTTTTGGTGTTTCCAGATCGCCGGTGCGCGAAGCGTTAGTGCGACTGGCAGCTCAGGGGCTAGTCAGTACTCTACCTAACAAAAGCACAATTATCTCGCCGCTGAATATTGAGGAGTTCCCACAATACATAGACGCACTAGATCTGCTGCAGCGCGCCACCCATCGCCTGGCAGCCATATTGCGTAACGATGAAGACTTAGCCAATATTGATTTGTGTCAGCAGCAGTTCGCCAAGGCAGTCGCGGATGGTGATGTAGTGGCAATGATAGAGCGCAACCAGGCATTTCACATGGCTATTGCCAACGCCTCCCGCAACAACTACTTAGGCAAGAGCTACTCTCGCTTACTGGATGAGGGGCGACGCATATTACGCCTGTATTTCCGCTCTTACAACGACACCTTACCCCCTGAACTGGTAGTAGAACACGACCATATCATAGCGGCTATTCGCTCTCAGGACGCCGACTTAGCAGAGCGCTTAGCGCACGAGCACAGTATCGAAGTGAAGACTCGGTTCCTCGAATACATGGCCACTAGCTATACTTCAGGAATTAAAGTCAGTTAACCAGTGACTGGGGCACTATTTCCCCAGTCTAATTCACTGCTGCTATTTCCAGGTAATATCTTGTTAAGCTTTTAAAAGTAACTCTTGTACAAGTTTTGCAGTGCTAGGCCCCTGGGTTAGCCCCAAGTGTCCATGCCCCGTGGCATAGACGACATTTGGGTTAACACTACTGGTTTCTATGATAGGCAGTGAGCTGGGGGTGCTGGGACGATGCCCCATCCAGCGGTATTTCTGCTGGCTCTGCAACTGCGGAAATATCTCTGTGGCCATTGCCTCTATCGCCTGAAAATACTGAGGCTTTGGTGGCCTTTCAATGCCGCCTAATTCGGCCCAGCCGCCAATCCTGATACCATGGTCTAATGGACTGGCGACTATACCCCGATCGCCAAACAATATGGCTCTGGCGATCTTTATACCGGGCTGGGTATAAGTCGTATTGTAACCGCGCTCGGCCTCCAGCAGCTTCGGTGTGCCCAGCTGTTTTAATAAAGGTTTAGACCAGATGCCCGCCGCCAGCACTACCTGATCAAAAGCTCTGCTGTGACCGTTTTTATACAGCAGTTCAACCCCACCACAGCTGCCCGCCACTTGCCGGTGATCAATTTTCTGAATTTCTTCACAGATAAACTCCGCCCCATTAGCGCAGCTGTATTCGATCATCCCAGTGACTACTTTTTTTGGATCACTGACTGTCATCCACTGTGGTATTCGATAGCCTCCGGCAAATATCTTAGCCAATTCAGGCTCCAGCTGATACAACTGCTCAGCTTCAATAGCCTCGGAACTAAAGCCATGATCCCGGCGAATGGCAAAGCCATTGGCAGCCTTTTTCAGGCTGCGTTGACTCTCATACAAATACAGCGCACCGTCGCGTTGCAATTGCTCGCTGAGGCCGGTCAGCGCATACAGCCGCTCTACATCTGCAAATACCTGGTTGTTTAGCTGTGCCAGCTTTTCAATATGTTTGCGATAGATAGACGATCGCGAGTTTAATAAAAATCGCGTCAGCCAGGGCACTAAGCTAGGCCACTGCCCCAGTGGTACTTTTAGCGGCGCTCGTGGATTAAGCAACATCGCCATTGCCTCCAGGGCAATACCGGGTGAGGACATAGGAAGGATCTCAGAGGCCGCGATATGTGCTGCATTGCCTCTTGAAGGTCCTGACATACCGGGCATTGCCCGATCAATAATGGTCACTTTGGCGCCTTCACTGGTCAGCTGTGCAGCGCAACAGGCGCCGACAATCCCAGCGCCAACCATGGCAATGTTGCGCCCCTGTAAAGGTTTGTTATTAATTATCATTAATTTATCTCACTAAATCGTCAGCATCACCCCAGCAATCAGCCACAGTGTATCCGTGCTGATAGGGATCACTCGGGTCGACCCCGATCTGATGCATGCCATAAATCCAACCACGTCCGGATACTTTAGGCAGCACCGCAGGTTTCCCGGCGATAGTGGTAAGACCTGCGACAGTCATATCAAAACGGCTACCGATAATCGAGTAGGCACTGTATTGATCGCCGACGGAAATTTCACCACGGGCATGCATTACCGCCATCCGCGCGCTGTTACCGGTTCCGCAGGGAGAGCGATCAATACGACCCGGTGGCAACACTGTGGCTCCGCGCAACTCTTCATCAGGCCCTTTGTCTATCAGCATTGTGTAGGCAATACCTTTAAGTTGGTCGTTCTCGGGGTGCACAATCTGGTGATGTTTGTTGAGCTGTCGCTGTACTTCACAACCTATCTCAACAATTTTTTTGGCGTTTTTGCGCTCGATACTGATGCCCAATTGCGCACAGTCGATCAGCGCATAAAAGATCCCGCCAAAGGCAATATCGACAGTGATACTGCCGTATAACTCGGTCTCTACTACTAAGTCTAAGCTGTGAACGAAACTGGGGTTCATATCCAGCTCAACTCGTTCACACTTGCCATCCTTACATTGCGCAGTGGCGGTGATCAAACCGGCGGGCATATCAAAGCGCACGATGCTCTGCGGTTCAGACATTTCCAGAATACCGGTTTCCAGCAACACAGTAGTGACACAAATACAGTTGGATCCGGACATCGCGTGTGCCTGATCACCTTGCAAAATAATAAAACCGGCATCCGCATCCGGCCGTGTTGGTGGCAGTAAAATGTTGGTACTCATCTGGGCGTAACCGCGGGGTTCAAAGACACAAAAACGCCGAAGACTGTCATCAACTTCATTAATGTAAGTCATTTTTTGCAACATAGTAGCGCCGGGAATATCCAATACACCACCTGTTACCACCCTGCCTATTTCCCCTTCGGCATGGGCTTCGACCATATTCAAAGTTTTTTTCCAACGCATCGCTGCGATCTCCAATAGCAATTTATTGACTGACACTATCTTGCATACAAAGTGTCGTCAATCATTAAATGCCAGCATTAGCTGAATCAAGACTCTGCAGTTGCGCCATGCTGGACTAAGCTAGCGGTAACATATGAGAAGTGCAGTTAACCTAAATATCGGATGTCGATAACCGAAATAATATAGGTTACTGTGTTAGTATCCACGCCTTTTCAGGCGCCAAGGTTTTACTTCGATCAGGCTGATCCCGAAATATTTCCTATCAGCAACCATCGTCTATCCACCGATATGAGCTGTTATGGAACTTATAAATTTTTTAGTCCCTATTTGAGGTTCAATCATCAGTGTCCAACATGATTAATCACCCCTGGAAAGCTTTAGATATATTTGCCCTGGCGGTAGCCCTACTGGGCTGGGGTGGTAACTTTTTAGCGATCAGATATGCCGTTCTAGAAATCCCCAGCTGGACGGCACTGAGCATGCGCCTTTTTTTAGTCGCGGTGCTGTTAGCTGTTTTTTTACGCAATCCTATGGGACAGCTAAAATATTATTTGTTGATTTCTCTGGCGCTGGTGCCCGGTCATTTCGGGTTGTTATTTTTAGCCTCGGAATTAACCACTAATGTCTCGGCTATTTCTTTATTTATTCAGTTAAATCCGGCTTTTGCACTGCTTTTCGCCTGGCTGATACTGAAAGAGAAACCGGGCAGGCGCAGAGTTATCGGCTTGCTAATGGCCTTCAGCGCTATGCTGATCTTGTTTTACGAGCCCAATTTACTCGGCGCCAGCCTGGCCTTAATAGTGGCGACACTGTCGGCTATGTTTATGGGGCTGTATTCGGTTTTACTGCGCTCTATGCCCAGCCAAATCCGTCCTATAGATATTATTGGCTGGACGGCTATTTTTGGTACTCCGATGGTGGCCGCAATCGCCTATTATCTGGAGGGCTCGCCTTTTGTGACTCTCGCCAACGTATCCACACAAGGTTATCTGGCGGTGCTCTACTCAACTATCGTTTCCAGTATCATCAGCCACGGCTGCTGGGCATGGCTCTGTCGTCGTCACCCGGTTGCACAAGTAGTGCCTTATAGTTTACTGGTACCTATAGTCGCCATCAGCCTCTCGGCGCTGTTGCTAGGCGAGCAGATCACTGCGCAGATGCTGATCGCAATCGCAGTACTTTGCGCCGGGTTGTTTATAATTGCCAGATCAAAAAATAGTTAAAGATGCATATGCTGCTTGAGCTAATTACAGCTTGAGCTGCAAACGCATCGGAAGGTCTTTGATCCCCGATCTCTCGCGTATCTCGCTAAGGGGTTCAAAGCCCCATTTGCGATAGACAGGCGCGGCATTTAGCGCTGAGTTGACGGTAAAAATTCCCGGGTTGCCACTGGCCAGACACTCTGCTTTGGCGTACTGCCACAGCTGTTTCGCATGACCACTTCCCTGGAAGGAGTCTGCGACAAATAAGTGGTAGAGGTGGCTATTCTGTTTAATGCCTATCACCGCCATCAGCTGATTATCAACCTCTCCCAACCAGTACTGATAACCGGATCTAAAGTAATTTTCTATACTTTGCCTGTTCATAGAACGCAATAAAATTTCAGCGCCTTGCTCTGAGCAACTAGGTAGGATGTATTTAGTCACCAGCGGCCCTATCAACTGGCTGATAGCCTCAGCATCTGTATGTCTGGCAGCGCGTATTTTCATCTATGTCCTTTGTCTAAATAACAGGCAAGTGTACCGGCAATGCCGAACACACCCATGTGCTGTCGCCAAGTGCCTCAATCTAAACTTGTAGCTGATCCAGAACACTTAAGGGAGAAACTTCCAACAGCATGCCTATGATAGGTTTGGCCATTAATTATAGTATTTCAGTACTGCCGCAATGATCGAGCTGAATAAACACTTTATATAGCAAATACTGTAGGGCTGAACCGTCCCCAACAAACACTGTCGAACAAGTTCATTGTAGGCGACTATTTGTATTTTCATATCACTCATTATGACTGCGAGCCCACTTAGACTCTAGTATCTGTTTACTGTTATTACAGAGGTTTAATGGGAATATATATCTCGATAATATGTTTTTGCTGCGGGTGGCTTCTGAAGTCGTTTAAATACTTTTCAAAGCAGCAGCCCTGGTCCGGTTGGTAGCCGCTACCGGGTAACCAGTGCGAATAGATCAACCCCCAGGCCTGTTCATACTGCTGCGCATCTATTTCGAACAGTGCTACTGCGTACTTGCCACCGGCCAAAGTAGTGACGCCCACTTCACCCTCGGCTTTTGTCCCAGCATCGACAGAAACACACACATCCGCTTTAAATTTTGCAAAATCTGTTATCTCTATCTGATCCCTAAAAACCGTATAAAACTGTGAACCCGGACATTTTAATAAGCCCCTGCTGGCCACCCAGTGGGTTAATTTATCAAACAGCCTACGCCAGGTTTGACTCTCGCCGATAAAGGGCCCTATATGGCGGATATAAGCCACAGTGCAAGGCTCTAGTTGTTTAACTGTGACCGTCGCTTGATTGATGTTTTTCATAGAAATATCCCATGTATATTGAAGGCTGATCTGATCAATATACATGGGAGAAATTGTACAATCTTGGCCGCTATTGCTCAGCGTTTGTCGGTTCTTGCTATCAAGACTGTGACCACCACTGCGCCATTGGCTGGCACTCATATTGAAGTACTGCTTGAAAGTTTTGGCGAAAGCGGCACTACTACTAAACCCGCAGTCTATGGCAATGTTAGTAATGGATTCATTCAGGTCATACTTCAATCTGTGCGCGGCTTTTTCCAGCCTGATACGCTGTATATACTTGTTCAGGGATTCACCGGTGATGCCCTTAAAGATTCGATGAAAGTGAAAACTGGAAAAATTAGCTACCTCGGCTAACTGCTGTAAGTTTAAGGAGCTGGCATAGTTCTCGTCTAAGTAGTCCAGCACCGTATTGATTCTTTTTAGGTACTGGACACTGTGAGTTTTTACTGGCTGCGCGGTGCTGTTATCTTCCATTTATTGGATATATTCCCTGCTGAGGTTGATGAGCCCTGAAGGGGCGTTATTAAATGATCTCTGTATATCTAACCAGGAAGTTTAATCTATATAAGACCATGTATCAGCACCGTCGAATTTCCTGATACGCATTTCACGAGTATCTTCTCTTTCACACATGCGAAAGTTAAGCGCCATCACAGAAGATTTATCCGGGTGCAGGCTTTCCCAGTGAGTAGTACAACCGCAGTTTTTGCAACTGTGCACCGCCAGAGACTTGTCACCTTGCAGATAACGGATACTGGTCAATACAGTTTCAGGCTTTTGTGCATCATTGAAAGAAACACTGTCTATTTGCACATGCGCCCATAGAGAGCCCAGGCGGTGGCATATAGAGCAGTTACACTCGGTCAGCCATTCGGGCGACTCTGTGGTTTTAAAGGTGATGGCGCCACAGTGGCATCTTCCTGAATACATATATGATCCTTAGCTGGTTTATTATTTTTTTTAGCAGGGCAATGATAGCTGAGAACACTAAACAACTACTAATAATTTACACTGTGGTGCTTAAAGCAATTATTTCACCCACATGAGTAATACATTCCCCGCAGCGAGGCTGAGAATCCAGTAGCGCAAAAATTTCTTCGTATTCAGTTTCACCCATGGCGGTAATATCGATTATTTCCTCAGTGTATAAATCATTGCAAGTGCAAACTAAGCCAGGAGTTTGCTGTTTACGGGTGATATCCACTGCGATTGTTCCTATGGTTGTTAATGTTGTGGGTGTTGGGGAATTATA
>ASZI01000280.1 GCA_000416315.1 Osedax symbiont Rs2 | reverse complement strand
ATAAAATCCCCAGTGGCGGGGTAGTGATTATTCCTATTGGGAATAGTTTACATAAAAAATATGAATTTGTGTTGTTTGATTTATCGGATTAAAATAGCTCTATAAAAATACATATCGCGAGCAACGATAATAGAGATAACCCTTTAGGGTTATAGAGACAACAAGAACATCAGTGTAAGTAGTGAGGAAGAAACAAAATGGCTGGCAAGACGTTATACGATAAAATATTTGATGCCCATTTAGTGCGCGCCAATGATGATGGCAGTGCGCTACTGTATATAGATTTACAATTATTGCACGAAGTGACTTCTCCGCAAGCATTTGAAGGCCTGCGTCTGGCCCGAAGAAAACCCTGGCGCATCGACGCAAACCTGGCAACCCCGGACCACAATGTGCCCACCACGAAACGCGATGGTGGGGTATCAGAAATCGTCGACCCTATATCGCGCATCCAAGTGCAAACCTTGGATGATAACTGTGACGCTTTCGGTATTTTAGAATTTAAGATGAACGACCACCGCCAGGGGATAGTACATGTTGTAGGCCCTGAGCAAGGTGCCACCCTACCGGGTTCTACAGTGGTATGTGGCGATTCTCATACAGCTACCCACGGTGCGTTTGGTGCTTTGGCGCACGGTATAGGCACTTCAGAAGTTGAGCATGTTTTGGCAACGCAATGCCTGATCACCCGCAAGATGAAAAACATGTTAATTAAGGTTGAGGGCGAATTGGCGCTAGGTGTGACCGCCAAAGATTTGGTATTGCATATCATCGGTGTTCTAGGCACCGCTGGAGGAACAGGTTATGCCATTGAGTTTGGTGGCTCCACCATGAAAAAAATCTCCATGGAAGGGCGCATGACAATCTGTAACATGGCAATCGAAGCGGGTGCCCGGGTAGGCATGGTGGCCGTGGACCAGTTGACATTAGATTATGTAAAAGGTCGTCCATTTGCCCCTAAAGGGGATTTGTGGAAGTTGGCAGAGGCTGACTGGGCCAACTTACACTCTGATACAGATGCACATTTTGATGCAGTGGTTGATATTGATGCGACGAATATTTTACCCCAAGTAACTTGGGGGACTTCACCTGAGATGGTAGTTGCCATCGATGCGCAGGTGCCCAATCCGGATAATGAAACTGATCCAGTAAAAAGTGATGGCATCAATAGGGCACTTAAGTACATGGGTTTGAGCGCCGATCAAACAATTACATCGATAAAATTAGATCGAATCTTTATCGGCTCTTGCACAAATTCACGCATTGAAGATATGCGTGATGCGGCAAAAGTAGCCAAAGGTAGAACAGTTGCCAGTAGTATTAAAGAGGCAATCGTGGTGCCGGGCTCAGGGTTAGTCAAAGCACAGGCAGAGGCTGAAGGGCTGGATAAAATATTTGAAGCAGCCGGCTTTGAGTGGCGAGAGCCAGGCTGTTCTATGTGCCTGGCAATGAATCCGGACAAGTTAGCGCCCGGGGAGCACTGCGCCTCGACCTCGAACCGCAACTTTGAGGGACGACAGGGCAATGGCGGTAGAACTCACTTGGTGAGTCCGGCCATGGCTGCAGCGGCGGCAATTGCCGGAAACTTTGTTGATGTTAGACAGATGGTGGAGCTATAAGTTATGAAGGTATTTAATCAACACAAAGGCACTGTTGCCCCTATTGATCGCGCCAATGTAGATACGGATATGATTATCCCCAAGCAATTCTTAAAATCGATTAAACGCTCTGGTTTCGGGGTTTATTTATTTGATGAGATTCGCTACTTAGACGAAGGTGTCGCCGATCAGGATTGCAGTAATCGACCATTGAATGAAGATTTTGTATTAAATCAGAGCCGCTATCAGGGATCTTCAGTACTGCTCGCCAGAGTCAATTTCGGATGTGGTTCATCCAGAGAGCATGCCCCCTGGGCGCTGGAGGACTTTGGTTTTCGCACTGTGATCGCGCCGAGTTTTGCTGATATATTTTACAATAACTGCTTCAAAAATGGCCTGCTGCCGGTAGTCTTAAGTGAGCAGATAGTTGACCAGTTGTTCAGTGAATGCGCTGCAACTGAAGGTTATCAGCTAAATGTAGACCTGCAGCGCCAAGTGGTAATTACTCCCAGTGGCGAAGAGCATAGCTTTGAGGTAGAAGCATTCAGAAAACATTGCCTGCTAAAGGGCTTGGATGATATCGATCTTACCTTGCAAAATACCGCCGATATTTGCGCATACGAAGCTAAACGCAAGCTGGCTGCTCCTTGGTTGTTTGGTGCTATTAGCCCTGAAAACTCAGTAGGCTAGCGTTGTTTGGCCTAAGTTAACAGAAACAAAATTTATTTTTTAATCAATGAAACGGATGAGTTGAGATGTCAAAGAAAGTTTTAATATTGCCAGGAGATGGCATAGGTCCGGAAATTTCAACGCAAGTTGATAAAGTGTTAGCTTTAGTCAACCAACAGTATTCTCTGGGGCTAGAATTCGATCACGCTTTAGTGGGCGGCGCGGCGATAGACGCTGACGGCAGTGCTTTCCCCGAGCAGACATGGCAGAAGTGTCTTGCTGCCGATGCGATATTACTAGCCTGTGTCGGTGGCCCTAAATGGGATTCACTGCCGCCTAAAGAGCGTCCTGAAATTGGTGGTTTACTACAAATTCGCTCTCGCCTGGAGTTATTTGGCAATTTGCGTCCCGCTATTTTGTACCCGCAGTTGGCCGAGGCGTCTTCTTTAAAGCCAGAGCTGGTCTCGGGCTTAGATATTTTGATTGTGCGTGAGTTAACCGGTGGTATCTACTTTGGCCAGCCAAGGGGTATCAGGGTTAAAGAGGACGGTACTCGCGAGGGATACAATACCTATGTATACGATGAAAACGAAATCCGTCGCATTGGTAAAGTGGCTTTTGAAACAGCAATGAAGCGCAATAAGAAGCTCTGTTCGGTGGACAAAGCGAACGTCCTCGAAGTCACCATGTTGTGGCGTGAAATAATGGATGAAATGAGCAAGGATTATCCGGAGGTAGAGTTGTCACATATGTATGTTGATAACGCCGCCATGCAGCTTATTCGCGCGCCAAAACAATTTGATGTGATAGTCACAGGCAATATGTTTGGGGATATTTTATCGGATGCCGCGGCAATGTTGACCGGCTCCATTGGCATGTTGCCTTCAGCTTCGCTGGATATTAACGGTAAGGGTATGTATGAGCCCTGTCATGGTTCGGCGCCGGATATTGCAGGTCGGGGAATTGCCAATCCTCTGGCGATGATTTTGTCTGCATCAATGATGTTGCGACACTCTCTGGGTATGCAAGAGGTTGCCGATAAGATTGAGCAGGCGGTAGAAGCTGTATTGGATAAAGGGCTGCGCACCGCAGATATATACAGCGAGGGGACCATTAAAGTATCGACCAGTGAAATGGGTGATGCGGTAGTGGCTGCGCTGCAAGGGTAACAAACGCTAGCTAATCAAGCCGGCTGCTGTGATACAGGAGCCGGCTTTTTTATGTCTTGTTGCCCGGTACTGGATTGCGCTGAGTTGACGCTGTTGTATATTGTTGCTCGACAGGAGTTACTCTGGGTGGGTGCTGACTCTATTTCTTTTTACTCAGTAGCGAAGGGCGTAAAGCGGGTTTTGTCGCTTTTTCCAATTCAGGGGCGATAAATTTTGCCTTGGCCGTTTTGCGTTTAGTTTTGTTGGCGCGTTTAATGCCCTGCGCTTTTTCGCTGATTAATCTGCCTTTGTCCAGCAGCGGAATACTGTGAAATTGTAACTGCTTGCCCAGCAGCTCTTCTATATCCAGTAAATACTGGCGCTCATCGGGGGCCACAAAGGAGATAGCCTGACCCGATTTCCCCGCCCTGGCGGTGCGGCCGATACGGTGCACATAAGCCTCACTTTGGTTTGGCAGGTCAAAGTTAACCACTCTTGGCAGTGCTTCAATATCTAGTCCTCGCGCGGCTACATCGGTAGCTACTAGTACATCTAGTTGTTGATTACTAAAGGCGCTTAAGGCGGCGATACGCTCCTTTTGTAGTTTGTCGCCGTGTATGGCCTGGGCGTTAATACCGGCCTCAATTAATGCAGCGGCGACTTTATCGGCGCGTCTTTTTTTGCGGGGAAAAACCAAGGGCTGCTGCCAATTACCACTAGTGATCAAATAGATCAGTACTTCTTCTTTGTTGCTGTTGTCGACTTTATAGGCCAGTTGCTGGACTTTCTTGGCGGCAGAATTACTGACGCTAACGCTAATTTTCTGTGGATTGTTGAGTACTGACTTTGCCCAGCTCTCAATTTTTTCATTGTAGGTGGCAGAGAAAAGTAAAGTTTGTCTGGTTTTCGGGGCGAAACTCATAATTCGGTTGATGTCGTGAATGAAGCCCAAGTCAAGCATCCGATCTGCCTCATCAAATACTAGTATCTCTAACTGCTCAAGAGAAAACTTTCTCTGAATCAGCATCTCCAGTAAGCGGCCGGGAGTCGCGACTAAGATGTCGGCACCGCGCTTCATTTTTCGAATTTGATTGTCAAAGCGCACTCCTCCGTAAACAGATACCACACGCATGCCCAATTCGCTGCCATAACTCAAGGTTTTTTCAGCGACTTGAATCGCTAGTTCCCGGGTTGGCGTTAACACTAAACCGCGAATCTGATGGTAGTCATCGCTGTGTTGGCGCTGGCGTAATTTCTCTATCATAGGTAGCGCAAAACCGGCGGTCTTGCCTGTTCCAGTCTGAGCTTGAGCGAGAACGTCACTACCAGCAAGGATCACCGGGATGGCCTTCGCTTGTATCTCAGTGGTCTGTTGGTAGCCTAAGCGCTCGAGGGTAAACTGTAGTTCTGGACATAGATTTAATTGGCTAAAATTGGCCATGGGGGTGCCTATCAGAATTTCACCAGTGGCGGTAAAATTTCATTGTTCAAAGTAAAGGGGATTATAAATGTTTGCAGTACTTTAAGCCAAGGTTGTGTTTTCGCTTAAAGTACTGATCAATGAAAGCTAGCTCTTCTCTTGTACCAGATCTTTGTTGCGTTCTATCTCCAGAACCGGGTAGGCGACTCCTGTGATATGCCAGTTGATTCTGTTGAGTTCGCGAATGATATCCAAGTGCAGCATATTGTTATCGCTTTTGCCCTCGTGCAGTCTATGCAGGTGATCCTGGTTGGCCTGTTCTGTTAGCTTCTTAACTTTGCGTTTTCCCTCAAGTAATTTATGCACCAGATCGATATCTTGAGTGGTAAAGATACGCATTGCTAAGTGAAAGTTATTCAGGACAGTTTCGTGGATAGTGACGATATCGGCCAATCCGTCATCTGAGAGCTCTAATTTATCCTGGACCTTCTTGTGGGTCATCTCGGCGATATTTTCGGTGATATCAGCAGAGTGTTCCAGGTTCAAAGAAAAAGCCAATATCCGGTTAGTGTGCGAGAGTTGTTCGTTCTTCAATTCCTGGCGGCCCAATTTGGTGACGTACTTGGCAATTTCATTGTGCAAACGGTCTACCGAGCGCTCCATTTTCATCAATTCACGGCTAGGTGCAGAGCTGTCTGAAGTGAGGGCGGGCAGGCAGTTGCTGATCATAGTGTAAACCACCTCAGCCATGTGCATGGTCTCGCGCATCACGCAGTCTATGGCCATCGATGGCGTTGAAATCAACTTCTCATTCAGATAGCGGGACTCGTTGGCGTTGGCTACTTTCACAGGATCGGGAATGTAGCGCTTAATCAGTGAATAAGCTTTGCCGGTGAGTGGCAGGAACACAAGCGCCACCAGAATATTGAAAATGGTGTGAAAATCAACTACGTGGCGGGCCACATCGGTGGTCATATAGGTTGATAGTAACTCGGATATCAGATCTATAAATGGCAGTATTACCAAACAGGAAACAATCTTAAAGCAACTGTTGCTGACGGTGATGCGCAAAGCTTGTGGGCCTTTGTTTAATGTCGCCAACACCGCGGGAATAGTGCCGCCTATATTGGCTCCGAGCACTAGTACCAGGCCTAACTGCGGAGAGATAATAGCGCTGGCAGCCAGTGACATAATCAAGAGTATCATGGCGATACTAGAGTGGCTTATCCAGGTAAGTACAATAATCAGTAGCATCGCCAACATACGTTCATCTTCAAGAGCATGAAAAAGCTCTTGAAGTACAGTGGCGTCTCGCAGAGGTCCGGTCGATGAGCCTATTAGTTTAAGGGATAGCAGCATCAGTCCCAGGCCAATAAGTGCCATTCCCACGTGTTTAATAGTTTCAGTAGTGGCGCGCCTATGAGAGACCAAACCTATCACTATCAATGCGGGGGATAGCCAGCTTAAATCAAAAGACAGCACTTGTGCGACAAGTGTTGTGCCTATATCGGCACCGAGCATAACAGCAAGAGCGGGTGCGCCAGCAATTAAACTGCGGCTGGCAAAAGAGGAGATTAACAGCGCGGTCGCAGTACTGCTCTGCAGTACGGAGGTAATGCCCAGACCTACGGCAAAGGCAGAGGTTTTATTGCGGGTAAAACGGGTGATAATTCGTTTTAAATCGTTATCAAAAGCTCCAATGATCCCTTGTTTTACCAATTCCATGCCAAACAAAAGCAGAGAGACGGCGCCTAATATGCTGATCAAGGTGTACATTGTTACTCCTTATTAAAATTATGTCTTTGGGTGGTTGCTGTTTTGCAATTGAGTCGTTAGCTATTTTAGTATAGATGGTTAACCGTGGCAGTAATAAAAGCGACCAGTTTGAACCGCAATTGGTTTTCTACGTTCAGCTGTTTAAAAGTGTTCACTTGTCGGGGAATCATTTGCAACTCAGGGCTGGAAAATCAACTCACTAAAGATGGCTGTTCAAACATTTGCCGGTATTCGAAGAAAATATTGTTGAATTGCTCTATAGCTAACGAACTT
>ASZI01000279.1 GCA_000416315.1 Osedax symbiont Rs2 | reverse complement strand
TCTAGAGGTTCTTTTGCTGTTGGACTGGCGAATATCAGAGCGTTTTTGTTGTCTGGTGATACCCAGTTTAAAGAAAAATTTTCAGCTAAATGGGATGTTAATAACGAGGCCTTTAAGCTGCTAAGCAGCAAGTATGTAGGATTATTTACAGTTAAGCAGAAAGCATATTGGGATCAATACAAGTTAATCCGAGAAGAATTCTCAGTCCTTCCGCGCATAATGTTTGAATTACGCGATTCACCACAGTGGAATCAAGCGAACTATATTCTAGGCACTAAAGCAGCACCTAATGCGCTTTTAGCCATCAGTTATTTACAACAAATGCAGGACTCGCAAAACAGTTTGCTAGAAGCAGATATACGCATATTAAAAGATGACTACACAATTCTTAATACAATTTTATTTTGGGGAGCCATTTTTTCCTTCGTTATATCTATATTGGCCGCATTCATTTTTAGCCGTAATCTTTTAAGTCGTTTAGCACCTGTTTTACAAAAAACATTGGAAGTCGCCCAGAATAACTTGGCAACACCAGAATTGGTTGTGAGGGGGAAAGATGAAATTGCCGTTGTGACTGATGCAGTTAACAAAATGAATCATACGTTGATTAATACCCTCACTAGCACTGCTCATTCAATGCAAGATGTGTCAGAAGAAGCTAATAGTATATTTTTAGCCAATACCGAGATGTCAAAAAATATAGATCAGCAAAGCAACCAGATTAGTATGATTGCCGCTGCGATTGAGGAACTTTCTGCATCTTCAAAAGATGTATCAAACAGTAGTGAGCATGCAACCCAATCTGCAACGCAATCATTAGAAACAGCTCAACAAGGGGGGGCCTTAGTTAAAAACTCACTCGATCAAATGGATGAGATAAGTAAAGCTTTTGATGAAAGTGCCAAATCCATTGCTTCTTTAAATGAGCAAACTAAACAAGTAGAAAATATACTTGGTGTGATAAGTGGAATTGCAGAACAAACCAATTTACTCGCACTAAATGCAGCAATTGAAGCCGCACGTGCAGGGGAGCAAGGAAGAGGGTTTGCAGTTGTAGCTGATGAAGTTCGCCAATTGGCTAGTCGAACTACAAGTGCAACTGCAGATGTAGAACAGGCAATCGATAGTATGCGTACTGATGCAAAAATTGCGGAACACAGCATGGATGTAGGGCGAGATAAGGTCCATCAAGGCAAAGACATTTCAGATAAAGTTGAGCAAATGCTGGTGCAAATCATTGACAGTGCTACTGATGTATCGGATAAAATTAAGGCTATTGCCCATGCATCTTCTGAACAATCTGTAGTTACCCAAGAGATTGCAGGCAATACAAATCAGGCTTCCAACTTATCAAGTAGTGTCAGCGAAGGAATTAACAATGTCGTCGAGATGACTAAGGCTGTTTCAGATAGCTCTTTAAATAAAGCAACAGAGTTGCTGAAGATGGTTGATTAAAAGCATTTTAAAAGGGATGCGTCTAAGCCGCCTCATTTATACAATTCAAGCCTTTTCACTCAACCACTGCATCCAATGTGGTCAAGAATCAGCACAACCGGTTGATTTAAAAGTGTATTAGCATTGGTACTGATCGGTATTGGGTTGGCATAACTACTTGCAAGCAATTGAAATCGATAACCTGAATACATATTCCCATTCAATCGTTAATTGAGGCTTAGAGTCTTTTCTATAAACCTGCATACGTGCTAATTAAGAATGTTTGAAATCCTTTTTTAGCCCATTAATACACAGATGCAAAAGAGGTATAAATGGCTTAGCTATCTATCAGAACCTTCTTTTGGCCATCTCACTTGCGTAAGGTTGCGCTGAAGTGATGATTTTCGTGACCCTAGGTCGGACAATTCATTAATAACGCAGTGGGAACGATTGATAATAGCTTTGGCGCTAAGGATGGCGCTTTTACTCAACGTCAATCCAACATTGGACGAACATGCAAAAATTATTTCGTATAAAATTATGCACTCTTTTAATTGCCTTTTTATCTTCACTCATCCCCTTGTCCAGCCAAGCAGTAGAGGACATTACTTTTAGCGGCGACAGGCCTCTCAATCAGTATGTACCTAGTGTTGTCGTATCTATTTTAACAGAAGCTTTTAAGCGTAATGGCATTAGGTTTAAAGCGGTATATCACCCCAGTCTCAGATCGTTGTTATATTCAAGCACTGGTACTTTAGACGGAGAACTACACCGAGTATATGATTTTCATAATATCAGTGGTCATAAATACCCAAATCTGATCAGAATCGAATCCAAAATATTGACTGACTGGCTTGCAGTATTTGGCACTAGAGAGATGAAATTTGAAACTTGGAATGACCTTTCAGGCTACCGTATAGCCTATACTAGAGGTCGAAAAAACATGCAGAAAATTATTGAGCAATTTTTTCCAAAAGAAGTGATTGTTATCTGCAACAACGATACTGATGCCTTCAAGAGGCTATCTGACGGGCAGGTAGATATAGTGCTAGCAAGTAGCAGATCGGGTGATTATTTGTTAGAAACGCATCCCGTTTTTAAAAATATCACGAAATTAAAGAAAGTAAGCCCAGTCAAAATTTACTCCTACATACATAAGAAGCATCAGCGATTAGCTGCAAAAATTGCCAATACCATTAAAGAAATGAAAAAGGATGGTAGTTACGCAAGTCTCGTTGCGGCGGTGAGTAATTCTTCAAATTTTTAGTCATCTCATTACTAATAGAAACTCTAGGACTCAATACCGAGTGACTAGGCTGTTAGGTAGTTTTACCTACAGACCCTAGTTATTGCGAGAGCCTGTTTAGCCATAGCTGCTATGTGTCAGGATTGGTGTTACTAAGCTGACTTGCAAACGGTGGGTGTCGAATGAGTGACAATGACAGTCGGCTCTCAGCGGTCATTTGCGTGTAAAGGTAAAGTCTCTCGCTGTCTATTGTCATTTACCAAACACTAAGGTTTAATTAGACATTAACTGTTAGCATTTGTAGTATTTAGTGTATCGAGAAAATCATTATTTACACAAATGCGTAGTATTCTGCTGCTCTACCAAAGTCAGCTCAATAGGTAATATCGACCCCAAAAATCAAGTCAGCAATGCCCAAGAGAATTTATTTTTATGCCTAAAGCCGATCCAGCGAGAATCATGACCTTTGCATCACCGAAAGATCTCGGCCGGTGGCTCAAGGCGAATCACGCCAGCGAAAACGAGCTATGGGTGAAGATGTTCAAGAAAAAGACCGGAATTGCGAGCGTTACTTGGGATGATGTCGTGATTGAGTCACTGTGCTGGGGCTGGATCGATGGCGTCAAAAAATCAATCGATGAACTGGCCTACCTGCAGCGGATCACTCCAAGAAAATTAACAAGCAACTGGTCTAAAAGGAATAGAGAGCATGTTGAGCGTTTGATCAACGAGCAGCGAATGACTGAGCCGGGACTAGTACACGTTCGTGCCGCAAAAGCAGACGGCAGGTGGGATAACGCCTATACGGCAAGTGAAATGAAAGTGCCGGTGGATTTCCTGGCAGCACTAGAGAACCAACCTAAGGCGAAACTTTTTTTTGAAACACTCACTAAATCGAATCATTTTGTAATCGCATACGGATTGATAAGCGCTAAGAAGCCCGAAACCAGACAGAGGCGATTTGCAAAATTCATGGATATGCTTAGCAGCGAAGTAAAGCCGACTTAGGTTTCAAAACGACGCCAAAGGCTATCAGCGCACTGAATTTTTTTTCAAAACATCAGCTGTGTGTCGGCTTTTACTCTTACTCAGGCTGACTTGTGAGTGCTGAGTCTTCAGTTAGCGATTACGACTGTCAGCCATTGCGCAGATATTTTGATAAGTGTTTATTTAGCTATTGATCTTCCCCGATCATTTATCAGCGATTAATTTTTCATAACTATCTGAAGTATATATAGCTCCAGGGCTTACCAATCTGCAATACAAATCAAGAATAGCAGATTAGTTTTGCAGGGTTGAAGAGCTTAGAAATTAATTTAATAGATGATAGAAGCAACACTTAGCATGCATTAAACTGTATTTTTCGATAATAATATAATTAACTCTCTTTCTATCAAATAGGTTCTCTAAGCTGTTGAGTGCAATGACAAGAATTATAAAAACTAAGGGATATCGCGTACAAAGTAAGTTTGAGCGTTTGCTCAAAGCTTGGATTTGGAGCGCAGTTATTGCATTAGTATTTTTATTGTCCGCAAATAGCTCATTTGCCTCACAACAGCAAAACTGCAA
>ASZI01000278.1 GCA_000416315.1 Osedax symbiont Rs2 | reverse complement strand
TGAGCTATTCTTAGTTTGAGGGCATACAGCGTTGGTATTATGATTTTGAAGCGATCGTCTATGGCCGATAAGGGGAAAAAGTGAGGGTTTGAATTTCAAATAAACCTGATAGATCATATGTTTAGAGGTAAATTGACGAAAAGCAAGCTCAGTTGCTTTTCGTCGTAGAAGATCGCGGCATAGCCAACTGTTGCCGGTCAATAGCAACAGTCATGCAACGATTAATTCAGCATTTATAAATCGCCAAAATCAAACTTAATCCCTTGCGCTAAAGGAAGTTCTTTAGAGTAGTTCATCGTTGAAGTCATGCGACGCATATACACTTTCCAGGCATCAGAGCCACTTTCACGACCGCCACCGGTTTCTTTCTCGCCGCCAAATGCACCGCCGATTTCAGCACCAGAAGTACCAATATTGACATTGGCAATACCACAATCACTGCCGCTTTCACTGGTGAAAATCTCTGCTTCTAAAACATCTCTGGTGAAAATTGCCGAGGACAATCCCTGGGGAACATCGTTCTGACGGGCAATAGCCTCGTCTAAGTCGGTGTATTTAAACACATACAATATAGGTGCAAAAGTTTCTTGCTGAACGTTGTCTACACTGCCCTGCATTTCTACCAGTGCCGGTTTAACATAGTAGCCCTTGCTGTACTGCTGCTCTAAAGTACGCTCACCACCAACGATCACACCACCGTTTTGGGCGGCGATCTGTAGCGCACTTTGCATATTGTCATAGGCCTGTTGATCGATTAACGGGCCTACTAAGACGTTTTCATCCAGTGGATCGCCAATCTTTATTTGTCCGTAGGCGTGTTTCAATTTAGGCACTAACTGATCGTAGACATCGCTGTGCACAAAAATGCGTCTAGTAGAAGTACAGCGCTGACCACAAGTACCTACGGCGCCAAACAAAATGCCCTGAAAAGCTATATTCAGGTCCGCAGAAGGTGCCACTATAATAGCGTTGTTGCCTCCCAGCTCCAGCAGTGAACGACCAAAGCGCTCTGCAACTTGAGTGCCGACTATTTTGCCCATAGCACTGCTACCTGTCGCACTGATCACGGGTACTTTCTTGCTGTTAACCAGCTGTGATCCCGCTTCGCGCTCACCGATAATCACTTGAGACAAGTTAGCGGGAGCATCTTCGCCAAACTCAGCCATTGCCTGATCAAAGATTTTCTGACAAGCCAGTGCCGTTAACGGAGTTTTCTCTGATGGTTTCCAGATAACACTGTTGCCACAGATCACCGCCAGAGCGGTATTCCAGGACCACACAGCCACCGGGAAATTAAATGCTGAAATAACCCCGATAGGCCCCATAGGCTGCCAGTATTCACGCATTTTGTGACTAGGACGCTCGGATGCGATGGTTAAACCGTACAATTGACGTGCCTGGCCTACAGCAAAGTCACAAATATCGATCATTTCCTGGACCTCACCTAAGCCCTCCTGATAAATTTTGCCGCACTCCAGGCTAACCAGAGATCCAAGAGCCTCTTTCTTGTCGCGTAAAATGTTACCTAAGATGCGAATCAGTTCGCCTCTTCGTGGCGCCGGTACATTGCGCCATGTCTTAAACGCTATCGCTGCATTATCAATCTTCTGCTCGATAGCTGCACTGCTATCTACCTGGACGCTGGCGATCTGCGCACCGTCAATCGGGGTAAATACTTGTAGAGTGCCGCTGTTTAGATGGGCGTCATTAAGCCCTAATTGTGAAAAAATCTCATCAATATTCATTTTGTTACCTTTATATTTAACGTCTTTCTATCGGATTTTAAGCAAAAATCAAACACACTGGTGCGCCTCCAGTGCACTGATATTTTACCTAAGCATATGATCACTCAGATGCGATAACTGACTGCCTAGCTCGTAGGCAACAGCACGCAGTTGATTGAAACTAATTTTTTGTGCACTATTAAATGGGATCGCCAGCTGCTGCCGACTGATATCACCGTTTATGTATTTAGCCAGTTCTCTGCCACAGACAGTAGCACCGGCAATACCGCGACCGCTGTAGCCCATTATTTGAATTATATTGTCTTCAATTTCCAGTAGTTGCGGGATATTGTTGTGACTTTTGGCGATCCGACCCGACCAGGCGTACTGATACTCTAAAGCGCCTATTTGTGGGAAGGTCTTAGCCACTACATGTTGACTCCAACGCTTGAAATGACGGGCATCACCGCTGTGTATATCACCCACAGTGCCGACAATTAATCGCCCTGCTGCATCGGTTCGAAAAGAGCGCATCACCGCTCCGGTATCCCAGCAGCCGTTGTTGTCAGGCAAACACTGCTGGCGCTGCTGTGCGCTCAGCGGTGCACTGGCTAATTGGCAGAAGTGCAAAGGGGTGTAGTAGTCTCTATTATGACTTAACTTGTCCTCGTAAGCATTTGTCGCCAAAACAATTTTTTCTGAAGCCACCTTGCCTTTTAAAGTATTTGCCTGCACTTTATCAGCACTTTTTTGCAAACCAGTAACCGGGCTGTGAGTGAATATTTTAACTCCCGCAGCTACCGCTAATTGCGCCAGTGCCCGACAGTATTTAAGCGGCTGCAATGTTCCTGCTCTGTTATCTAACAGCGCACCGTAATAGCCCTTTGCGCGAGTCCTGTTAAAAGTCTCATCTGCGTCTAACAACTGCAATTGGGCACCGTAGCTACTTAGTTGTTCAGCACGTTGCGCCAAATAATTCAGCGCAGAAGCTTTATGGGCTAAATGCAAAGTGCCCTTGGCGCTAAAGTCGCAATCGATTTGCTGTTCTTCAATCAACTGTTGTACATACAGTGGAGCATCTATCAGCAGTTGGTTTAACGCCTGCCCTCTCTCTTTGCCTAAATGCTGTTCAGCCTGTTGCGGCATAATCCACAGTCCGGCGTTGGTCAGGCCGACATTACGCCCCGAGGCGCCAAAACCAACTTGCTGTGCCTCAAGCACCACCACAGCTACCCCTTTTCGGGCCAAGTGCAAAGCGGTAGACAATCCGCTAAAACCCGCACCTACCACCAGTACATCGGCCTGTAGGTCTTCGGTTAACTGCGGGTAGTTATGCTCAGTACCTGCCTGATGCCATAGATTAGTAATATTATTCAACGGATCTGCCTAACTAAAACGATTGATGACAGTGACGCCTGTGCCACTAAAGCTGTTCATCTGCTCCAATTGCAACAGTGATTCTTCTAGACTGATACAACTGCCGATCAGTTTTTGCGGCTGCAACTTGCCACTTTTTATCATCGCCAGTAACTGTGGATAGCGATGCGCCTGCATCCCATGACTGCCGATAATCTGCAGCTCTTTAGCGATTACTTTATCCATCGGAATCAGTGGCTGTTGATCAGTGCCAGCCATCAACCCCACTTGCACATGCCTACCGCGGGTGCGCAAGTTGGCGATAGAATTAAAACAAGTGACGCTACTGCCCAGCGCATCAATCGACAGATGGGCACCGCCCTTAGTTATCTCGATTACCTGGGCAACGACATCTGTCGTGTCTTGGGCATTTATTGTAATGACCGCGCCGATACTTTTGGCAAAGGCCAACTTCTGATCACTGATATCGACAGCAATGACATTAGCGCCTAAGGCACTTGCAATCATTATCGCCGACAAACCGACTCCGCCGCAGCCGTGCACCACCACCCATTCACCTGCTTGCACTTGCCCCTGATCGACAATGGCGCGAAAAGAGGTAACAAAACGACAGCCTAAACTGGCGGCAGTTTCAAAACTCAACTGATCCGGTAGTTTCACCAGATTACTCTGCGCATAGTCAATCGCCACATACTCAGCATAAGAACCCCAGGCACTAAAACCCGGCTGAAACTGATTATCACAAACCTGCTGGTTACCACTGGCGCACTGCGAACAGCTATTGCAACCGCAGACAAAAGGCAGTGTCACTCTATCGCCGATGCGCCAGCCACTGACGTTTTTTCCCACAGCTTCAATAGTACCGGCCAGTTCATGCCCGGGAACATGTGGCAGAACGATATCGGGATCATGGCCCATCCAGCCATGCCAGTCGCTGCGACACAGACCAGTTGCGCCAACTTTTACCACAACGCCATCATTACTGGGGCTGGGATCAGCAACATTTTCAATCGTCAGCGGCTGTTTGAACGCAGTGTAAAGGGCAGCTTTCATAGTGCGGGTTCCAATATATGTTTAGGAGACCTAAATTATTAAACTTTCACTATTAATGCAATAAAGATAAGTGATTGCGCTGCTTAGTTTTCCTATAGGGGGTATAGGGAAAGGGGGATTTTCTAGTTATGAGGTGGAAGTTGGAAGTTGGAAGTTATGAGGTGTGAGGTGTGAGG
>ASZI01000277.1 GCA_000416315.1 Osedax symbiont Rs2 | reverse complement strand
GTTGGAAGTTGGAAGTTGACGATAATGTAACTAGGTAGGGATTGCAGAAGGCCCGGATCCCCAATCTGGCTGAGAAAAGAATCATCAGCTGATGTTGCCGTAACACTATTCCCAGTGAAATTGATCCGTTGCAATATTGTAGGGCACAAAAAAATTATCCAGCATAATTTGTCGCAGTGTTCCGCTTTTTTTTATCTCTGTCATCGCCGTCTGAATTCTTTCCAATTTGCTGAAATTTATAGATTTTTTTGATAAACCAACGTATCTTGGGCTTTGATCCCGATAATAAAAATTAGCTTTTTTTAGCTGATCACGAAGCTTTAGCTGATGAATTAGAAACTCTCCCTGATCTTCGGCGATCAGGATCAGGTCAATTTTGTGACGCACTAGCTTTGAAAAATTTTGTTTATTATTGGGTGCTGGTACTTTTTTCAGTGAATCATCCCGATCAAAGCGAGGGAAATATTTAGCCCCAATCTTAGTCCCTATACTAGGTACGGCGTACAGATCCTGGTATTTATCCGGCGCGTAGCGACTATTTCTGAGTGTGTAAAAGACCTTAGCGGAGCTGGCTCTATAGGGCGTGTTCAAAAACTCTATATATTGCTGGCGCTCAAGAGTATTTTTAACACCGATAATGATGTCAGCATGTCCCACTTGCATCATAAATAAACAGCGTTTTAGCGAACACAACTCAAATTTCGGCTGCATATTTAAGCGTTTAGCTATTTCTCTGGCCAGAGCAGCATAGGCACCTTCAAACTTATTATTATTAAATACTTTCCAGGGGGGCAACTCGCTAAAGGCGATCACTAATTTCCCTTCACTGGCGTAGCTCATAGCAGTGGAGCTTTCCAGCAACAAAACCAGACCCAAAATCAGACACTTTAGCTGGCTCAACATACATACTCCTGTATCTATGTATTCAAAGAATACAAGCGAGTTTCCGCTGTTGATAAGTATAAAATTGCAGCGCTTACAAAACTCTAAGAGATTTTCTGGTTTAGCCTGCTACAGAGAAAAATTATAGACAGCTATATGAGCCTGCACTGAGGGACGTGAGGTGTGAGTAAACAATAGCCGGGTAGCTTTTACTCTAGTTATTGCAGCTATCAACTTAACTTTAATCAGTTAGATGCAATCGCAGAACTCTCTCTACCCTGCAACATTATTAAGGCTGTAAAAATGCGGCAGTATTCACTATCTGCTCGCGTTCAGAGAAGCTGCAAATTTCATCGGCCAACGCGCCGCTGTGTCCGCTATGGTAGATCTCGGCCAAGACTTTCTGCATCCCAGAGATGGCGGCACGCTGCAGGTCAGAGGGGATAATAATCAGCTGATAACCCATCTGCTGCAGGTCAACGGTATTGACCAGCGGTGTTTTACCGCTGTGGAACATATTGATCAACTTAGGTCCCGGCACTTGCGCCGCTATCTGCTCTATCTGCGCTAAGCTTTGCGGCGCTTCAACAAAAATCATATCGGCTCCGCTATCCACATATGCCCTGGCTCTGTCAATTGCATCGCTCATGCCGCTGACCGCAATCGCATCCGTGCGACCAATGACCAGCATATCTCGCGCATACTTTTTGGCCACAGCAATTTTGTTACACATTTCACTCTTGCTCACCAGTGACTTGCCCTCTAAGTGGCCACAGCGTTTGGGAAATTGTTGGTCCTCTAAGTGCATTGCGCTCACCCCTGTTTGTGCGAACAATTGCACGGTGCGTTTGACATTTATCAGCTCACCAAAGCCTGTATCTGCATCGGCAATCACTGGCAAATCGGTTGCTGTAACTATCTGTCTGATTCGATCAACGACTTCTGTCAGTGATAACAAACCTATATCCGGCACCCCACTACTGCGGGCAATAGCCCCGCCACTGGCGTATACAGCACTAAATCCCGCCTGTTCGACCAGAGTGCTACTTATTCCGTCAAAGACTCCCGGAGCGGTCACTATGCCCTGCTCCTCAATCAACTGAATTAATCTATTTTTCATCATTTCTCCCGGACTTTAATTGCTTTATTGGTCCTTAATCTTATACTCAACACAGCTGTCTTTCTTACCACGAAATGACAATTTACATCGAGATAAGGACAATCATTAATGCAACAAAATAAGCCCTGGCAACTTTTTCAGCCCAGGCTGGGTATCTATAAAAACCTGCCTATGCCAGTCTATATGAGGGCCAAAGATTTACCGGCGTACGGCGAAGTGGTACTGCACAGCCACGATTGGGAACAACTGATATTTGCCCTATCTGGTTTATTAGAAGTCACTAGCAGTAAAGGGCAACATTTAATCCCCAGCGGCCAGGCAATCTGGATTCCCGCCAACTACAGCCACAGTATCGCTACTGTTACCGGTGCCAAATTGCGCAGTGTGCATATACGTAAAGACCCGCTTAAACAATTCGTGCAGCAGATTACTGTGTTAAAAGTGGACCCACTAACCCGTCTGCTGATCGCTAAGGCCAGCGAGTTTTTTACTCTACATGGGGCTGCTAACGCAACGACTGCAGTGCTGGAGTTAAATCCTCAGCAATTGCGCTTACTGGATGTTTTGATTGATCAAATTGCTGGACTACAACAGCAACACTTATCATTGCCATTAACCGATGACCGGCTATTGTTGCCTATTCTGCAAGCACTGCAGCACCAGCCCGAGCGCAAGACGACCTTGTTTGAATGGGGTCAACTGTTAGGCGCTAGCAGTAAAACCATTGGCAGACGCTTTGAAGCTAAACTAGGTATGAGCTACCGACGCTGGCGTGAACAATTGATATTGCACCGGGCGATTCAAGGGCTCAGTGAAAACCGCCCGGTCACTGAGGTGGCACTGTCTTTAGGTTATGAATCGCTACCGGCGTTTATCCATATGTTTAAGAAGCAGACCGGGGTCACCCCGGGAAAATTTATCTGCACTGAGTGAGTCTGCAGCTGTAGGTTGGTCATTTATGAAGCTTATTGACAAATATTTGTCCTGGCACTTTTGCCACCCTTAAACGCTTAGGATTTACAAACATCTAGCGATCTTTTAGCACCGACAGGCATGCCCAGAAACGACGTTTTTTAACCGTGTTAAAATGCTTTACAGAAGTTTGATCTTTAGTAAAAAAAATGCATAATTAGCGCCTTATAAGCAGCGCGATTGCTTAGAAAACAGACAGGACTTAATCATATATTGCTTAGTTTTTATTCTATCCTTTAACAGCAATGTTTTATTCTATCCTTTAACAGCAGTTCACCAGTGTCACTGCCCTAGTTAATTACTTAAATTTCATTAATTCAAAGAAATAAATCTATGCACAAGAAAATTTCAGCCAATACAGCTCCACAGACAACGGCCCCCTGGAGCGTCGCCGACAGTGAAAAGCTCTACGGGGTTAATCACTGGGGCAGCGGTTACTTTAATATATCCGACAGCGGTGAGGTACAGGTCAGCGTACAACATCAAGGGCACTCTATCTCAGTGTCACTGTTAGAAATTATTCAGGGAATGAAAGAGCGTGGCATGCAAATGCCCGCTATATTGCGCATTGAAAACGTATTAGATCAGAGGATAAAGGATCTCAATGAGGCCTTTATCCGCGCCATTGCAGACGTTGATTATCGCGGAGACTACCGCGGGGTATTTCCGATCAAGGTCAACCAACAGTGCCACGTTATCGAGGAAATTGCCGATTTTGGACGCCGCTTTAACCATGGTTTAGAAGCTGGTAGTAAAGCCGAGTTGATTATTGCTCTGTCGCAACTGCGCGACAACAACAGCCTGATTATCTGTAATGGTTACAAAGACGCTGAATTTGTCGACTTAGGCTTGTATGCCAGGCAGCTGGGGATCAATTGCTTTTTTGTCTTAGAGCCCCCCGCCGAGCTGCCAATTATTTTGCAGCGCTCTAAAGCACTGGGCATTCAACCGCTAATAGGTGCACGGATTAAATCTTCAGTGATTGTCGATGGCCACTGGAATGAAGACAGCGGCGATAGATCTATCTTTGGGCTTTCGACCACTGCCTTGTTAGATGTTGTAGAACAGTTAAAAGCCGCGAAAATGCTCGATTGTCTGCAGTTATTGCACTGTCACTTAGGGTCACAAATCCCTAACATCCGCAATATCCGCAGCGGCGTGCAGGAAGCTTGCCGTTTTTATGCAGGTCTTATCGCCGAGGGCGCACCTATGGGCTATCTGGATTTAGGCGGCGGTCTGGCAGTTGATTACGAGGGGGCGAGAACCAACAGCACCCACAGTATGAATTATCGGCTGGACGAATACTGTGTCAATATCGTAGAGGCCATAGTAGAGAGCTTAGACCCTCTGCAAATTGAGCACCCGACTATCGTCACAGAATCTGGCCGGGCGACAGTCGCCTACTCCTCACTGTTGTTGTTTAATGTGTTAGATGTTCGCAATCACGATCCTCAGCCATTACCGCAATCACTGGAGGAGACGGATCACGAGACCTTGCTCAATTTGTTTGCGGTTAATAAGGCGGTCAATGGACGTAATTTTCAAGAGTGTTACAACGATGCCTTGTACTATCGCGATGAGATAAGAGAGTTATTTCGCCGCGGCCAGGTGGGACTGCGCGACAGAGCCCTAGCCGATAATATCACTTTGGCGGTACTGGATAAGATCGCCAAAATTTTAAAAACTATCGCGCGGGTACCCCCGGAGCTGGAAAACCTGTCGGAATTGCTTTGTGATATCTACTACGGCAACTTCAGTTTGTTCCAATCTCTGCCTGACATTTGGGCAATAGACCAGGTATTCCCGGTGATGCCGATTCACCGCTTAGATGAGCAGCCGACACGCGAGGCAATTATCGCCGACATTACCTGCGACTGCGATGGTAAAATTGACCGTTTTATCTCCCCCCAGGGGATCCGTAATACTTTACCGCTGCACAGTTTAAATAAAGACCAGGAATACTATATTGGAGTGTTTTTAGTCGGTGCCTATCAAGAGACGTTCGGGGATTTACACAATTTGTTTGGCGATACTAACGTGGTCAGCGTTAAAGTCAACGAGGATGGTAGCTATGATTTTGTACGTGAGTTTCACGGTGACAGCATCTCCGATGTGCTCAGCTATGTAGAATATGAGCCCAAACAAATGCTGGAGCAGTTTCGCCGCCGTGCCGAGCAGGGGGTGCGTGATAAGATTATCAGCGCTTCGCAGCGGCAAAAGATGCTGGCTGCATTTAAAGATAGCTTGCAGGGCTACACTTATTTCGAGCACGAAGCTAACGACTAACTCGGACACGAAGCTAACGTCTAGCCACTTAGCTAAAACAACTAATAATTAAGCAGTGCTATTAGAGTGCTGCTAAAATACATGAAAATTTAATGGAAGATACTAATATGTCCAAAGTAGTCATTATCGGCGCCGGTGGCGTCGGCGGCGTTGTCGTGCAAAAGTGCGCCCAAGTAGCAGATATCTTCAGCGATATTTTGCTGGCCAGTCGCACTGAGTCTAAATGTGTGGCGATTGCCAAGGCCGTCAAAGAGAGAACCGGCCAAGTGATTCGCACCGCCCAGGTAGATGCCGACAACGTACCTGAACTGGTAGCGCTGCTAAAAGCTGAGCAGCCACAGCTGGTCATCAACGTGGCCCTGCCCTACCAAGATCTGACCATTATGGATGCTTGTCTGGAAGCAGGCGTCCACTATATGGATACAGCAAACTACGAGCCAAAAGACACCGCTAAGTTTGAATACAAATGGCAGTGGGCCTATCAGCAGAAATTTCAACAAGCCGGCCTCACCGCGTTACTGGGCAGTGGTTTTGACCCAGGTGCGACTAACGTCTTCACTGCCTATCTGGCCAAGCACTACTTCGATGAGATTCACGAGTTAGACATTATCGATGTTAATGGCGGCGATCACGGCTACCCGTTTGCCACCAACTTCAACCCTGAGATCAACATCCGAGAGGTCACTGCTCAGTGTCGTCACTGGGAAAACGGCGAGTTTATCACCACCGATGCGATGTCGAAAAAAGCCAGCTTTACCTGCCCGGAAGATGTTGGCACTTACAATATCTACCGTATGTACCACGAGGAACTGGAGTCACTGACTAAGCATTACCCGAGCATTAAGCGCGCCCAGTTCTGGATGAGCTTTGGCGATAGCTACCTCAAGCACTTGGAAGTACTAGGTAATGTTGGCATGCTTGGAATTGAGCCTATCGATTACCAGGGCCAGCAAATCGTACCTATTCAATTACTGGCGCAAATGTTGCCCGACCCCTCCTCGCTGGGACCACGTACTGTTGGTCGCACTTGTATCGGTGTGGTAGTGCGCGGTATTAAAGACAACGTGGAAAAAGTGGTATACCTGTACAACACTTGTGACCACCAGAGCTGTTACAAAGAAGTGGGGTCACAGGCTATCTCCTATACGACTGGAGTGCCTGCTATGATAGGTGCCAAGCAGATGTTAGAGGGCAACTGGATTAAACCCGGCGTTTGGAACATAGAGCAATTCGATCCCGACGGTTTCATGGATGACATGAATCAACACGGCTTGCCATGGAAAGTGATTGAGTTGCAGCATTTCAACTTAGATGCTTAATCCGCAGCCCTAAATTCCAGCCGTATAACTGACTTGTGTAGTTATGCGGTAATCACTGTACTGTTTAACTGCTAGCGATCTCAGAGACTATGCAATTTACCGATTTTTCTAAGCTGGACTTACAGCGCCTGCCCTCCCCTTGTTTTGTTGTTGACCAAGTTGCTATCGAGCGCAATTTAAAAATTCTCAAGCAAGTGGCCGATGCCAGCGGTGCTAAAGTATTAGCAGCGCTGAAAGCTTTTTCGATGTGGCAGTTGGGCCCGCTAACCGCCAGTTATTTAGACGGCATCTGCGCCAGCGGTCTGCACGAGGCGATGCTCGGCAGAGATGAATATCAGTTCGAGGGACGAGCTAACGAAGTGCACGTATACAGCGCCGCTTTTAGTAGGGCTGATTTATCTGAACTATTGACCTTTGCCGATCATATCGTCTTTAACAGCATCAGCCAGTGGCAGCGTTTTCAGGATATTATTCAGGTCGCTAGGGAGCAGCGCCCTCAGTTGGCATTCGGCCTGCGTATTAACCCTGAACACTCCGAGGGCAGTGTGCCCATTTACGATCCCTGTGCTGTGGGGTCGCG
>ASZI01000276.1 GCA_000416315.1 Osedax symbiont Rs2 | reverse complement strand
CCTGCCATTGAAAATTTTAGGCAGTTAGATTAAATATTTTCTGACAATGCCAGTACATGGCAACGATCAGCCTGCTTTTTGCCATGATCTATAGTGTCGCCAACATCGATGAGTCTATAGCTGATCTTAGCATTGCAACACTTATGTTTTTTAGACAAATGAGCGTGTATTAACGACCAGCTAACTATTGGTGATAATCTATATTGTGTTCAATAATCAGCATCAATGCTCAAACTAGCACTGAAGTTTTTAGGGCTTTATCTTTATCAAGGGTTACACAGTATTCAGATAAGCAGCACTGAGCTATACTGTGCGACCTTATCGCCTTGCGGATATTAACCAGCTCCATACAAGCAACACGAGGAAAGAAATGAATCCAGAGTTATTGCAGTTACAGCCCTACCCCTTTGAAAAACTGGCGGCCTTAAAGGCTTCTGTAACTCCCGTGTCGCTAAAACATATCGCATTTTCGATTGGCGAGCCAAAACACCCATCCCCTGCTTTTGTCGCAGACGCAATTGCCGATAACATTGCCGGATTGGGGGTCTACCCCACAACTAAAGGTATGCCGCAGCTCAGTCAGAGCATCGCCAACTGGTGTCAGAAAAGATTTAACTTAAACCCTGCTAGCTTAGACCCGGCTGTCAATGTAGTACCGGTGAATGGCACCCGTGAAGCCATTTTCTCTTTTGTGCAAGCTTCTGTCAGTCGCAGCGATGATGCATTGGTGGTCTGTCCCAATCCTTTTTATCAGATTTACGAGGGTGCCGCTTATCTGGCTGGGGCGCAACCGTACTACTTAAGCTGTCTTGCAGAAAACAACTTCATTGCCGATTACGATGCGGTACCTGCTGAGATCTGGCAGCGCTGCCAGTTACTTTTAATTTGTTCCCCAGGTAACCCTACCGGAGCTGTGACTGATTTAGACACACTCAAGAAACTCATTCAACTGGCCGATAAATACGATTTTATTATCGCCAGTGATGAGTGTTACTCAGAAATTTACTTTGATGAAGCTAAGCCTCCGGTCGGTTTATTAGAGGCCTGCGCAGTTATTGGTCGCAACGATTACGCTCGCTGCGTGGTCATGCATAGCTTATCTAAGCGTTCTAACTTACCGGGACTGAGGTCAGGGTTTGTCGCCGGTGATAAAAAACTGTTACAGCCCTATATGCAGTATCGCACCTACCACGGTTCGGCGATGCCAGTACAACATCAACACGCCTCCATCGCCGCCTGGAATGACGAGCAACATGTAAAACAAAATCGTGATATCTATCGACAGAAATTTGCCGCGGTACTGCAGATATTGTGCCCTGTTCTGGATGTAAAGCTGCCCGATGCCAGTTTTTATCTGTGGGCTAAGACACCGATCGATGATGAACTTTTCGCTCAGCAATTATTTGCCCAACAAAATCTGACCTTGCTGCCTGGCAGCTATCTCTCACGAGAAGTTGATGCTGTAATCCCCGGACAGAATTACGTGCGCATGGCGCTAGTGGCAAGCATGGATGAATGTTTAGAAGGTGCGATGAGGATTCGCAGTTTTGTAGAGTCACTCACTTTGGAGTCTGAATAAATGAGCGTCAAGCTGTACGGCATAAAAAATTGCGACACTATTAAAAAAGCAAAAAAATGGCTGGAACAGCAAAACATAACATATCAGTTTCACGATTATCGCAGCGATGGCATAGACAGAGAACTTCTGAGCAGCTTTTTGCACACTCAGCCATGGGATCTGCTGCTGAACAAGCGCGGTACCACTTGGCGCCAACAAAGCGATGAAGTAAAGAATAATATTGACCAGCAATCAGCAATTGAGCTGATGCTGGAACACCCGGCTATGATCAAACGCCCGGTTTTAGTTACCACCGCAACCGTTATGGTCGGTTTTAAAGCCGATCAATACCAAGAAATTTTTTCTGCTGAGAAGTAGATCACCTGGAGAGTAATATGAGTTTTTTTGCATTTGGCATAGGTATCGGCACCCAGTCTACAAGCGGCGATTGGTTGGAAGTTTACTACAACAAACCACTATTAAACCCATCAGAGCAGCTGATTAAAGCGGTCGGTGACTGTGTCGGCTATGAAGCGGGTGAAGACGCAGCTATCGAGATTTGTCAGGAGCAACTCAAAGACCTTGAAGTAGCATTACTGAGCATCGGCGAAGAGTCTCAAGCGGAAGTTGTAGAGATATTAAAAGGCACCGAACAGCCATTGGTCATTACTATTTTAGCCACTGATAGCGCCCCTGCATCTACCCCAGAAGCTTATTTAAAACTGAGTATGTTATCTTCTCGTCTGGTTCAGCCACATCATATTGACCTAACCGGCCAGTTTGCATTATTGCCAAACGTCGCCTGGACTAACGAGGGGGCAATTTCTCTGGAAGATTTGCCAAGGCGCCAGCTGGCAGCACGTGCTCAAGGGCGCATTCTGGATGTGATGTCAGTGGACAAGTTTCCTAAAATGGCCAACTATGTGGTGCCTGCCGGGATACGTATTGGCGACGCGTCAAGAGTCCGTTTAGGTGCTCATGTCGGTAACGGCACTACCGTGATGCACGAGGGCTTCATCAACTTCAATGCTGGCACTTTAGGAGTGGGCATGATCGAGGGACGAGTCTCTGCAGGTGTTGTAGTTGGCAACGGTACTGACATAGGTGGCAGCGCCTCGACTATGGGTACTCTCTCTGGCGGAAATTCAGTCGTTATCTCTGTGGGCGAAAACTGCCTCTTAGGAGCTAACGCAGGCCTGGGCATCCCACTGGGTGACAGATGTACTTTAGAGGCGGGGGTATACGTTACCGGCGGCGCTAAAGTAACTATCCTGGATGAAAAAAACCTTGAAGTTGCCACTGTTAAAGCCTCAGAGTTGGCCGGTAAGTCCGACCTACTGTTTCGCCGCAACTCACAGACAGGTCGCATTGAAGTAAAAACCAACAAGTCGGCTATTGAGCTGAACGAAGCGCTGCACAAGCACAACTAAGCAGTAGTAGCGGCGGGCTGACAACGTCTGGACCGCCATCTAGTTTTACATCACCTTCCCAGTAAAGAGCACCAGCATGAACAGATCAGCCACTATCGACCTCGCCTGCGACCTTATCTCGCGTAAATCTGTCACTCCAGAAGATGCCGGTTGTCAGGATGTTTTAATTGAACGATTGGAAAAGATGGGCTTTGATATCGAAAAAATGCCCTTTGCTGATGTGAAAAATTTTTGGGCCAGACGCGGCACTCAGGCACCGCTGCTGTGTTTTGCCGGACATACTGACGTCGTACCTAGCGGCCCGCAGGAGAACTGGAGCACAGATCCTTTTACCGCCACTATTGAAGAGGGATTTCTACACGGGCGCGGTGCGGCTGATATGAAAGGCGGTATTGCCGCTTTTATTACGGCACTGGAGCGTTTTCTAGATCACCACCCCCATCACAACGGCTCTATTGCTCTGCTGATCACCAGCGATGAGGAAGGCCCTTTTATCAATGGCACTACGAGGGTGATAGACACTTTAGAAGCGCGCAACGAAAAGATCGACTGGTGTGTGATCGGCGAGGCATCCAGTACCGCCAAACTCGGTGATGTGATTAAAAATGGTCGTCGCGGCTCTCTCAGCGGTAAATTAAAAGTGCACGGAGTACAAGGACACGTTGCCTATCCTCACTTAGTAAAAAACCCAATTCATCTATCCGCTGCTGCTATTGCAGAAATCACCACTGAACAATGGGATCAGGGCAATGACTTTTTCCCGCCCACCAGCTTTCAAATTTCCAACTATCACGCAGGAACTGGTGCCAACAATATAGTCCCAGGCGAGGCGCTATTAGATTTTAACTTTAGATTCTCCACGGAATCTACCGAGGCGCAGCTCAAGTCCCGGGTGCACGCTATCCTGGACAGCCATCAGCTGGAATACGAAATCGATTGGGCTTTCTCTGGCAACCCTTTTCTGACCACTGGTGGTGAGTTAATCGACGCCAGTGTAGCGGCGATCAAATCAGTGACCGGGTTAGACACTGAGCTTTCGACTTCGGGGGGGACCTCTGATGGTCGTTTCATCGCCCCAACCGGTGCACAAGTTATTGAACTGGGCCCGATCAACGCCACCATCCACAAAGTCAATGAATGCGTTAAAACTGCTGATTTAGACACCTTATCTGATGTCTACGAAAACATTTTAGCCCGGCTGTTAGTCGATAAATCATGAGTCCATCAATTTTAGCTTGTCCAATGTGCCAACAACCGCTGCAGCAAGATGACAAAGTACTGCGCTGTGCCAACAACCACTGTTTTGATCAGGCCAAGCAGGGCTATTGGAATTTGCTGCTAGTACAACAAAAAAAATCCAGAGACCCTGGCGACAATCCAAACATGGTTGAAGCGCGTCGACAGTTCCTGGATTTAGATCACTATCGTCCACTGGCCGACAGTATCGCTACGATTTTAGCAGACGAATTGGCAGACAAAGACAACGGACAAGTTTTAGACATGGGCTGCGGCGAGGGTTACTACAGCGATCGCTGGCAAAAGTCTCTGGCGCAACAAAAATTGCACCCAGGCTTTATCGGCTTGGATATCTCTAAACACGCGATAAAGGCTGCCACCCGACGCAACAAAAGCATTCGCTGGTTAGTCGCTAGCGGCGCAAAAATGCCCATTGCAGCAGCCAGCTTAGACATTTTGAGCGTCGTCTTCAGTCGCCTAATGCCACGACCTTTTGCCCAAGTACTTAAAACTGATGGCCTGCTGCTGTTGGTATGGCCCAGTAGTAAACACTTACTGCAGTTAAAGCAAGCACTTTACACTGACCTCAAAGAGTCCCAATACGATCCCAAAACCGAGCTGGATCAGTATTTTAGCTGCGAGTCTCAGCGCTTGTTAGAATTCGACTTTGTCTTAGAGCAACAACAGCACTTAACAACTTTGCTGCAGATGACTCCACACTCACAGCGAGTCAGTGAACAACAGCAATCAGACATTTTAAAGACGCTGCCTATCAACTTAACTTTCAGTGTTAATATTGGATTATTCAGGAAACGCGCTGTCACTTAACAGCGAAAGATGATGAGAAATGCAAACAAGACTTTAGGCCAGCGGTTGACTCTGGTTCTGCAAAAACAAGCGGTAAAAACCCAGCAGAATCTGAGTTTAATTCTGATCGGTTTTTTTATGTCGTTACTGGGGATAGGCCTAGTGATGGGCGGCGAGTTTTTAGTCTATAACTTACTGCACCGCGAACTGCTGGCCCTGGCCGGAGTCATCATCATCGCTATCGGCTGTGTCTTGGCGCTAGTCGGGTATTTAAGCATGAGTCTTTTGAAAATTTTTTATGTCATTACTAAAGATGACGAACAGCCAAAGAAATGACCACTGCACCGATAGCACTGAGCAGCACAAACTTCTATTCGACCTGCTCGGTGCTTGTAAGCCTAATTTTTCTCTCTCGCCAGCTGAATACAGCGACAACTAAGCTCAACAATATTGCAGCCGACAGATAGAAATATGTCACTAGCTCTGCAGCCAACAGCACTCCGGCCAATAATGCCCCCAGAGCCGCTGCAAAGTCACGCCACAAGGTGAAGTCATTTAAACTGGCTTTTCTGGCTGCCAAGTTGTTATTTTGATCTGATAGTATCTTGGGCATCAGAATCATAAAAACCCCATGTCCGACAATCGCTAATAAACTGGCACTGAGCAGTGCTGAACTCGCCAACAACCAAGCTGAAAGCAGCATCATCAGTACGCTATAGTTGAGCCAGCGGTTGACATTTCGCAGCTGCGAATATTTAACCACGACTAAGCCGAGCAATAAATTGAAGCCGCGTTTTAATACCACCAATATGGCTGCCATCGCCAGTGCCTGCTGCTCAGAGCCACCGCCAAAGATGATCAGTGGTGCCAATACCACTATCCACACAGCATCGAATAACAGGCAAAAAACAAAGGTAAGAAAGTGCTGATAGTTAAATTTTGGTAACCAGCCCCGCGTGGGACTTTGCTGCTGCACACTCTCTTGCCTGAGAAAAAGCGCCGGTATAAAGGCCAGCAAACAGAGCAGCAGAGAAATGGCTATTATGACATGCACTGAGTAATAGTGATTAATCAGTGGTGCCGCTAAAAGTACCAGCAGTGGTCCTAACTCTTGAATGGCTGCGTACCAGCCCATATTTTTCAAACTCACAGCGGGATCTTTTGTGGCGCAATACAAACAACTTAAGCGTAATAGTCCATAGGCAAACCCCCATAACATTCTGGCTATTAATAATACCCAAGGTCCCAGTGAAAATAAGAACATAGCACAGGCAACGGTGGCGAAGAACACCGCCAGGAGCGTCGCTCGGCGCCCCCCTAATAAAGCATAGCTATAGACAATCAGTGGGTTTAACAAAATGCGCAGAAACCGATTGGCCGATAGTAATATTCCCACCCAAACGATAGTCAGCAGGAAATCCGAAAAATAGATCGGCAACAATAAATACAGCACAGCATCAGAAACCAGTGCCAGAGTTAAGGTAGAGCTAGCTAAAATAGTCTGTTTAGTGGCGCTGTGCATTAATATCATTACTCTATGTTTACTGTTGCTATTTTCCCCGAAAAACCCCACAAGATGCGGCCGGGTCCGATCTCTGCCAGGTAACTCCCCGGGTAACTGATGCGCTTTTATCTGGATTAACTACAGCAGAGAATTTCGCCAGCAACTGTATATTGGCTCTTATTTTCCGAGTATCTATTGGTCAACATCGCGCTTGAGCCACGTAACAAAATTGTCATTTTAAACAATTCTTCCAATACATCTATCACTCTATCGCGATAAGGTGACTCTATTAACTTACCTGCCTCATCAAACTGCTGGTGGGTCTTGGGAATCGACGATTGATTGGGGATGGTGAACATACGCATCCAACGACCTAAAATGCGCATATTATTCACTACATTAAACGATTGAGACCCCCCGTTAACTTGCATCAATGCCAATGTTTTTCCCTGAGTTGGCCGCACTGACCCATCACTGAGCGGTATCCAGTCTATTTGATTTTTAAACACTGCACTGAAATTGCCGTGTAACTCAGGAGAGCTCCAGAGCATGCCCTCAGACCAGTTCGCCAACTCACGCAACTGCTGCACTTTCAAATGCTCTGCAGATTCGCTCTGATATACCGGCAGCCCTGTAGGGTCGAATATTTTCACCTGCGCACCAAATTTCTTTAGTATTTCAGCGCTTTGCAGCGCTAATTTTTTACTGTAAGAGCCCTCTCTTAGTGAGCCATAGAGCACTAGAATGCGTGGTGCATGATTGATTGCTGGCTGCTGGGCTATCTCGGCATTGGTGCTTTTAAGACTGTGATCAGGTAACTGATACTTATTCATACTGCTCTCTCAATAATATTATACTAAATTTCTAGTTTTATCGAATTATAGAATTCAACAAAATCTCAGACTAACCCGCTTTATTGCGTTTGTTACTTTTGTTGCGAGCAGTACTCCTTGATCATAAACACCGCCAGAGTATCCTATCTATCAAGCTGAGCGATGCAACAAAGCCCTACCCTTGGGCTAGCTGGCTTATTGATATGCTGTGACAAGCGAAACCCTGGAACTTACAATTGCTGTTGCAGGGAAGACAGCAGCTGACCACTGTTACTCGCCTTGACTAAAATTCACTAAATTCGCAAACGGGTTAGATGGCTCAATTCTGCCAATTGGCCGACGTCTAGCTGTATTTTAGTCAAAGCAGTGTAAAAGCTCTGGTGAGTAAAATCAATATATTTCTAGAAATATCGAAATGATGTCATTGCTAAGCTAGATCTTTTTACCCAAGCTTCGCCAGTTGGCTTTCGGCTCAGATCAAAAAATGGTGGGCTATATAACCAGGTTAATAAATATATTTAACAAAAAAAGAGGGGGAACCAAAAGGTTACCCCTAAAAATGACAAGAACCGTGTTCCCCTGAAAAGTAAGTGAAACTTACAACTCAGGAGAGAGTGAAGTTAACCTAATAAGTAATATATTGGGTTATCTTGCGAGCCAGATAATATTAACGATAATGAGAACCATTTGCAATGACTGTTTATTATATTTAACTTGTTGTCAGTCCTGCTTTAATTGCTGGAATATATCGACAACTGCGATATTCAGACAAGAGTAGTGGGATAGCTCTGGGTACTCTTTCAGCTGACATCGGCTACCTAGCGTGTCTCGTAAATAATGCGCCATTGAAAGTCCGGACCAGTTATCCGCCTGGCCGTGATAAAGGTAGCTATTTACTTGCAGCTTGCCCAGCTGCGCACTCCAAGGTTTTACATAAGCTTTAACGTCACGGATATATCCACTAACATCGCGGCTAAAACAATCAGCCAGTATCGGCATTAGCAATTGCTGAAACTCTACACTGGCGGCCAACTCTTTATCTTTACCCCGAGCACTGGAAAACAACATTTTATAGAGGATTGCTGAGGCAAACTTGGCCAACAATTTCTGCCAGTAACTCAGAGCGACAAACAATAGCGGCGCTTTTTGCGCCAGTTTAAAGACTGCCCCCCCTGCCATATCCACTAGAAAATCGCCACCCTCTAAAGGCGCGGCAGCGGAAACTAAATGCAAGCTTGCCAATTGCTTTTCTAACAGCAAGGCAACTTCGATTGCGACATGACAACCTATGGAAAATCCGATCAGATCGACTTTCTGACCGTCACTGATCGAAGCTATTTGCTCCGCCAAAAGTTGATAGTAGCGCTGAGTGTCAATCGCTGCATCTATCGCGAAGCGGTTAAAACTGATAATACAAAACTTCTCACCTATGGCTGCTTGTTCAAGCATTGCCGCCTCTGCTGGAGCACCAGGTGCCCCATGAAAATAAAAGACGATCTTACCTTGGTCATCTCCGTACTTTAAAACCTGCAACATGTTGTCCTTTGCTTATCTATAGTGTTGCTTCACTAGATCAAGAATTGATCTAGTGGCTCTACTCACAGCGCATTTGTGCCTGTCAGTTATCTATTAGCCAACCTTTTTCACAGGCGAGATCTATCTGTTGGTTTACATACTGCCAAAGCTTAGGTGCCAGTCCCTGCAGGTAACTGTTGCGCTGCTGTACTTGTGTTCTGGTGACATTGTTAGCCGCCCAGCTACCCCCTTGGTTGGCCATGTTCTGTACCAGCGGAAGTATCCTATCCATGGCTTTGGCAAAGCGCGCATCTGTCGTTTCTGCGCTTTCAAACTCTAACCATAACTGCAGAAAAAGCGCCGATTGAGGCTCAGGTAATAAACCAAAAATACGCTCAGCAGCCTGCATTTCTTTTTGCTCCTGGGCGGCAAACAACTGCGGATCGTCGAAGGCAAACAAATCTCCGGCATCGATCTCTACTATGTCATGAATCAATAACATACTGACGACTCTGTTGATATCAACTTCATCCTCGGCATATTCATGTAATATTTGCGCACTCATGGCGATATGCCAACTGTGTTCTGCACTATTTTCCTGGCGGTTGTTATCACTTTTCACCATAGTGCGCCGATAAATTGCCTTGAGTCGGTCAATTTCGAATATAAATGCCAATTGGCTGTCCAGCTTTTGCATGTTAGCTCCTGTGTTTTCTAGACCAGAACGACAGACCTCGAAGACGAGGTCTGAGCCTACTTCTGAGGGTGAGTAATTGTAGCAATAAAATTATCCATCTCGGCCAGCACTTTCTCTTGTGCCTCTAAGTGCGGGCTGTGGCCGCAGTCCTCAATCATCACCGCAAAACTGTTACCTGTAGCTTGCTCAACGATGGAGCTGACCTGGCGCTGCGACCCATATTGATCGTTTACTCCCTGAATCGCCAACAGTGGGACTTTGATACTTGGCAATAAATATTCAATATTCCAACTTAAAAAACCCGCTCTGAGCCAGGTTTGCGACCAGGCCTTAAAGATAGTGGCAGTTTTATCACCGTGATACTTTTGTAGAGCCTTGAGTTTCCCGGCATCATAAGCCGCATCCGCCGCTTTTATGCCGCTAATCGTCTCGGGCTCAACAAACACATGCGCCGCGACGCTAATCAAAGCTTTTAATAATGGTGGCTGCTCAGCAGCATAGATTAAGCTAATGCTGGCACCGTCCGAGTGTCCTACTAAAATGTAATTGCAGTCCTGCAGCAGTGCAGCCAATAATTGCGGTAGTTCTTGCAGTGCGTACTCATGCATATAGTGAATACTACGCGCTTTTAGCAAGGCTGAAGACTGGCCGTAGCCTAAGCGGTCGAACACTAAACCGGGACAACCGGTTAAACTGCACAACTGCTGCGGGAAACCCTTCCACATATCAATACATCCAAGACCTTCATGCAAAAAAACCAGCCAGGGCTTAGCGGTATCCCCTTCGATGAACTGGTAGTGTAATTGATAGTCTGTGGCTAAGGTTAATCTACTCAATGCTAACTCCTGATTGAAAATCGCAGTACTGAGCTTATTAGCAAAAGAAGTTAATATCAAAGTAAAAACAACCAGTAAGACGAATCAGATCGGTCTGTGCATAGCTGACTGGAAAAAAAGATAAAAAAAAGGCAACCCATCTGGGTTGCCTACAAATGACAAGAACCGTGTATGCTTCCCGAAAGACCAAATAGCTATTTAATCAATCAGAAAAAGTGAAGTTAACTTGATATGAGCTATCTAGTTAGCTTGCGAGCCAGATAATACTATCGATAATGAGAATGATTTGCAACACTGTTTGTGTAAATATTTTGCTACTATCTACACTCGATATAGATCATACTTGGCGCCGAAAAACATTAATCTATTGAAGACTATTTTTGTATGAGCCACTTTTTTGAAATTTTCAGCGCCACTGATGAATGGGGCAAAGTGCATGTAATGAGCGATACCGATAACTACTACCTCACCTTTGGTGAGGGCGGTCAGCAAAGTGGCATGCAGATCAATCAACCCGACCGGCTAATGTTTCAATATACACAGGCAATGATGCTGTCACTGCTGTTTACACCTAGAGCAAAGAGCGCCATTTTATTGGGCCTGGGAGCGGGGTCTATTGCTAAATCACTGCTGCTCAGCGATGAAAACATCACTATCACCGCGGTAGAGTTACGCCAAAAGGTTGAAGAAATAGCCCATCAATGGTTCGATTTACCCAAATCTGATCGCTTGAAAATAGAAATAGGGGACGCTTTTGCCTTCATTAAAAACCCCCGACAGCGCTGTGATTTACTGTTCGTCGATCTGTACTTAGATAATGGGGTGCAGGACTCCATGGCCAGCCACAAATTTATCAGCCAATGTTACACAGCACTCAACAACAATGGGACTTTAATCTTAAACTTATGGGATGCAGGCAAAGGTTACTTGCCTTTTGATCTGGATTATCTGGAACACACCTTTATTTCACAGTCGCTGCAGGTAGTTACTGATGAGGGCAACATTATTGTTATCATAGGCAAAGATTTTCAGGCCGATCCTCACCCTAGAAGACTGCAGGGCGATGCCAAAAAATTAGCGGCTAAATTAGATATCCCGCTACAGCGATTGTTAAATCAACTGCAAGTGAGAAACTAGTATAGACACTAGCTAAGCTCGATTATCATACATAAACAGCGATAGGCATCTCAAATACACTCTACTAAAGTGTGATGCCGTTTTCTGGGCGAACGGCTTTCCAGTACTTTTTACGCCAGTAGACATTATCCAGAGCGGAAATCATAACGCCTTTTTTCTCTGAAACATGCATGAATTTATTACCGTTTACTACTACACCTACATGTCGAACTGAACGCGAAGTTTTAAACAGCACTAAGTCACCAGGTATTAGCTCGGCTTTCTTGACGCTTTTTCCTATAGTTGCCAAACCTAAAGTGGTTCGCGGTACTTGCACTGCAAAAACCGATTGGTAGGCGTTTTTAACGAAAGCAGAGCAATCTATGCCCTTGCGGCTATTTCCCCCTAGACGATAGGGAGTACCTCGCCAATCACTGTAGTAGCCGAGTAATTTTTTCTCTACCTGCTGCAGTGGATGATCAGCTCTGTATGACGCAGAACCATCAGTTGCACTCTTCTGCGATTGACTGGCACAGCCCAACAGTACCGATACCAGTGCAAACATTGAGATAATTTTAAGCTGACGAAAAGTAGAGCCGTATTGCATTTGTTCTTAACCATAAGTTTGCGACTGAAGCATAGAAATATAAAAGCTTTAATAGCACAAAAAAACGCTAGGATATTACAAAAAGTAATAGATTGAAAGCAGCCCAATACACTGTGTCTCGAAATAGCGACATTCATCGCGATAATTTTCCATATTAAAATGCCAGCAACTGACAAACTACGCGGGGATTCTGTTAAAATAGCGCATATTTTTTTTGATCAGAGATTCCAAATTGTGTTTGATGACCACCAACTGCACGAGCGACTAACTAAAGCGTTACGCGCATTAAGCTTTAATACCCCCACTGAAGTCCAGCAGGCCACTTTAGCTGATACCTTGCAAGGCACGGATGTATTAGTGACTTCTGAAACTGGAAGTGGCAAAACTGCGGCCTTTTTAATACCGCTTTTAGATAAACTGTTAAATGTTAAAGCGCCAGGATATGAAGCCCGGGCACTGATTTTAACTCCAACCAGAGAGCTGGCACTGCAAGTACAACAGCACTTACAGGAGTTGGCTCAGTTTACTTTTATCAAAGGAGATACTGTCTGCGGTGGAGAAGAGTTTAAACCACAGGCCGCACGTTTACGTAAGAACCCGGAAATTTTAATCGCCACACCTGGCCGTCTTATCGATCACTTGGACAAAGGTACTATCGACTTATCCGACATTGAAGTACTAATTTTGGATGAAGCGGATCGCATGTTAGATATGGGTTTTGAAGAAGATGTGACTCGCATCATTCAATGCTGCCCGCAGCAACGCCAAACAATGTTGTTTTCCGCCACTTTATCTCAATCTGAAATGCCTGCTTTTATCGGCGACTGCCTGCGCGATCCGGCAATTCATCAGCTTAGCAGCCACAGAGAAGTACACAACAAAATTATCCACCAAATAATCACTGCAACTGATGACCAGTTAAAAGACAAGCAACTGGTTTCATTGCTACACAAACAGAGCTATGACAAGGCAATAGTCTTTACTAATACTATAGTGGAAGCAGCAAGGCTCAACGGTTATGTGCGTCGCTTTGGCATCAGAGCGGGCATTCTACACGGCGACCTTACTCAAGAGCAGCGCAAGCATGTTGTCAACTTAGTCAAGAATGGCACTTTAAAAATCTTAATCGCAACGGATGTGGCGGCGCGCGGTATTGATATCCGCGGTATAGATCTGGTCATCAACCGCGACATGCCTCGCAGCGGCGATGATTATATCCACCGCACGGGTCGCACGGGTCGTGCCGGAGAGCAGGGAACAGCGATATCGCTGATTAACCCCAGTGAATGGAACTTGATGGCCAGTATCGAACGCTATCTGAAAACCAAATTCGAAAAACGCCAAATCAAGGGTTTAGAGGGCAGCTACAGCGGTCCCAAGAAACTAAAATCTTCCGGTAAAGCTGCGGGTACTAAGAAAAAGAAAATCGCTAAAAAACTGGCAGCCAAGCCTGGTAAGAAATCAACTAAGGACAAAAAGAAAGTTAACAAAAGAACTGCGCCAGTCATTATTGACGATGGAATGCAGCTTTTTCGCAAAAAGAAACCTTAGCGATCAGTGATAAGCAGCCCAGGGCTGCTTTTTTATGGTTATGAGCTGTTTAGATTCTTTTCCTATCTTCCAGCTCAAACATATGCTGATGCAAATACGGCAGTAGGCGCTTAATCGGGATAGGCTCCAAAAGCCAGTTCCCCTGCAAATAATCACAATTTAACTGCCTCAGTTGCTCGGCCACTATATCGTTCTCTACACCTTCTGCGACTACCACTTTCCCCAGTGACTTCGCCAGAGTGAGCACCACTTCTACTAAAGTGCGATCTTTATCATTGAGCTGCATTCCCTGAATCAAACTGGAATCAATTTTTAAAATTTCCGCAGG
>ASZI01000275.1 GCA_000416315.1 Osedax symbiont Rs2 | reverse complement strand
CAGCTTACAAAGATTCGAAAAAGTGTTGATCAATTATCCATTCCACTGCCAGAAGCACTTAGCTACTATACAAAAATTAATGAATTATTATTAAGTATTTCTGTGATCGCGACACAAAACTCCACTAACGCTGAAGTCACCAAAGAAACGGTTGCCTACTATAATTTCATTCAAGCTAAAGAGCGCGCGGGTATTGAAAGAGCGGTATTAACAAATACATTTTCTTCAGACATATTTAACCCGGGAATGTTTGAAAAATTTATTACCTTACTCTCTGAACAGCAAACCTATTTTTATGGATTTAAGGCCTTTGCAAGTGAGGACAATAAAAATTATTTCAGCCAGAAACAAGATAACTCATCAATTAAAGAAGTAAAGAAACTGCGACAATTAGCGATAGAGAACGCCGCATTAGGTAACTTTAAAGTGAACCCAAACTATTGGTTCGAGCAATCTACCAATAGAATCATTGTGATAAAAAATATTGAAGATAAGCTGACTCAATCACTATTAAAGCTCACCAATCAAATACAAAACGATGCATTTAAATCGTTAGTCATAAAATCATTACTGTCAGCTGCTATCCTCTTACTTGTCGCGATATTCAGCTATATTATTATCAGAGAACTGCAGCAACAAGTGGCTGATCTGACTCAAGTGATGGCGAAAGTTAGCGATGAAAATGACTTAACTTGTCGGGCAAAATTTACCGGAAAAAGTGAGTTAGGAAGAATTTCCACTGCATTAAATGTAACCCTTGAAAAATTTTCTGCTGCCATCAGTGAAATATCAGCCTCAAGTACTTCACTGGCTGCTGCCTCTAATCAAACATCCCAAACCTGTGGTCAAAACTCTCAATTATTAATAAAACAACAAGATGAAATTGGCCTTATAGCAACGGCGGTAGAAGAGCTATCGGCAACCGTCAAAGAAGTTGCGCAGAATACACAATTAGCCGCTGATTCAGCTAAACAAGCTGATACTCAAGCGCTGGATGGCTCTGCTGTTGTTCAAAAGTCTTATCAATCTATTGAAGAGCTTGCACAAGAAATAAATAACTTAGCTGAAAAAATAACCAGCTTGCATGAAAGCAGTAATAATATTACCAGTGTAGTCGATGTGATTAAATCCGTGGCTGAGCAAACTAATTTGCTGGCACTAAATGCCGCTATCGAAGCCGCCAGAGCGGGGGAGCAGGGAAGAGGCTTCGCCGTCGTTGCCGATGAAGTTCGGGTATTGGCCCAGAGAACTCAAGATTCCACCAGTGAAATTGAAAACTTTATATCAGCCTTACAAACCGACGTTAACTCGGCATTTAGTGTCATTGAAAATAGCCAGAATGTGGCCCAAAAGGCAGTTGAAAATTCAAAAAATGTCGAGCAGACACTTGGAGATATCACTCATTCAGTCAGTAATATATTCTCCATGACCGAACAAGTTGCAGTCGCTGTTGAACAGCAGGCGATGGTGACTCAGGACGTCGCTAAAAGTGTGGTAAATATAGAATATAAATCAATGGAATCTACAGCGGGCTCTACACAAATAACTGCCACAGCCAAAGATCAAGCCCTGTTAGCTGTGACCTTACAAGACATAGCGACAACCTTTAAAATTGCCTGAGGCTAGCACACAGCTAATAGACCTCGCTCAGAACTGCTCTGAGCGAGCTCACATTGGCACTAACTTAACAGCCACTACTACCACTTTATCCCAGACTTTAGCGGTAGTGTAGGGATCATTAGCTATCCAGTGCTCCACTTCAGCCCTGCTGTTAAATTGCACATGCGCACAAGAACCTATCATTTTTCCTGCATCATCTAAGATTCCCCCGCCGCTCAAAAATGTGCCGTTTTCGATCATTTTTTTGATGCCGACAAAGTGTTGCTCTCTGACCGCCAATCTCCGATCGATTGCCTGTGCATCTGTAAAATCATGGGCTGTTACTGCAAACTGCATTTTCTGTCCTTTTTTAATTCTATTATTTACTGTCGCCAGGGTTACCATCTGTCGCTATTGCTCGTATAACTCAAGCGGTAGCCCATCTGGATCGCTAAAGAAGGTAAATCTTTTTCCTGTGTACTCATCGACTCTAATTGGCTCTAGCTCAATGCCAGCTGCTTCTAGCTTTGAGATAACATCTTCTATCGAAGACACAGAGAAAGCCAGATGTCGCAGACCACAAGCTTCTGGGTAACTAGGTCTAAGTGGAGAGTCGGGGAAAGAAAATAACTCAATCTGGCTTCCATCTGCAAGTTTAAGATCAAGTTTATATGAGGCCCTGTCATGCCGGTAATTTTCAGCAATAACTTCCAGGCCTAAAATGGACACATAAAAACGTTTTGATAGACTATAGTCTGAACAGATAATGGCAGCGTGATGAATTCCATTTAACATTAACGACTCCAATGAAAAGGTGTTTATAACGTTAATTTCATATTAATTCAAACCCTTATTAAATGCTCATCGATCAATCTAGCTGTTATTGATAGGCACTGTGCACACAATCAATTAACTGATTTAAAGAGAGCCGGTATTGCTTTGAGTTAACTTGCATATACTGATCATAGCCATCATCAAGTCCGGCTTTAAACTTCGACATAAAGGAGTCAATTTCAGATAGACAGCGGCTGTTCTGTTTAGATTTTTTGAGGATATTGCCTGGGAAAATCAGAGGGGGAATCAAAAATACTTCCTCGTTCGAGCCCTCTGAGATCGCCAACTGCAATTGACTGATTCGCTCCTGGGAAGTCGCCGCTTTAAAAGCACCATCTACCAGAGTTTTAAAGTTATCAGAGAACTCAAAAGCGTAGCTGGTTGTTGAGATGAGCATCACTAAAAATACTAGAAAAATATTTTTCATCGTTAAGGACCTCATGTAAATGAAGTTTTGGCTGAGGAACAGGCTGAAAAACCCGCTGCACATCTATAACCATAGCTGTTTTTCCTTTAATCCCCCCATCCACAATAATCTGCTGGCTTATAAGCCATTGCCTGATGGGGATAGTAATGATAAACCAACGATTCGTAAAACCAACACAATCCACAATTTTTTTTGTTTAGGATTGTTGATAGGCCGGGCTAAATAGCTGTATTGCGTTGTAATTATGCTGAAATTCCTAATAAATCACTTACCTTTATCGGGCCACAGCCACATTGGTTGATCCAACATCCCCTGCCCCAGTACTTTAGTTTGTCCCAACTGTTTCTCTAATTCGATGGAGTTGCAATCTTCACAACATTGTAATGCAGTTATTAATTTTGCAGCGTGAGAAACAACCCAAACCTGGGTAGATCTAGAGGCTCTTATAATGAGTCGCGCCAGCGCCGGTAATAAATCCGGGTGCAGGCTAGTTTCTGGCTCGTTCAATACCATCAATGGTGGAGGTCTCGGGGTTAAAAGAGCAGCCACCCAAAGTAAATACCTGAGTGTGCCATCGGAGAGTTCCAGCCCCGATAGAGGTCGCAGTAAACCATATTGGCTAAATTTAATCGCAAATCGACCATCACTACCTATGGTTATATCTAAGCTGGCTCCGGGAAATGCATCACTGATTGCATCCGCAAGGGCCTGGGAGTCGCCTATTTCTTTTATACTTTGCAGTGCCGCTGCTAAATCGTGACCATCATTATGCAACACCGGGGTTCTTGTTCCCAGTTGAGGTTGTCGCGCCGGGGCGTCTGCATCTGTTCTGAAGTGATCATAGAAACGCCAGGCGCGGATATTATCTCGTAAACTCACCACTTCAGGCGTTCTTACAGGATCAGCGATTAGACTAAATAAGCTATCGAAACTGTTTGCATGCTGGGCTATCACTTCCCAGTGTCGCTGCGAGCGCACTTTAATGACAGCACCCTCACGCTCTACTAATGCACTGGCGGGCCTATAGCTGTTGCCAACCCAAATAGTTTCTCTTTTAATTTCAGGGTCCAGAGAAAATGCCGAATTGGAGGGCACAGGTAACCCCAGGGAAATGGCATAGCCAAAATCATCGCCAGCAAAACCCAGCCGCAAACGGGTTCGGTTTTGTCTTGGTCCTCCCTGAACCGGAACCTCTCCACTGATCATCCTTTTAGATAAATTTTCCGGCCCGGCCCAGAAGGTCGAATCTAACCCACCTTCTTTTGCCAATGCATTTACCACCCCTCCCTGAGCTGTTTCAGCTAACAGGCGCAAGGACTTATACAGATTGGATTTACCACTGGCATTTGCCCCAGTGACAACATTGAGATTAGTCAGCGGAATCACTAATTGCAGGAGCGATCTGTAGTTAGCTATTGATATTGTATTAATCATCTAGGTCCATTTTATATTCGATCAAACAGAGACTCTATTAACAACATTGCATCCTATGCTGTTGATAAATCTATAAGGTACGTAACATTAACACTGAAGCCCCTGTATCGGCATGCTCAGTGAAGCCACATTTTCTATACAGATTAATCGCCTGATTATCTTTAGCCACCATCAGACTAATTTTGCCAATGCCCTGGCTTGCAGCATGTTCGACCAACCATTCAAGCAGTTGTTTACCGACCCCCCGGTCTCGATAATCACTGTGTACTGCAATGATTAAAGCTGGGGTGTCCTCCTCAATATAGCCTCTGATATTATCTTCATCAGTCCAGAATCTGTACCAGGCAGCGCCGATCGGAATACTATTGTGCACGGCAACAACCCCTTGGTCACCCGCGCACTCCCCCCAGCCTGCCAGTGCTTTAGCCACTTGCGGATCGGCAAGTGCCTGCTCAAACGCAGGTGGAGTGTCATTCGCTATGGCGCGCCAATAGACTCCCTGATAGAGCATATCTCTTAGGAATGGCATATCCGAAGGCTGCGATTTTCTTAAAAGCATATTGATATATTCCTTTTCATCTATAATTTCATTAGCGGCTAACTGTTTAGCTGAAGAAAGATATTGGTCTAGTCTTTTAATCCACTGGTTAATCCACTTATGCGAAGATTGCTAGCGCAAATACTGACTGATCTTTATTATCAAAGTCCCGACAGCAACCTACTAATCCTGTGCCGAAATTTGCAGCTAGGTTTGCTGTTGTTGCAGGTATTTTCGTGCAATA
>ASZI01000274.1 GCA_000416315.1 Osedax symbiont Rs2 | reverse complement strand
AAGTTTTTATGTTCGGGACTAGCGGTATTAGCGGTGACATGAGTGTCATACAGCGGGCCTTTAGAATGAGCCAGGTGAGCCTCCATATAGATTAATAAGACTTATCTGCTTAGCGATAAACAGCCGAGCTGGCAACAGGGGTAACTGAGCGCATAGAAATGTGAGCTAAATATTCTACACTTAGATAATATTTAACAATAATAGGAGTTACGGGCAGCGTTAATGTCTAAAATCGAAAAAACAGCAGTAGTGCTTGTCAATATAGGCACCCCAACTAAAGCCGATGCTAAATCAGTGCGGACTTTTTTAGGGGAGTTTTTGGCGGATAAAAGAGTCATTGAAGGGAGGGGCCCCAGGCGCTGGTTGTGGCTGTTGATTCTAAACTTGATTGTGCTGCGTCGCAGGCCGAAAAAAGTAGCTAAGTTATATGCACAGATTTGGCAACAGGGGTCTCCGATGCGCCAGATAATGAATGCTCAAGTACAAGCTTTGCAAAAAGCTTTGCAAGGGCGTTTTGAAAAGCCTGTGGATGTTTTTGCCGCTATGACTTATGGCCGGGAAAATCTTACAGATGTCCTGCACAAATTGCATGCCCAAAACTACACTAAAGTATTCGTGATGCCTTTGTTTCCGCAGTACTCGGCGACATCAACCGGTGCTGTATACGATAAAGTAGGTCAATTTCAAAGCAGTATCAGAGATGTATTGGATATTCGGATTCTCAAGTCCTATTATCAACATGCAAAGTTTATCCAGGGACTAGCTCAGAGTATTGAGCAGCATTGGCAACAGCATGGCGCGGCTCAGTGTTTGATGTTCTCCTATCACGGTATTCCGCAGCAGTATGCCGATGCAGGTGATCCCTACCCTAGACAATGCCTACAGACAACCGAGGCGGTTAAAACAGCGCTGACAGCAGCTGGAAGCGAATTCAGCGGTGAGTTTATCAGTAGTTTTCAGTCGCGCTTTGGTGTTACCCAGTGGGTGAAGCCTTATACAGATGAAACTCTAAAGCAGTTAGCAGCCAGGGGAATCACTTCGATTGATGTCATTTGTCCTGCATTTTCCGCCGATTGCCTGGAAACCTTGGAAGAGATAGCCAAGACCAACAGAGAGTTATTTATAGAAAGTGGTGGAATAGAGTATCGCTATATTCCGGCACTGAATGAGCAACCATTATTTATAGAGTGCCTGTCAGATATCTTGCAGCAACAAGCAGCTGATTGGCTAGGAGAGAAAATTGACACTTGACGTACTTTTTGGCTTTCACGCAGTCAAAACAACTTTAAAACACGACCCTCGCAGAGTGCAGAAACTATTGGTAATTGCCGATAGAAAAGATGAGCGAATAGGCCAGGTAATCGCCAGCGCACAACAGTTGAATATTGTAATAGAGCGATGCAACCGTAAAGTGCTGGATGAGCTTACTGGCAGAGCTGTGCATCAAGGTGTGGCGATACAGTGTGAGCCGATGCAGGCAAAAGATGAAGACTACCTGGATTCGCTGTTGGATTCGTTAACAGAACCGGCGTTTTTATTGGTGTTAGATGGGGTCACAGACCCACATAACTTAGGGGCTTGTATTCGCAGTGCTGACGCAGCAGGCGTGCATGCGGTGATAGCGCCGAAAAACAACTCGGCACCTTTAAATCCAACGGTGGCTAAAGTGGCTTGCGGTGCAGTTGATGTTATGCCCTACGTGCAAGTGACGAATTTGTCGAGAACGCTTCAGCAATTACAGCAGCGGGGCCTGTGGATAGCTGGAACCGCAGGAGAGGCAGAGCAAGATGTCTACCAGGCAAATTTATCGGGTCCACTGGCATTAGTCATGGGTGCAGAGGGCAAGGGCATGCGTCGTCTGACAAAAGAAAACTGTGATTTCTTGATTAAATTGCCTATGGCGGGGGGAGGGAGGAGTCTGAATGTTTTAGTTGCCACTGGGGGTTGTCTATACGAGGCAGTCAGACAGCGCAGAAAGTAAGTTTCTGCTGGCAGGATTGAATAACCCGCTAAGGCGGGGTTTTTTTTGCCTGATAGTATTGCCTATGTACTAAAGCTGTTTGCCACCCATTACGTGTAAATGAATATGATAGATAACTTGCCCACCTTCTTTGTTACAATTAAATACCGTGCGATAACCGCTTTCAGCAATACCTACTTTGGCGGCTAGATGACTGGCAGTCTTGAGCAGTTTTCCCATCAGTGGAACATCAGAATCTGTCAGATCATTTAAGGTGCTTATATGCTTTTTGGGGATGACTAAAAAATGCTGCGGTGCCTTAGGCTGTATATCATCAAATGCAATCATCTCGTCATCCTCGTAGATGATTTTGGCCGGAATTTCTCGGTTGATAATTTTACAAAAAAGACAATCCATTTTACTCTCACTCATTAAAATATTTAGTTAACTATGTAATGCTTTAGTGTAGCTATAAAGTAACTTCTGTCACGGTAAACTTGCAGGCTAATTATAGCGCTTTGAAACAGAGAAAAGCTTGCTATATTTTGTCCATGGCAATGGCTAACTTGCGATTAAATATCCGTGAAAGCCATAAAAATAACATGCCAAATAGCAGCCCCCAAAAGGCAGCACCTATGGCAAAGAAATTGATTCCAGATACGGTGACCAGTAAAGTAACCAGAGCGGCTTCGCGCTCAGTGGTTTTTTGCAAGGCAACGCTTAAGCTATTGGCCAGTGTGTGTAGCAGTGCTAGCCCGGCTATGGTGACTATCAATGCCTTGGGAGCGATCAGAAATAGGCTGACCACAGTGGCACCAAATAGACCGATAATAATATAGAAAATGCCGGTGCAGATGCCGGCGATATAGCGGGTCTTTTTATTGTTATCCACTTCTTCTGAGCAGCAAATAGCGGCAGTGATAGCGGCTAAATTATAGGAGAATCCGCCCATTGGAGCCATTAACACAGTACATAGGCCGGTAACACACAGAGCTTGGGAGCTAGGTGGTTGGTAACCTGCTGCTTTAATGGTTGCGGCGCCAGGGATGTTTTGTGATGTCATAGTAACCACGAACAGCGGGATGGCTACGCTGATAATAGTGGCCATTGAGAAGCTAGGTACAACCCACACAGGTACAGCAAAACTCAACTTTATACTCTGCTCGATGAACAAATCTTGTTGTACACAAATAAAAATACCGAGCACTAAAACAAAAGGGATGTTGAAGTTTTTTAACAACGGTTTTCCCAGTAAGTAGCTGATACCCATCATCGCGACTAAAAATACTTCTTGCTGTAGGGCGTTAAAAATACCTATGCCAAACTGAAACAGTATTCCAGCGAGCATCGCACTGGCGATAGACGCAGGAATCAGTTGCTGGATTTTATCAAACCAGCCACCCAGGCCACAGATTAAAATAAGTAAACCGCAGACAATGAAACTGCCAATTGCCTGTTGCATCTCAACACCTACCAGCGAGGTAACTAATAGGGCGGCTCCCGGGGTGGACCATGCAGTGATCACAGGCATCTTATAGACCCATGAAAGCACAATAGAGGTGATGCCCATACCCAATCCCAGAGCAAGCATCCAGCTGTTTAATTGCGCCTGACTCGCCCCCAGAGACTCAGCGGCCTGGAAAATAATAGCGACACTACTGCTATAGCCGACCAGAACGGCGATAAATCCCGCTGATATATGTGAGAGTTTTAGTGATGTCATAAATTCATGTTCCTAGAAATATACATTGGCCGAATTTTATATTGGCGTAGCCGTTCAATAAGTGCCGCTAAGCAGTTATAATTACATGTGCGTTATAGCGCACACAGAAGATCTTATCACCGTGCGTTATAGCGTACAATAGTTTGTGGTTAATTTATGTTTAATAAGATTATTGCAAATAACTTAAAAGAGTTTCGAAGTTCTCGAAGCTGGAGTTTAGCGCGTGCCGCTGCAGAAACCGGCGTCAGCAAAGCGATGTTGGGTCAGATAGAGAGAGGTGAATCGAGTCCCACGATGGCTACCTTGTGGAAGATCACCCAAGGTTTTCACCTTCCTATGTCTGTTTTACTCGAGCCGCACAGTAGCAGCCCTCAGGCTCTGGAACATCAGTCAAAGAAACAACTTAGTTTCGACGATAATTTACAATTCAGAGTATTGTTCGCCTTTGACCCAACACTGCGCAGTGAAATGTTTTCCCATCAAATGGCACCTGGAAAAACACACTTGTCTGACCCGCATGAAATAGGGGTAATAGAAGATATTATCGTCATTGAAGGTGCTTTAGAGATTAAATTTACTGAGCAATGGCAGCTTTTATTAGCGGGAGAAACCTTGAGGTTCAAAGCTGATCAAGAGCACGGCTATCGAAATAGTACGGCTGAAATAGTCATTTTTCACAATGTTATTCACTATCCTAAAACGATTGCGGATCACTGATCTAAAAAAAATAGCGGCCAATTTAGTAACCCAATAATAAGGACATCTATGCACAGATATCAAAGCCAGAGGACACAAGCCAGCTTTCAGTTACACGGGCATCCGGGTATCAGTATGAGGGATAGTTTACAAACTTATGTGAACCTGGAGCAGTCGGCCCCAGGTGATGCCTATGGTAGTGGTGCTATTATAAATGACTTTGAGCACGAAATAGCCTTGGAGCTGGGCAAGCAGCAGGCAAATTTTTTTCCCAGTGGGACTATGGCGCAACAAGTTGCATTGCGAATAGCTTGTGATAACAGGGCAATAGCCAGAGTAGCCTACCATCCTCTTTGTCATCTGCAAATTCATGAACAACAGGGATTAAAACACCTACATAGAATTGATAGTGTTTTACTGGGAGAGCCTAATCGCTTGTTTAGTTTGCAAGACCTGCAAAGCGCGGAAGGTGTTGCCGCCGTTTTATTTGAACTACCGCAGCGAGAAATTGGCGGCCAGCTACCCGCTTGGGATGAGTTGCAAAAAATGTCTGACTGGTGCAGGCAGCGGGGGATTCACAGTCATTTAGATGGGGCCAGATTGTTTGAAATACTTGCATACTATAAAAAAACTGCCGCCCAGGTGTGCGCTCTTTTTGATTCGGTTTACATCTCGTTTTATAAGGGATTTGGAGGTGTGTCGGGAGCTATCTTAGCAGCTGACAGGGGCTTTATGGACAGTGCTAAACTGTGGAAGAGGCGACATGGTGGGGATATCTTCCAACTTTACCCTTACGTCGTCAGTGCCCAGTACAACTACCGATTGAGGCGAGATAAAATGCCGCTTTATTGGAAAAATGCATTGAGTTTAGCTGAGCAATTAAATCAGATCCCGGGTATAAGCACTGTTCCGAAAAAACCTGTGAGTAACATGTTCCATGTATATTTCACAGTGGATAGGGGGTTGCTGGAAGCGAGTCTCATTGAGGTTCTTCAAAAGTATGATTTAGCTTTGTTGCCTGGCAGTAGATACGACCGGGATAATAGAGAGTATTTTGAATTTTGGGCCGGAGACCAGTTTTCTGCGGTGGATCCCGAAGTAGTGACACAGGCAATCTGCTTTTTGGCCGCAGCGCTAAAAAGGGAAGATGCAATTTAGCAATGAACGGTAAATATCCGCAGCTTGACTAGAGCGATTCCGGGCGCACCTCCGGGAAATGAAAAGTTTTGAGAATCTCCCCTTGGGACGTGACAGACTCCAGGTGAATATCAAACCCCCACAGTTTGTGTAAGTGTTGCAAAACATTGGGGACAGTCTCGGCAAGCGGTCGCTGCTGATGCACAAAATGTCGCAGTGTCAGTGATCTGTCGCCGCGCACTTCGACGTTGTAAATCTGAATGTTAGGCTCAAGATACCCTAAGTCGTACTGATTGGCTAAGTCGTTACGCACTTGCTTATAGCCTGTCTCGTTATGAATGGCCGAAACTTTTAAGGTAGGTTTTTCGCTATTATCTAAAATAGAGAAAAGTTTCAGTTCGCGGATTAAGTGCGGTGACAAATACTGGCGGATAAAGCTTTCGTCTTTGAAGTTTTTCATCACATAGTGGATAGTATCAAGCCAGGGGCTACCCGCTATATCCGGGAACCACTCTTTATCTTCAGCGCTGGGATATTCACAGATACGCTTTATATCTATCATCATATTAAAGCCAAGGGTATAAGGGTTGATACCGTTGTAATAGGGGCTGTCAAAGGGAGGTTGATAGATAACGCTAGTGTGAGACTGCAGGAATTCCATCATAAATCCCTCTGTGACCAACCCCTCATCGTACATTTGATGCAGTAAAGTGTAGTGCCAAAAGCAGGCCCAGCCTTCATTCATTACCTGAGTTTGTTTTTGCGGGTAAAAATATTGTGCCATCTTGCGTACGATGCGAATGATTTCCCGTTGCCAAGGTTCCAGTAAAGGTGCATTTTTTTCGATAAAATACAGCAAGTTCTCCTCTGGCTCCTGGGGGAAATTCGCTTGTTTTTGATGCTCAGCAGTATCTTTTAGAGCGACCGTGGTCCAAAGTGTATTGATGTGTCGCTGGATATACTCCTCTCGTTCAGCGACTTTTTTACTCTCTTGCTCAGGGGTTAAAACCGGGGGGCGAATGTAGCGATTGACACCGAAATTCATCAGGGCGTGGCATGAATCGAGCATAGCTTCAACCGCATCAATACCATGGCGCTCCTCACACTTGGCGATATAGTTTTTGGCAAATACTAAATAATCAACAATGGCAGAGGCGTCTGTCCAAGTACGAAACAGATAATTCCCCTTAAAGAAAGAATTGTGGCCGTAACAGGCGTGAGCGATGACCAGTGCCTGCATCATCATGGTGTTTTCTTCCATCAGATAGGCGATACAAGGGTCGGAGTTAATCACAATTTCATAGGCCAGGCCCATGCGCCCGCGCTGATAATTTTGGCTGGTATCTAAAAATCTTTTTCCGTACGACCAGTGGTTGTAGTGCAGCGGCATACCCACTGATGCATAGGCGTCCATCATTTGTTCAGAATTGATTATCTCAATTTGATTGGGGTATGTTTCAAGTTTGAAATTGGCGGCAATTCTGCCAATTTCTGTTTCATACTTTTCAATCAGCTCAAAAGTCCATTCTGCATCTGTCGAAATAGGTGA
>ASZI01000273.1 GCA_000416315.1 Osedax symbiont Rs2 | reverse complement strand
AAGATTAGCCCTGCAGAGTTACCGGTAATTGGGTACTGCGCTTCACTTCACTCATCGCCACACTGGTATTAAACGCCTGCACTCCAGGTAACTTCGACAACTGTTCCCTGTATAAGCGCTCGTAGCCGGCTATATCAGTGGTCACTATACGCAATAGAAAATCAACATTGCCGAGCATCACATAACACTCAGTGATCTCGTTGATCTGTTTAACTTCGCGCTCAAAATTCGCCAGCTCTCCGTTGGCGATTAATTTCACTTCGGCATAAATGACTAGATTAAGCCCCAACTTTGCCGGGTTTAATATTGCGGTGCGCTGCAAAATATAGCCTTCATCCTCGAGGCGTTTTATCCGTCGCCAACACGGTGGTTGGGACAGGTTAACCCGCTCGGCAATTTCAGAGGCGGAGATGCTCGAATCCACTTGTAACAACTGCAAAATCTGTTGATCTATCTTGTCTAATTTCATTATTTTCACTCACAATTACCCAGAGCTTTACTACTCTTATATGGATTATAACTAAGGCACCGGCTTTCAAGGTAATAAATATACCTTAATATACAGTTATAGGTATATTTTATATCCAATACTTGCATTACAGTAAAAAACTTAAATAATTTCTACCGGCTAAAACAGGTATATTTTTAGTTAATAATAAAACCTCAAACCTATACAAGAATCTATGCCTTGGGCATTAAGGGTAAATCATGTCAGTTTTTTCACATATCGAGTTTGATAATCACGAACAAGTCGCCTATTTCACCGATCAGCAAAGCGGACTTAAGGCGATTGTTGCCATTCACAATACCAAACTTGGCCCCTCCCTCGGCGGCTGCAGAATGTGGCCTTATGCCAGTGATGCAGAGGCACTCACTGATGTCTTACGCCTGTCTCGGGGAATGACTTATAAATCCGCGATATCCGGTTTGCCTTTAGGTGGCGGTAAGTGTGTGATTATTGGCGATCATCGCCAAGATAAGAGTGAAGCGCTGCTTAAGGCATTGGGCAAATATTTGCAGGGGTTATCAGGTGCCTACATTACCGCTGAAGACTCAGGCACCAGCGTTGCCGATATGAAAGTTATCGGTACTAGCACCGAATATGTAGCGGGAGTTTCTGATAGCGGCGAACACGGTGGCGACCCCTCCCCCTCAACTGCCTACGGTGTTTTTGTCGGTTTAAAAGCAGCTGTTGCTCACAAGCTACAGCGCCAGGATCTAACGGGTTTAACTGTTGCGGTGCAAGGCGTTGGCAACGTCGGTTTGCACTTGTGCAAATATTTAAAAGAAGCCGGTGCCAAGTTGATTGTCGCCGATGTTTTTGCCGCGAACGTACAACGCGCTGTAGATGAGCTTGGCGCAACTGCGGTTGAGCCGGATCAAATATACGCAGTAGCAGCCGATATTTTCGCCCCCTGCGCTATGGGCGGCATTATCAACTCTGCGACACTGGAAGTACTGCAGGCAAAAGTGATTGCCGGGGCCGCTAATAATCAACTTTCGCGACCGGAGATATCCGCCCAACTGGAAAGTAAAGGCATACTGTACGCGCCGGATTATGTGATCAACGCAGGCGGCATTATCGATATTGCCTACCAGCGCAGCGGCGAGAGCGCTACCGCTCTCAGAGCACATATAGAGTCTATTGCCGACACTTTAACAAGTATTTTTCAACGCTCAGAGCTTGAGCAACTACCCACTGAAGTCGTGGCTAATCGCATCGCCGAAGAACGTTTTAAGTAATAATTTTAGTTTTAACGCTAATTAGTCCCTCAATAGCTGCTCTGCGGCTATTGAGATAAACAATAAAAAATAACTGATCATTCAAACACTTGGTGATCCCAACTGTGCGAAAGAGAGGCATACTTAATGACCGACAAACAACCCGTTGACACTGCGATCCAGTATCAGTCGAAGCTCTTTGTTCCCCAGGCGTCATCTCGCCCTGAAACCACCCCGGATTTTTCGCATATCGAAATTCCCAGCCCTAATGCCAGTCAGCGCCCGGATGTGCTCAGCGAAGCTGTAGACATACAAGATTTGGCCTATGGCATAGTGCGAGTACTCGGCGATGACCATTTAGTAGCAGGCCCCTGGGCACCGGACCTGTCGCCAGATAAATTACTGCAAGGTCTTAAGCACATGATGCACGTGCGCGCTTTCGATAACCGCATGTTTAAGATGCAACGCCAGGGCAAGCTGTCTTTCTATATGAAATGCACTGGCGAGGAAGCCGTCGCAGTCGCCCAGGGGATGGCGTTAAAATCTTCCGACATGTTATTTCCCAGCTACCGCCAACAGGGGCTATTGTTTGTCCGTGGACACTCGATCGTCGATATGATGTGCCAGTGTCTGTCCAATGCCAAAGACAATATCAAAGGTCGGCAGATGCCGATTTTTTACAGCTCTAAAAAACACAATTTCTTTTCTCTTTCCGGTAATTTAGCCACTCAATACTCCCAAGCTGTAGGCTGGGGTATGGCCTCTGCCTACAAGGGCGAAGACCACGTCGCGGTCTCTTGGGTTGGCGATGGTACGACTGCCGCTGCCGATGTCTATCATGCACTGGTATTTGGCTCCACCTACAAAGCACCCGTTATTCTCAACGTGGTGAACAACCAGTGGGCAATTTCTACACCCCAGTCTTTTGCCAGCACCGGCAGTACATTTGCAGCGCGCAGCATAGGTCTTAGCATTCCCGGTATCAGAGTTGATGGCAATGACTTTCTGGCCGTTTACGCTGTCACTCAGTGGGCGGCAGAGCGGGCGCGAAAAGGTGGTGGCCCCACGTTTATCGAGCTGTATACCTACCGTACTGAAGGTCATTCCACTAGCGACAATCCCGATGCCTATCGCGGTAAAAACGAAGCTAGCTTCTGGCCACTGGGCGATCCGATCGACCGTTTGAAGCAGCACTTAATTGCTATAGAGCAGTGGAGTGAAGAGCAACATGAGGCGCTGCAAAGCGAGTTAACTGATGAAATCACCAAAGATTGGAAGCAGGCTCTGTCGCACGGTTCACTGGACAATGGTCCACACTGGCCAGTCACCAGCATGTTTGAAGATGTGTTCAAAGAAATGCCGCCGCACTTAGTAAAACAAAGCAAGCAGATAGGAGCTTAAGACATGGCTAAAATGAATATGATTCAGGCGCTTAACTCCGCGATGGACATCGCCATGGATCGCGATCCTAATGTCTTGGTGATGGGTGAAGACGTAGGCTATTTTGGTGGCGTGTTTCGCTGCACCGATGGCCTGTATAAAAAATACGGCGCGCATCGGGCACTGGATATGCCGATCGCCGAGGGCGGCATTATGGGCGTCGCTATCGGCATGGGTGTTAACGGTTTACGCCCGATAGTAGAGATACAGTTCTCCGATTACATCTACCCCGCTATCGATCAGATAGTTTCTGAATTGGCCCGTTTGCGCCATCGCAGTGGCGGTGAGTATTTTGCTCCCGTGGTGATCCGTGCCCCTTGTGGAGGCGGTATTCGCGGCGGACAAACACACTCTCAGAGCCCTGAGGGCATCTTTACTCACGCCTGTGGTTTAAAAACAGTCATGCCCTCTAACCCCTACGAGGCCAAAGGCCTATTGATCGCCGCCATTGAAGATGATGACCCGGTGATATTTTTTGAGCCCAAACGCATCTACAATGGACCTTTTGATGGCGACCACGATAAAGCCGCCTCCCCCTGGAGCTCGCACCCTCTAGGAGAAGTACCGCAAGAGCATTACAAGATTGAAATTGGCAAAGCCAGTGTATTAGAGCCAGGCTCTGACGTGACTGTGATCACTTACGGCAACATGGTGCATGTCGCTCAAGCGGCGATCAAAAAAAGCGCTATCAATGCTGAACTGATTGATCTGCGCACTTTGATCCCCTTAGATATCGATACCATCAAAGCTTCAGTTCAAAAGACCGGCCGCTGTGTTGTTGTGCACGAGGCGACCTTAACCAGTGGTTTTGGCGCCGAGATCTTATCGCAAGTACAAGAGGAATGCTTCTGGCACTTAAAAGCGCCGATTGAGCGAGTTACTGGCTGGGATACCCCTTACCCGCACGCCTTTGAATGGCAATATTTCCCTAGCCAGGAACGTATAACCCAGGCGATGTTACGCACTTTGGAGAGCAACTAATGAGCCATTACAGTTTTAAATTGCCTGACTTAGGTGAGGGCATCGTGGTTTCAGAAGTGGTTGAATGGCATGTTGCTGTCGGTGAACAAGTCGATGAAGATCAGCACATCTGTGATGTCATGACCGACAAAGCTGTGGTTGAAGTGACCTCACCGGTTACTGGTAAAGTAGAGAAACTGGCCTGTGAGGCGGGCATCGAAATCCCGGTAGGCAGTGAGCTGATTTTGTTTGCCACCGCTGCACAGAGCAATATTGCCAGTGACAACTTAGCAGCTGCTACTGATACCGCTGCGGTTGAACAACCTGGCACTGTTGCAAATCAAGCAACCGGCGTGCCTGAAGTTAACACAAAGTCATTATTAGCAGACAATGCTTTGACTTCAGCGGTGTTAAAGCGCCTGGTACTGACCTCCCCTTCAGTGCGCAAGCGCGCCCGCACTGAAAACATTGATTTAAGTGTTGTCGCAGGTTCCGGTGCTTCGGGCAGAATTAATAACTCCGACCTGGAGGCCTTTATCGCCGCTGGCGGTACGCAAGCTAGCCTGCCTGTTACTAAGCTTTCTTCTGCCGGCACCACTAGGGAAGTTAAAATCAGCGGTCTGCGGCGTATCATCGCGCAAAAGATGCTGCAATCGAGCAACAATATCCCTCACTATGCCTATATTGAAGAAGTAGATTTAACCGCGCTTGAAGCGCTGCGTAAGCACCTCAACGACAACCGCAAACCCGAGCAGCAAAAACTGACGATATTGCCTTTTATCATGCAAGCGCTGGTCAAAGTAGTGGCTGATTTTCCGCACTGCAATGCCCATTACAACGCCGACAGCGAAATACTCACTCAGCACAGCGCTGTGCATGTAGGTATTGCTACTATGACGCCACAAGGCCTGATGGTTCCGGTAGTTAAAGATACTCAAACACTGGATATCTGGGGCACCGCAGCACAGATGGCAGCAGTGACTGAGCTGACTCGCTCCGGTAAAGCCAGCAGCGCACAACTGAGTGGCTCAACGATCACTATCACCAGCTTAGGTGCTATTGGTGGTATCGCCACAACGCCGATTATCAATGCGCCGGAAACCACCATTGTCGGCATCAACAAAATGCAGCAGCGTCCGGTGGTGATTGATGGTCAGATTGTTATCCGCAAGATGATGAACTTGTCGTCTTCTTTTGATCATCGGATAGTCGATGGCTACGACGGCGCCTTGATGATTCAAGCACTCAAATCTCTACTGGAGAATCCGGGGGCAATCTTCGTTTGATTTAGCTTTTCAAAAACTTGAACAACCGGAAAAGTGTTCAAGCGTTGATCAACACACAGCAAAAGGCAGCCGATTGGCTGCTTTTTCACTTAGCTTTTGTCACTCACAGTTTTCCCAGGCAAACACAACTGCACTATTAACCCAGATATAAACATCGCGATACCGACAAACCAGAACGGCATTAATAAATCTTGTGACCACTGTGCCATCAGGCCCATAATTAGCGCGCCAACAGCATAACCAGAATCTCGCCAGAAGCGATAAACACCCATTATACTCGCTCTGTATTGCACCGCTGAAAAATCCCCTACGGCGGCACCTAAGTTCGGGTAGAGCATCGCCATGCCGACACCTATCAGCGCCGCTTCCAGGCTCCATAGGCCAATGGATTGAGTCAGTGGGATGGTTATAATACCTGCACCGCACAGCCACATACCCCAGACTATCAAGGCTTTTCGACCAATCTTGTCTGACAGTGGGCCTGTCACCAGCTGACTTGCACCCCAGACAACGCCGTAGATGGCGATAATTGCACCAGAGTCGAGTAGTGATAGACCCTGTGAAACAAAATATACCGGCAGGAAAATCCAGACGATGGCATCGGTAAATTTCTCTACCAGCCCCGCCTGATTCAGCGCCATTAAAGGTTTACTTTGCAGTGAAGCTAGCTTGAACAATTGCGCCAATGATTTTTTGTCATTACTGCGTGCTGTATTGTGATCTTTTGCCTGCTGGTCGTGCAAATTAGCCCAGGGCAATGTTTCTACTATGCTGATTTTAGCCAGCAGCAATCCCAATAAAATTACAGTTAAACTGAAATAAAACAGCCCTTCTCTTACCGCAAACTGCGTCACTATATAAGCCGTGATTAATCCGGCGATACCTACCGCTGCATAACCGGCGAACTCATTGACACCGTTTACCAGACCTTTTTGACTGCTCTTGGCCAGATCCAATTTACTGTTCAACGCCATAGACCAACATAAACCTTGGTTAAGCCCCAACAACACGGTACTAAAGATAATCCAATTCCAACTAGTTGCGAATAGAAAGATGAACGGGATCGGCAGTGCCGTTATCCAGCCCAGAATCAGTATTTTCTTGCGACCATAGGTCTCACTGAGCTTTCCGGCAAACAAATTCATCAGCGCTTTTACGACTCCGAATACCAGCACAAATGAAGCCAGTAAAAAAAATGCCTGATCGGCCAGTCCGAATTCAGATTCGGCCAGTGCCGGTACTACAATCCGGGTCATACCAATGGTTAAACCTACTAAAAATATCTGCAGTAGATGCAGACTGAATTGGCCAAAGTTCTTCTGTATGCCATGTTCAAGCTCCGATGTTTGAGGATGTGATAACTTATTTTTGACTCTAGTGTTAACAAGACTCTGCGCCATTAGCTGCTCCGAATAATACAAACCGATTAAAGAGTAGCAAAATACTTACTATCATTCAATTGACTGATTGAATGTTTATAATTCATACAAAACTTTTTTCATGCTGTGCAAGAAGAAATCAAACACTCTGTGCTGTGATCGGTCGCCTTTACTTACATGTTCTGAAAGAGACTTACCTTGCAGCTTATAACAGACAAAACAGATAATTGATTTGTAACTGTTATAGCTTCCAGCTAACATTCAATCACTTGATTGAATTCGGTACTATTGAGTTATGAGTCTGATTAAAAAGCAACTATTTGAACAACTTGCCATTATTGCCCACTCCCTGGGATCACCCCAGCGCGTTGAGATGCTCGATTATCTGGCTCAGGCTGAGTACGCTGTAGATGAGTTAAGCCAGCTAGTCGGCCTGAGTGTGGCTAACACCTCTCGGCATTTATTGATTTTAAAAAATAATGGCCTGGTGGTCGTGAGAAAAGCGGGGAAGCGGCGACTGTATAAAATAGCCGGAGATGACGTAGTACTATTGGTCGCCAGTTTGCGTAAAACAGCTGAAACACATCTGGCTGAAGTTGATAGACTACTGACAAAAATCACTGCAAATACACTGCATGAAAATATTATTAGCAGCGAGCAATTGGCAGAAAAAATTACCGATCAGGATTTATTAATACTCGATGTGCGGCCTAACAAAGAATTCTTGCAGGGGCATATTCGCGGCGCAGTTAACATACAACCTGAAGAAATCTCAGAAAAAGTTCGACATTTCCCCGCCAACAAAGTGGTCGTTGCTTACTGTCGCGGCCCCTACTGTCTGTATTCTTATGAAATGATAGACTCCCTCAGGGACAACGGTATACAGGCGCTGAGACTGGAGCAGGGTTTTGCGGAATGGAAAGCCGCTGGGTTGCCCTGCGTATTACAGGAACCACTGTGATAATCGATGGCTGGGGCATCAGCCTGATTAATCTATTGTGCTACTGCACAGATAGATTTATACAGAGTCATCCTATATCAGAGCTACAGTTAATTCGCTGTTCAGATATAGGATGATTTTTAGCCGCTTAGATTCCAGCTTTTCTGCTATCTAAGCTTGAAGCAACTTATCTTACTTCGATAGACGCACTTACTATCTCTAACTTTTTAGAGGTTCGCCCTGATTTGCTGCCATGCTCTTCTAAGGTTTTCACTACATGCATTCCCTTGACCACTTCACCAAAAATAGTGTGTTTACCGTCTAGCCAATTAGTCGGGATAAAAGTCAAAAAGAACTGACTGCCATCCGTGCCGGGACCAGCATTAGCCATCGATAATAGACCGGGTTTGTTGTGTTTAACGGCTGGGCTGAACTCACCGTTGTAGTTGTAACCCGGACCGCTGCGACCAGTGCCTGTTGGATCACCACCTTGAGCCATGAAACCTTTAATTACACGGTGAAATACAATGTTGTCATAAAAGCCTAAGCGGGTTAAATAGACAGTGCTGGATACATGCATTGGTGCTGTTTTGGGCTTCAATTCAATCTCGATTTCACCGACATTGGTCTGCAGCTTCCAGATGTACTGACGTCCTTGAGTAAAGGCTTGCACCGGCGGTTTACTGAGCTTTAACTTCCAGTTACTGGCCGATTTATCAACATTCTGCTCAGCGATAAAGCCATCGATATTATCCAGTGCCGTGCTTTGCACATCGCCGGCGGCGAAAGCATTGATTGAGCCTAAAATGGCAACACCAGCGACTAAGGTTTTAATCCCTTTTAGATACATAATTATTATTTCCCAAATATTTAGTTGGTTTTCTACTATAGCTTTAAAATCAAATCGCTATAAAGCGGTTATTGTAGCGAGTATTGACTGGAGTTGTTAGGAAGGGGTCAATATTTTAACCCGCATTGATCGTTATGCCGGGGTTTTTGCTGTCGA
>ASZI01000272.1 GCA_000416315.1 Osedax symbiont Rs2 | reverse complement strand
GTGGCTGAGCGCTCGCGTTGTATTCTAGATATTGGTCGCTGGGTTATAGAGCAGACTTGCCGGCAGATGCGTGAATGGCTCAATCAGGGGATAGCGATTGTGCCCATTGCGGTGAATATCTCACCGCTGCAGATCGAAGAGTCAGGTTTTGCCGCACACATATTGCAGACGCTGGAAAAGTACGACATATCCCCACATTTATTAGAGCTAGAAATTACCGAAACAGCACTGATGCAGAGCTTGTGTCATGTAACCGAATCATTGAAGGGCCTGGCAGAAATAGGTTGTCGCTGGTCTATCGACGATTTTGGTACGGGTTACTCTTCACTTAGTCGGCTCAACGTACTGCCAATTACCAAGATCAAAATTGACAGGTCTTTTATCCTCGACATTGAGACATCAAAACCTTCACAAAAAATCTGCAACATTATCATCTCATTGGCAAATACTTTAGATTTAACAGTCGTTGTAGAAGGTATAGAAACTCAGGCGCAGTTGCATTGTTTGCCGCTGGCTATGCGCGACGAACTGCAGGGGTATTTGTTCTCAAGGCCACTATCAGCAGCAGATTTGATCAGCTACCTAGCCGAGACTAAGTTGAGCATAGCGCTTAACGGGTAATAGTATAAAACCTTTGCCCAGAATGGTTTTTTGTAAAGGAGTAACCCCTGCTAAGCAGTAGAGGGTTTCTGTAAGATGCAATTAAGCTCTACCTTTGTTCTATCATTGCACGGCTATAAGTCATTAGCTTTTAGCGCTTTTAAATACTTCCATGGAATGGTTTTTTCACAAAGATTTACTTCCGCTAAGCAGTCGAGGGTTTCTCTAACATGCGATTTAAACTCTATCTCACACCTATCATTTCATTGCTGGTAGGTATCACTTGTGCAATCTTGTTGTTCATTTTCGTTAGCAGTAGTCAAAAAGCTGAACAAGCAGGTGTCTTTCACCGTCAGGCCAACAGTTATTTCAAAACTATAGAATCAGCGCTGCACTCCAGTCGCGGATTATTAGTATCTCTTAAAAGCTTTATAGAAAACTCAGATAATCTGAGCAAAGACCGTTTTGATAAGTACTCTAAGGCGCTGCTTAAAGACCGTAAATATGTGCAGGCAATGGAGTGGATTCCCAAAGTTAGCAACGATAAACGTTCGTTCTATGAGCAATTAGCCCAGAGCCAGGGACTGAACAATTATCAGATAAAGCAGGGAAAATTTGGAAATTTAAAACCTGCGAGCTTTCGCCCGCAATACTATCCTGTTTATTACGTCTATCCACTGACTGGCAACGAGAGTGCAGTAGGCTATGATTTAGGCTCTAATCAAGCGAGATTGAGTGCATTACAAGCGGCTATGGATACGGGTAAAGCGGTAATGACCGCTGGAATAAAGTTAGTACAAGAGACGTCGAGCCAGTCGGGGGTGTTAATTTTTTACCCGGTTTTTAAGGGTGGAGTAGTACCAGCAGCAATCGAAGAGCGTCGTCGTAAGTTATTGGGCTTTGCTTTAATTGTGCTGCGTGTTGGTGATTTAATAGATCACGCCAGTGCTAAGTTACCTCAACAGTTAGCGTTATTGATCACAGATAAAGAAGATAATCAGAGCTTGTATGGTGATCACAATACCAAGATAAATAAGCATAATTTACACTTTCAGAGTAACCTCAGCTTTGCTCAACGCAATTGGGAAGTAAGTGTTACACCGTTTGCAGGTGAAGGGCTGCATCCACAATTAAGCGCTTGGTTAACTGCGGTTGGCGCGCTAATCATATCTGTACTGAGCAGTTTGCACTTGTTGCAACTCAATCGCTCGCATCGTCAGATCTCATTGGAAGTCGCCCGCCAGACCAAAGCCTTACGGCTAAGTGAACAGCGATTTTCCCTGGCAGTTGAAGGTTCCAGTGTCGGTATTTGGGACTGGATAGATGTTGATGAATCAACAGAGTACTGGTCGGCGCAGTTTTATCACTTGCTCGGCTATAAGAACTTGGAAATTAAGGCCAGTAAGCAAAATTTTGTGCGTCTGTTGCATCCCAATGATCGCAAACCAGCCGCGCATTTGCTACAGCGACATTTAACTGAGCGATGCCACTTTGAAATTGAATACCGAATCCAGCACAAAAGCGGTGAGTACCTGTGGTTTCTTGGCAGTGGACAAGCTGCTTGGGATGCGCAGGGGAAACCGCTGCGGATGGTTGGTTCTATTCAAAAAATTCATCGTCGCAAAATGGCGGAAATAGCGATTAACCGCTACGCTGAGGACCTGCAGCGCTCTAACCAAGACTTGGAACAATTTGCCTATGTGGCCTCTCATGATCTAAAGGCACCGCTGCGCGGTATAAGTAATTTAGCCCAGTGGATTGAAGAAAATATGGCGGGCAAGATGGATCCGGAAACAGATTCATACATGCAGCTGTTGAAGGGGGGAATCTCCAGGCTGGAAAATTTATTAGCGGGCCTGTTACAGTATTCAAGGGCGGGGGTAGGAGAGTCTAGAACTGAATCGGTTGACTTAAACCTGCTCACTGGCAATATCGCAGATTTACTCTGCGCTGAACAACTAGGTTTCGTGATCAACTTCGATTTGCCTTGTATCCAGGTACAGCGAAGTCTGATAAACCAGGTACTGCAAAACTTAATCAATAATTCTATAAAGCACCATTTGGGTGACAGTGGACAGATAGATATTGGCTATCAGCGTTTAGCCTCTGAACACGTCTTTAGCGTGACTGATGACGGCCCAGGAATTGATCCTCAGATGAGCGACAAAGTGTTTCAAATGTTTCAGACCTTAAGACCCAGAGACGAAGTAGAGGGCAGCGGTATGGGATTGGCGATAGTTAAAAAACTTATAGAACGCTGCAATGGCAAGGTCTGGATCGATAGAGAGCAGCAGCAGGGTTGTTGCATAAAGTTCTCTCTGCCAATCGATGACTGAGCAGAGGTTTATCGCTAACAACAAGCCCACACTGACATTGACAAAGGGTTAATAGCACTGCGATAGAAGCGAGCGCTAATCAGAAAATACAAATAGGAATATGTATGAGAAAAGAAGCACAAATACTGTTAGTTGAAGACGATGACATCGATATCATGGGTATCAAGCGAGCATTAAAGAGTCTGAAAATTGCTAACAATTTACACATAGCTAAAGACGGTATCCAAGCTTTAGAGATAATACGCGGTGATAATGGTCAGCAAAAAATTCAGGGCCCCTTCATTGTTTTGTTGGATTTAAATATGCCACGCATGGGCGGGTTAGAATTCTTAGATGTGATCCGCAATGATGCGCAATTAAAAAGCACGGTGATTTTTGTGATGACCACTTCATCGGATGAGCAAGATATTTGCGCGGCTTACAGCAAAAATATTGCCGGCTATATTGTAAAATCAAATGCCGAGGAAAGTTTTCTGCAAGCGCTGGGCTTGTTAGAGCACTACTGGCGGGGTATTGAATTACCCACCGGATAAAAAAAAAAAAAGTCCTATTTATTTCAGTGAGGGCTTTTTTTTGCAAATGGCAGCGATTGATCTCTAAGGACATCTTGCTTAAAAGTGAAAAAAATTTAGCCGATTACTAAATATCGCAAACTAAATCTGTTGACTTAAATTTGCAGCTATATTTAAATGGACTTAGCACAGGCAGCAGATTAAGTGAAAATTTAGTCTGATGTCTTTTTTTAAAAAACTATATGTAATCGATTACATTATATTTCGTAGCCAGCCAACTAATAGCTCTTCACTGTGTTTTAAGAGCCGATAAATAATCTAATAATAGTCACGTTGTGAGGGATAAAGATGAAAACAATTAAAGGCCCGGCTTTATTTTTGGCTCAGTTCGTCAGTGATGAGGCGCCTTTTAACAGCTTAGAAAACATTGCACGCTGGGCTGCTGAACTAGGCTATAAAGGGCTGCAAATCCCCAGTTGGGATGCGCGTGTTTTCGATTTAGAACGCGCCGCCAGTGACTTGCGTTACTGTGCCCAAGTACAGGCGACCTTAGCAGAGCACAACTTAGTGATCACTGAGCTATCAACACATTTACAGGGGCAGCTGGTAGCCGTGCATCCCGCTTACGATCAAATGTTTGATGGTTTTGCTCCCGAGTCGGTACGCAACAACCCAGTGGCACGTCAAGAGTGGGCGGTGCAGCAAATGCTCTGGGCGGCCAGGGCATCGAAAAATTTAGGTTTGACGCAACACGCCAGCTTTTCCGGAGCACTATTGTGGCCCTTTATGTATCCATGGCCGCAGCGACCAGCGGGGCTAGTGGAGATGGGCTTTGAAGAATTGGCAAAACGCTGGCTGCCAATCCTGGATGAGTTTGACCGCTGTGGAGTGGATGTCTGCTATGAAATTCACCCGGGTGAAGATCTGCACGATGGCGTGACTTTTGATAAGTTTTTAGCGGCGACCAATAATCACCCCAGAGTTAATATTCTCTATGATCCCTCACACTTTTTGCTGCAGCAACTCGACTACCTGGCTTTTATTGATATCTACCGGGATCGAATCAAAATGTTTCACGTCAAAGATGCCGAATTTAATCCAACTGGACGCCAGGGAGTGTATGGCGGTTATAGCTCATGGACTGATCGGGCGGCGCGCTTTCGCTCCTTAGGTGATGGGCAAGTAGATTTTAAGGGGATTTTTTCCAAACTGAGTCAATACGACTTTGATGGCTGGGCAGTGATTGAATGGGAGTGCTGTCTTAAGCACCCGCAGCAGGGAGCCGAAGAGGGGGTCGATTTTGTCAATCAACACATTATCCAGGTCACTGACAAGGCATTTGATGACTTTGCCGACAGCGGCGTCGATCAGCAAGCCAACCGAAAAACCCTAGGCCTTAATTAATCGCGGGAAAAACTAATGATAACAAAAATAAAAATAGGCATGGTTGGCGGTGGAGAGGGGGCTTTTATCGGTGAAATTCCCCGCATCGCCTCGCGCCTCGATAACCGCTTTGAGCTGGTGGCCGGGGCGTTCTCCTCAAACAGTTGTAGGGCCCTAGTCTCGGGTGAAAACCTCGGTATAAACACAGATCGCATTTACACTAGTTACGAGCAGATGGCGCGCAGCGAAAATGCCCGGGCAGATGGTATTGATGCAGTGGTGATAGTGACCCCAAACCATTTACATTTTCCGGTGGCTAAGGAGTTTTTGCAGCAGGGCATAGCGGTAATCTGCGATAAACCTGTCACATTAGACCTTGTTCAAGCGCTATTGTTGGCGAAGATCATCAAACAAAGCGGCAGTTTTTTTTGTCTTACCCATAACTATACTGCCTACCCCATGGTCAGGTTTGCCCGCGAACTAGTACAAGAGGGAAAAGTTGGCAAAATCAGGCTAGTGCAAGTGGAATATGTGCAGGACTGGCTCAGTGATAAGCAGGAAGAGAGCGGTAATAAACAGGCCCAGTGGCGTACAGATCCTGCAAAGTCGGGAGCTGGTGGCAGTGTTGGAGATATAGGCAGTCACGCGTTTAACCTGGCAGAGTTTATCTCTAATTTGCAAGTCAGTGAAGTGTGCGCCGATATCGACGCATTCGTAGAAGATCGACAGTTAGATGATAACGCTCACGTGTTACTGCGCTTTAAACAGGGCGCCAAAGGGATTTTGTGGTGCTCTCAGGTTGCTCCCGGCAATGACAATCGACTTAAAATTCGTATTTATGGCGATCGCGGTGGCCTGGAATGGGCACAGGAAAACCCCAATGAGCTCTGCTATAGCCCGCTGGGCGAGCCAACTCAGAAGTTTACCCGCGCCGGTCATGGCACAACTGAGGTTGCCAATCGTATTAGCAGAACCCCGGCGGGTCATCCGGAGGGGTATCTGGAGGGGTTCGCCAACCTCTATCGCGATATCGCCGATGCCTTAGTTTTGCACAAGCAGGGAAAAATGCTACCTCCAGAGCTGCAACTGATACCGGGTATCGATGAGGGAATAGCGGCGATGAGCTTTATTGAAGCTGTGGTCAGTTCATCGAAAAGCAACAGTCAGTGGGTACCTCTCAATGAGCAGTGACAATCGCTTAGCGAGCAAAAATCACGCCACTGCTACGCCAATTATGCAGATTGACAATATCGTCAAAGAGTTCTCAGGTGTACGAGTGTTGCATAAAGTGACAATCGATATTTTCCCCGGGGAAGTATTGGGGGTGCTGGGTGAAAATGGTGCCGGTAAGTCTACTTTACTGAAAATTCTCTGCGGTATTTACCAAAAAACCAGTGGCAGCATCAGCTTTGCTTCAAAACCTGTAGAGATAGACAGCCCGGCCAGTGCCAAAGCATTGGGCATTTCGATGATTCCTCAGGAGTTTAATTTAATCAATACACTGAATGTGTTTGAGAATATTTTTTTGGGCAACGAGCGCAGCCAGGGAATTTTCCTGGATAAAGATGCGATGCGTGCTAAGACATTACAGTTACTCGAAGAGCTACAAACGAAATTGGACCCGGATGCTTTAATTTCCACCTTGAGTGTGGCACAAAAGCAAATGGTGGAAATAGCCAAGGCACTGGTCAGTGACGTACGTGTGTTAATCATGGACGAGCCCACTACAGTGTTGACCGATCATGAAGTGAAAATTCTATTTGCTTTAGTCGAGCGGCTCAAAGCACGTGGCGTCACTTTAGTGTTTATCTCGCACAAGCTCAAAGAGGTCAAACAACTCTGTGATCGGCTGGTGATATTACGCGATGGCTATCTGATCAGTGTCGATGAAGTTGCTGATATCGATGAGCGTGACATGGCGCGAAAAATGGTCGGCCGAGAGCTAAATCAAATCTACCCGGGGAAAGTCAGCTGCGCTGCAGAAACAGTGCTTAAGGTGAGTGACTTAAACATCAAAGGGCTGTTGCATGACATTAACTTTAAACTGCACAAAGGGGAAATATTAGGTTTTGCCGGCCTGATCGGTGCCGGTCGCACAGAGACCGCTGAAGCGTTAATGGGCTTGCGCAAAGTAGATAGTTGTTCGGTACAAGTTAAGGGCCGTGATGTTGCTATCAAATCAGTGGCGGATGCGCTGGCCTGTAAAATGGCCTATTTGTCAGAGGATCGCCAGGGCAAAGGCCTAGTGATGAATTTTGATATTGTCAAAAATATCAGTCTTATTTCGCTGTCTAAATATGTGAAAAGACTGATTCAAAGTAAATGGGAAACCCAACAGGCGCAGCATTATGTTGAGCTTTTCGATATCAAAGCCGCTTCAATCAGATCTGAGCTGATCAATCTCAGCGGTGGCAATCAACAGAAAGTGTATCTCGCGAAGTGGATGGATACCGAGCCTGAAATCTTGATTCTAGATGAGCCGACCCGTGGCATAGACGTCAATACCAAAAAAGAAATCTATCACTTTATCAATGCAATGACCAAAAAGGGCATGTCGGTGATTGTTATTTCCTCGGAACTTGATGAGCTGATTGGTCTGGCATCGCGTGTATTAGTGATGCGCGAGGGGAGAATTGTCGGTGAGTTACAAGGGGATGATATTAATGACCAGGAAATTATGTATTACGCAGCTGGCCTTAAACAAGGCCTGTCCAAAAGTGCTTAAGATTGATTCTACTACTGCTTTGCTAGCGAATATTTATGCAGTTGATGAAAGCTACATTTTTTGAT
>ASZI01000271.1 GCA_000416315.1 Osedax symbiont Rs2 | reverse complement strand
CCCGCCCCCCGCCTCCCGCCTCACGCCTTTTATCCGCTCAAGGCTGTCGTCTTCCAGCTTCCAACTTCCAACTTCCATCTGTATTCTAGATCTTAATCCGCGGCCCGCGATCCAGCTTTGTTTCCATGATGATATGTGAGACTGTCGATTTAACCCCGGGCAGCTGATTAATAGCTGATAGATTGGCGTGAAACTCTTGCAGAGTTGCTGCTGATACATACATTGACCAGTCCCATTCGCCGCTTAATGTATGCACTTGTCGTATCCAGTGCATCTTTTCCAGTTCGCTATAAGTTTCTTTATAGGACTTGTTTTCAGCCTGTACCATTACGATTGCATCGATGCTGCGAGGCAGTTTTTGGTGATCGATATTAACGCTGTAGCCCTGGATTATTTCTGCGTTTTCAAGACGTTGAATGCGCTCTTGTACCGTCGCTCTGGAGACGCCAATTTTACGTGCCAGTGAGGCGTTGGATTCTCGGGCGTTATGTTGTAGTAACTCCAGTAACTGCCGGTCTTTTTCGGTGAGTTTGATATTAGTATTGGCAGTAGCGCTTATCTTTGTCATTTTTAATCTTTGCTATCTAACTTAGCTATTTAAGCTGTGATATATGGGAAGTATGATTTTCTGCAGTAAATCGAACTCAACATAATACATAGGTCATAGCACAAACTGAAGGGGAATCAGGGGTCGTGGGGCAAAAAAATAATTGACTCTAAATAGCTCGTTTATTAGCCTGGAATTAGATGTTCAGTGACTGCCGGTGACATGGCTCAGCTTGGTGTTATTGCCACTGTCATCAATAGCCAGTTCCAGGTCTTGCAAAATACCGCAGTGTTCGCTGGAGGTTGGGGTCTGACACTGTTGCCGCAATGTTAGCAGTTGCGCTTCAAGGTTTTGTAACTCTTTAATTCGCACACTAACGTGTTGCAAATGATCGTCAATCAGTTGATTGATCGAGTCGCATTTTTGCTCGGGCTGGTTGCGTGCCTGCAGCAGTACCAGTATTTCTTCATGACTCATTGCCAGCGCCCGGCAGTGGCGAACAAAGGTAAGACGCTCTAGGTGGCTTTTATTATAGTGTCGGTAATTATTGATATTGTCTCTGCTACTGGCTGCTAGCAGGCCCACTTTTTCGTAGTAGCGAATAGTTTCCACTGTGCACTTAGCTATTTTTGCCAATTCACCTATTTTCATCACAGACCTCTTGACCCTGAAGCCGCTTCAGGGTGTTTAATACTGAGCATACATAATCTATGGAATAACTACTATGAGTTTAGAGGCAAAAGGGCCAGCATGTTCTGAGCAACAGCAACAGCAACAGCAACAGCAACAGCAACAGCAACAGCAACAGCAACAGCAAGTCCCCAGCAGTTGCTGTGCAGGGGGCGCTAGTGTAGCGCCGACTAAGGTGATGCTTGATGACAAGGCCGGTGGTGTCTGTACTGATATTCGCATCCAACAGATGGATTGTCCGACGGAAGAGCGAATGATCAGTAAAAGATTGGCGACGGTTGCAGGCGTTATTTCACTTGAGTTTGATCTGCTGGCGCGGGTGTTAACGGTGCAGCACAGCGATGCAGCCCTGAAAAATATTTTACTGGCGATTGAGTCATTGGGGTTCGAGCCGCAAGTGGATTTCAGCGATGAGCCCAGTCAAGAATCTGAAAAAAACACTTCTTACCTGCCACTGTTAGCTGCCTTAGCGCTGGCGCTGGGAAGTGAGGCAATCATCTGGTTCTCTGATTTCACTGTTGCATCGCTGGCAATGGCGCTGGCTGCTATTGGAGTCTGTGGCCTGCATACTTACAAAAAAGGTTGGCAGGCACTGATTAGTTATAACTTAAACATCAATGCATTAATGAGTATCGCGGTAACGGGGGCGTTTATGCTCGGGCAGTGGTCCGAAGGGGCAATGGTAATGGTGCTCTTTACTCTGGCGGAAAGATTGGAGCAAAATTCATTACAGCGCGCCGGGCAGGCGATTAAAGGCTTGCTACAACTCAAACCTGAGTTAACTGCAGTACAACAGGATGATGGAAGTTGGCTGGAAATTGCAACAGATGCAGTGCTTAAAGGTGCCGAGGTCAGAGTCAGACCCGGCGAGCGGATAAGTTTAGATGGGGTAGTCACTAGTGGCCACTCGAGTGTCGATCAGTCACCTATTACCGGTGAGAGCATGCCGGTAGAAAAATCTCAGGGAGAAGCTGTTTTTGCCGGAACCATAAATACAACCGGTGTTTTGCAATATAAGGTAAGCGCCGTGACTGCCGATACTACATTGGCGGCAATTATCAAAGTGGTTGCGCAAGCGCAGCGTAATAAAGCACCTATCCAGCGTTTTATCGATAAGTTCGCAGCGGTCTATACACCAGTGGTGCTGCTGCTGGCGTTGATCGTGGCATTATTGCCGCCGCTGTTGTTAGATGGGGACTGGCAGGGCTGGATATATAAAGCTTTAGTGTTACTGGTGATCGCCTGCCCTTGCGCGTTGGTGATTTCAACTCCTGTGACCATTGTCAGTGGCTTAACGGCTGCAGCCAGGCGCGGGATCTTGATAAAAGGTGGAGTACATTTAGAGCGCGGCCGACATATTAAATGGTTGGCGCTCGACAAAACCGGCACTATTACCCAGGGGAAACCGGCCCTCACTGATCATCTGGCCCTAACTGCAGAGGCGGGAAATTACCAACAGTTAGCCTTGAGTTTGGCTGCTTTATCCAATCATCCAGTGGCCAATGCTATTGCCAGTCGAATACGCGAACAGGGGCTGCAGGAGCTTGTGGTTTGTGACTTCCAAGCCCTGTTAGGTAGTGGTATTTCAGGCGTGATTAACGGTCGTCAATACTCGCTTGCCAATCAGCGTTGGGCGGGTCAGTTACACAGTATTTCCTCCGAGCAGCAGCAGTTGGTAGATAGCTACGAATCCGCCGGCAAAACGGTGAATTTATTATTTGATGATCAACAGTTACTGGCTATCTTCGCGGTGGCCGACCAAGTAAAGCAGCACAGTGCACAGGCCGTTGAACAGCTGCATAAGTTGAATATAAAAACCATCATGCTCTCCGGTGATAATCTAAAAACGGCCAAAGTGATCGCCGCGCAAGTGGCAATTGATCAAGTAGCGGCACAGCAACTACCAGAGGACAAGTTGCAACAGATAGAGAAGTTGCAAAAGGGCGCTGTGGTTGCCATGGTCGGTGACGGTATTAACGATGCACCGGCACTGGCACGGGCAGATGTAGGATTTGCCATGGGAGTGCTGGGCTCTGATACAGCGATAGAGACAGCAGATGTTGCACTGATGGATGATGATTTAAGGAAAATCCCCGAGTTCATTGTCTTGTCTAGGCGGGGACATAACATTTTAGTGCAAAATATCAGCTTTGCGATAGCGATAAAGTTAGTGTTTTTGGTTATTACCTTAATAGGAATGGGGGATATGTGGATGGCGGTGTTTGCCGATGTCGGAGCCAGTTTGTTAGTGGTGGCGAACGGCCTGAGGCTGCTGAAAATGAATTCTGCGGTGGCTGCATAGGTCGCTCTGCATGGCTGCTGTTTATATGATCGATTTTTCCTTGTATCTGAAGTTGGTAGGGATTATAATGTCGCGCTCTTTTTAAGAGAATACTTTTAACCTCCTTGCTTTTAAATCTTGTTATTTAAAGGCTTTATAACCCGTAGGGAGCTACAATGCGTCATTACGAAATCGTTTTTATGGTTCATCCGAACCAAAGCGAGCAAGTATCAGGTATGGTTGAGCGTTACACTAACGTTATTACAACTGCTGAAGGTACTGTTCACCGCATGGAAGACTGGGGCCGTCGTCAATTGGCTTACCCAATCAACAATGCACACAAAGCACATTATATCTTAATGAACATCGAATGCGGCCAGGAAACTCTGGATGAGCTAGGTAATATGTTCCGTTACAATGATGCGGTTTTACGCAACATGGTAATACGTCGTAAAGCTGCGATTACAGATGTATCTCCAATCAAAGCCGCTGAAGCACGTGAAGAACGTCGTCCACGCCGCGAAGATACTCGCCCTAAGCCAGAAGCTAAGACTGAAGAAGTTGCAGCCCCTGCCGCTACTGAAGCTGAAGCTACACCAGCTGAGTAATTGAACCAAGTTCACTAGGAGATATAAGATGGCTCGTTTTTTTCGTCGTCGTAAGTTTTGCCGTTTCACCGCTGAAGGTGTAACTGAGATTGATTACAAAGATCTGGATACGTTGAAAGGATACGTAACAGAGACTGGTAAGATTGTACCAAGTCGTATCACAGGCACTAAAGCTCGCTACCAGCGTCAGCTGGCTACAGCTATCAAGCGTGCACGTTTTATCGCGCTTCTGCCTTATACTGACAATCACCAGTAATTAGGACTACGTTTATGCACGCCCTTGCACAGTTCATATTAAAGGGTCGTACACAGGCGCTAGTTGTGGCGG
>ASZI01000270.1 GCA_000416315.1 Osedax symbiont Rs2 | reverse complement strand
AGGCGAAACTGCACTACAATCTTTTGATTTTAAAACCATAAAATAAAAATCAGTTCTATTTTTTTTGCTCTTTTAAATAAAGAATAATTCTACGATCTGCCCAACAAAAATCCCCCTTAGTTTACCCACAATAACCTAAGCACCATCGCCCCGCCTCCATTAATTGCACAGAACAATAAGCTACAATTCGCACAATTACTGCCACTACAAACACAGCGACACTTATCCCAATCGCTTAAAATTCCGTCAATGCCAAAGACAGATTAAATATATTGTCACAGTTAACAATGACAATTAACTACCCCTGCAAAAGATAATTTTGCCTGGACAAAATCTGCTACAAGCGGAAAAGTCAGCTCAAATAATATACAGAACTATGTTGATTTAGATCACAGCTACAGATTCACCTTTAAGCTAAGCTGGAAAAAAGGAGATATAACTATGAACTTGTTAGCCCAATTACATCTCGATCATGTGAATATATCTAAATTGCTGCTGCTGTTAGATCAGAACTTGCAGCAGATTCGACAGGGAGAGATCCCCGAACTGAAATTGATGGCCGAGGCTGTAGAATACATAGGTCACTATGCAGATCTCTATCCCCATCCACTGGAAGAGCAGATGATGGAGTACTTTATGGAGCGGTCCGAGCCATTGAAGAAGCACCAGTTCATCTGCCATAAACAGCACCGCGAGCTCGATCAAAAATCCCAACAGGTACTTGCCCCTATTGCAATGACGTTACTCGATGGGATGTTACCTATGGAGCAAGTGCTACGTGCTCTTGATGACTTTTTGAAGGCTCAGAAGGCACATCTGGATTATGAAGAGAGAGAAATATTTCCGCTGATAAAAACTCTGGCCAACGAGCAAGATTGGCAGACACTGGCAAAACGATCCAAACTGACAAATGAAAAAGACAAGTACCAGTTGTCCCAATTCAGTGCTATCTACGCAGAACTAGGAGGGGTATAGAGGAGCTAAATAGCTCACCCCTTTGTAATCCAATGTCTTTTCATGTTCTTTCAGCCTCTAGTAACTTCCCTTTTCAGCAATTTCTGACTTGGGAAGTTAAGCTTAACTGTTGACTAAAACTTCACATTTTCTACACATTTACAGCCAAGTTTTTGGGTACATTGATATAAACAAGCCACATTTTCAATAACCCAGGAGACTTTTGACGATGAGTAATATTTCCAACCTTCCACCAATCCAGCATTCAATGCCCCAGCAAAACGCTCAAAACAGGCAACTGACTTCTGAACAACAGCAACTGATTACCGACACACTGGCCCAGTTTGACCCTGATTCAATGACAGAGACTGATGCCCTTTCAATTGTCGAGGCTTTTTCTGAAGCCGGTATACAACCGAGCCGAGCACTTGCTGAAACCGTGGCTCAGTCAGGTTTTGATGCGCGCAGCATCGGCGAACTGGCGGGGGGGCAAGGAGCAAATCAAGGAAACCGGCCACCACCTCCACCCCCGGGCCAAGGTACAAAACCAAGCCTTAATCTTAGCGATGAGTTGCTCAGTGAATTGAATGAAATGCTCAACAATTACTACTCCAACGATCTATCCGATGAAGACAAAGCCAGTACCCTTGAGAGTATCCAGCAGATATTACAGGCCTCGGCCCCACAAGGTGGCCTGATCAACGTAAAGACCTAGCATTTAATCTGAGCGGGAAATTCAATGTAACCTAACTATCGGCACACAGTTGAGTTAAGGCATTAACAATTTCCTGCTTCAATGCTATAGCCGCTTGCGACAGTGGTCTGTTATTGACACTAATTAGTTTAATTGGCTCGTAAATATCAGGGCTAAAGCGTCGGTAAACTATGTTTTCTCGCGGCTCCAGCGCCTTGATATGCTGTAAATTAATAGCGTCGATTAAAGTAACCCCACAGCGTTGCTCGACAAAGGCCAACGCATTCAAGCTGCCATTGACTTCGATTCTCGGGTTAAAAGATTTACCGATTTTGGCATAACTGAGCTTAAGCGCCTGATAAATATCGGTAGCAGGAGAGAAGGTAATCCATTCCTGGCTGTCAATTAACTCTGCTGATAGCAGTTGCTGTGATGCCTGTTTATGCTCGCGGTGGATTGCACAATAACAGGGCAATCGAAATTCAAGTACGTCGTAAGCCCCCTGCGCGTAGCTCTTGTCTATCAGACCTAGCTCAAACTGCCCGGAGGCGACTCCCTCGCAAATCTGAGCAGAGTTCATCACTTGCAAGCTCAATTCCAGCTCAGTGTGTTGATTCAGATATGCACTAGCAAGGCGCGGCAGCAGACTGTGCGCAGGTGAGAAAATACTGGCTATTTTTAACTTCCCCAACTGCCCCTGCCCGGCCTTGGCAAAGCTATCCTGCAGACGAGTGACCCCCTGCAATACCGCGATAGTTTCACGGTGTAAATAAATTGCCTCTGGGGTTGGATTGAGACGCCCGTTAGCGCGAAAAAACAATCGATAGCCGATTAGCTGCTCCAGGGCGTTGAGCATTTTACTGGCTGCTGGCTGACTAAAACACAAGCGCTCGGCCGCCTGGGATATTTTCCCGGTCACCATCACTTCATGAAAAAGCCGCAACTGCTTAATATTCATCTCACCCCTTAAACTTAGCCAATCAAGGCTCTACACTATAACCAAAGGTTATAATTTCATGAAAAACATTCAATATTTTATCACTGATATTTCTCTATAATCAATTTAATCGTTTAAAACCACCTCACAGATGACTGCCAGAGTACTGAAAATGAAAACACAGACTAATTTTTCTAACACGCCTTACTGGCATGATGATGTGGGTTTAACAGTGCAGACCACTGCATTGGCGCAGCTTAGTGACAGTGTCGATGTGCTGATTGTCGGCTCAGGTTTTACCGGCTTATCAGCGGCACTAACACTGGCACGCGCCGGTAAAACCGTGGCTGTTATTGAAGCTAAGCGAATCGCCAGCGGAGCCAGCTCGCGCAATGGCGGTTTACTGGGACCGAGCTTTCACAAACTGGGGATCCAAGGATTAGTCGATAATTTTGGTCAGCAAACTGCCGATGATTTATTAAAGGAAAGCCTAAAAGGTTACGACTGGCTATTAAACTTTATCGAAACAGAACAGATAGACTGCGACTTAAATCGCTGTGGCCGCTTTCGCGGCGCGCTGCGACCAGCACACTTTAAAAACATGGTGCTACAAGCTCAGTCTCTGGCAGATAAACTAGACTACCCGGTGGATATCATCGAAAAAGCCGATCAGCATACAGAAGTGGGCTCGGCTAAATATCACGGTGGTGTCGTTTACACTAAGGATGCCTCACTGCACCCGGCAAAGCTAACAAAAGCTCTGATACAGCTCTGTCAAAAGGCCGGAGTGACGTTGGTTGAGCAGGCAGAGGTTGGCAAAATAACTGAAAATTTAGCGGCCTTTAAAGTGCAGATAGCCCAGCGGGAGATCAAGGCCGACGCCGTACTCATCGCCACTAACGGTTACACAGGCGATGTGACAAGCCAATTAAAAAAGCGTATTTTGCCAATTCGCTCCTCAATGATTGCCACTGAACCTCTATCTGCAGAGATGATGCACAGTATCTCTCCAAAACTGCGTACTCATGGCGGCACTGATCGGCTGGGATTTTACTATCGCCCCTCAGCGGATCGCACACGCTTTTTGTTTGGCGGCAGGGCCATGTCTTATCAAGACAAACCGCATGAATACTACCAGTATTTGCGACAGAACATGTGTGCACTTTTTCCGCAGTTACAACGCAGCGCGATCACTCATGCATGGTCAGGATTAGTGGCTTACAGCTTTGATCATATCCCGCATCTGGGTAAGAAAAACGGCATGTACTACGCGATGGGCTACTGTGGCTCAGGGGTAGCACGGGCCAATTATTTAGGCCATAACATAGCCCTGAAGATGCTGGGTCAAGGTGGTGAAACCAGCTTTGATCAGTTTGCGTTTCCCAGTAAGGCGCTCTATTCAGGTAACCCCTGGTTTATGCCAACACTGTTGCGCTGGCACAGCTTTGCAGATAAATGGGGCTTTTGAAGATTAACAAAATACCCACTGGTAGCTGATCAGTGGGTAGCTGTTTTGCTTTTAG
>ASZI01000269.1 GCA_000416315.1 Osedax symbiont Rs2 | reverse complement strand
CCGCTGTACTTGTATAAATTCCCCGCCTCTAAGCAGTAACTAACAGGACTGCTGACGAAATTGATTATTTGCTCGACTGAGCCCTGGCTAAATTGATGGCTGCTCGTCAGTCGCAGTTGTTGCAGATGTGGCTGCGAGCTATTGTTCTGTTCGATAATGACGCCCGATAGAGCGCCGCTGCCGGTTGTAGATGTAGCATACAAACTGGCATCGCTTGTACCTATCAGGGCGTGCATCGCTGTGACATCCGCGCTTAAACCTAGCACTTGAATGTCTCTGCTGCTGCTGGAAATGGGTGCCTGAGTGTAGAAGGCCTGGGCCCGAATCGGTAATAGTTCAAGACACTGGGCAGTGGCGTTGCGCTGGATACGAACCGAAGCGGCTGCACTGCGACTCAGTTGACGCTGAATTTTCTCGATGCTGGTGCGCAAGCTGTTGGCCATCACATCGCGACGGGTAAGGTCGTTCAAGCCACGCACTGAGTTGACAATAAACCCGGTGCTACCGACGGCGATAATCCCGGTAATGATCATCACTAGAACTAGCTCCACTAAGGTAAAGCCCTGTTGTCTGCGCCTTGGGCGATTATTCGGCGAGTAGCGCATTAATAATTCCCCCGGTAGCTGACAATAAACTGGCTGCTGCCGACGGCGATAATCCCGGTAATGATCATCAACAGAACTTGCTCTATTAAGGTGAATCCCTGTTGTCTGTGTGTTGGGCGATTCTTCAGCGAGCGGTGCATTAATAATTCCCCCGGTAGCTGACAAATTGCTGGGTCTCACCTTGAGGCGTAGTGATTTCTATACTGATTCTTTTCAAGCGCTGTAAAGCTTGAGTGAAATCGTCGCCGGCGTAGCTGATCTGCACGCTAATCTGGTAATTATCATAATCTGCTATCGGCTGTCCGCGCGCATCGCTAGCCTGCTCCAACAGGTTGTGATAATCATCTACATCATCAAATTCGCTGCGCGATTCTCCCTCCGGTCCCAAGCTAGCGCTGCATTTTATTGACCGAGAGGCACAAGCTAGCTCATCGAACCTTTGTGCTGCAATTTGCTGTTGGTATATACGCCCCAAAGAGGCTGTTTTAGCTTGCCAAAAGGGATCGGCGCTGTGCATTACTGCATTGGACCAAACAGCCACCAGAGCGGTCATGGCTATGGCTATGATGACAATAGTAAAAATGGATTCTATTAAGGTAAAGCCGGATTCAGATACACGCGCCTTCATAGCTAAATCCTGTCGGAGTGATACAAAACACTTGGCTTCCCGCGGCCATGGCAATGCTCTGTGTCAGGGTAAAAGGTTTGGGAAAATTACTGGTGATTAAGTCACCTTGGGCATCAAAGCCCAAGCTAAAGTTTGTGCCTGACGCCAGTATCTGCTCATTGATCAATAGCTGTGTATCGCTTTGCAGCTGATATTGTCGCTCGCCGCTGCTGTTGGTAATAGTCACTTGCCACTGCGACTGTGTCAGTTGTCGCAGGTTGAAGCTCGCGGTTACCTCAGTGAGCTTGCCTGAAGTGTCAGCTGGCTCTGTCTGCGCCATAGCGATCTGTTGGGTGAGTCGCAGATAAGCTTGCAGTTTGTCGATAAACAGGGCCTGCTGATACAGACCAGTGTCTGCAAAGCGAGAGAAAGCGACCGTTGCTAAGATACCAATCAACACCATGACTGAAATCAATTCAATTAAGGTAAAGCCGCTTTGTGCTCTGCTCATCTATAGCGCTCACTCCCTGATTAAAGGGTCGGGATAACAAAACCGGTTTGCTGCGAGTACTCTATTTTCACGTTGCCACCACCGTCTTTGTTATAGAGGTATTCACAGATTGGTTTTTGGTAGCTGACTTTATAGGCGGCGCCATCGGATGTGGATACTGTGGGGGCGTTAGCCTGCAGTACAGCATTCCATACTTCGACACAGCCTGCCGCAGACGGTTTAGCACTAGAGCTGGCAACCGGAAGTTTAGATCCATTGAGATACAGCGGGGTGCCATCAAAAGACATTGGCTTGCCCTTGTTGATGTTTTGCGCAATCGCCTGGGCTTTCGCCAGTGCAATACCTGAGGCAAAACCACCGGCAGTTCCCTGTACTGTGGCTTTGTGTGCGTCAGAGGATATATCGATAAATCTAGGCAGTGCCACCGCCGCCAAAATACCTAAGAGAGCAATCACCACGATTAGCTCTATTATTGTAAAACCTGATTGTTGCTGCTTCATAACTTCATCTCTCTCAGTTTTTGTTCTTTTGCGGGCTCGTTTAGCAGTATTGGAATCCGAAGTCGCGGATTGCTCTGACTGCCCCAGACGCCAATGGTATTTAGCTAGCCATTGATATTGTTACAAAATATAGTTAATTCTAGGTCACTATGGCCTATTGTTGAAATATTGGAACTACTTTTTCTTAAATAATTCCCGATAATGATTAATTGCAGTGTCTAGAGTTATAGCATAGTCGAGAATTCTATCAGTTAAACACTCACTTAGTGATTTTTCCCGCAGTATTTCTCAATTAGCGATTTACAGCAGCACTTAAATCCCACAGTGGTAAAAATACTCCCAGTGCCAGTACTAACACCATAGAGGCGACAATTATAATTAAGATCGGTTCTATAGCACTGGACAGTCCCTGTAGCTTGTATTCTACTTCTTCTTCATAAAAATCAGCAACTTCTGCAAGCATTTCGTCAACGCGACCGGTTTCTTCGCCGACCGCCAGCATCTGCATCACCAGCGGGCTGAACATCGAAGTGCGCCTGGCGGCGCTGCTAAAGCCTTCGCCGCGCTCGATTGCCACTCTCATCTGATCAATCTTGGCACCGACAAAATCATTGTCGACAGCTCTGGCCACTACCCCTAAGCCCTGCTCAATCGGCATACCCGCGCCCAAAACGACACTAAATGTACGGGCAAAGCGCGCCAGTACCGCACGGTAGGAAATGCTGCCGACCAGCGGAATGCTAAATTTAAACTTATCCCAGTGATACTTACCTGTCGGACTGTTTTTCCAGCGGTTAAAAGATAACAACGCCAGCAGCATTAGGGCTAAAACATAGGGCCAAAAAGCCAGGGCAAAATCAGAGATGTTAATTAACAGAATAGTTTGCCAGGGAAGTTGACCGCCAATACTGTCAAAGACATCTTTAAAATTGGGTATCACAAACAGATTGACCACAGTGATTAATACCACAATCGCCGCCATCACAAACATCGGGTAGCGCGTAGCCTGTTTCAAATTGCGGATTGTTTGTCGCTCCAGACTCAGATAACTAGACATCTGGCTAAAGGCCTGGTCGATGCGGCCGGTGTTCTCGCCGATTCTCACCATGCTCACATAGAGGTTAGAAAACAATTTAGGGTACTGGCTGAGCGCCACAGATAGCTCCTGGCCCTTTTCAAGATTGTCGGCAACACCACTCAAGCTGCTGGTCACCAAGGGGTTATTAACGGTTTCCGACAGTCCTCTTAAGGCGGCTATGATTGGAACCCCGGCACGAGTCAGGCTGGCGAGCTGACGAGAGAGCATAATTACTTCGTCTAAACTGACCCGCTCTAGAATAGACAGCTTAACTTGTCGCTGGGTGTCGAGCTTTTGCTCGGCAATTTGAATGCTCAGTACGATGATGGACTGCTGCTGTAACTGACTGGCGACAGCGGTAGAAGTAGCGGCTTCAATGCTGCCGGTCGCCTTAGAGCCATCGACGTGTCTGCCGACATAGGAATACAGTGGCATTAGGCAGATTCCCCCAGCTCTTCCAGCTGTTCAGTGACTCTGAATACTTCCTCTAAGCTGGTGATGCCCGCCGCGGCTTTTTCCAGGGCGCTGAATACCAGCGGCAGGTAGCTGTCACTGGCAATAGTTGCGTGGGCGAAAGCACCACTGTCGTTGGCGCGCAGTGCATCGGCCATAGTTTCATTAATTTCCAGCAATTCAAAGATACCGACGCGTCCGGTATAGCCGGTGTTGTTACAGCTGGTACAACCGCTGCCGTGTTTAAAGGCGCCATTAACTATGCTCTGGTCCTGGCATTTAGCCTGTAGCCATGTCTGTTCTTGGGCACTGGGCAGATAATCTGTTTTGCAGTGCTCGCAGACTTTGCGCACTAGGCGCTGTGCCAGTACCCCGCGCAACGCCGCGGCCACTAAATAGCCTTCAATGCCTATATCGATAAGACGCATGGCACTGGAGATAGCATCGTTGGTGTGTAAACTGGAAAGCACAAAGTGTCCTGTCATGGAGGCGCGCAGGGCGATTTCAGCCGTTTCCAGATCACGTATTTCACCGACCAGCAGGATGTCCGGATCCTGGCGCAGGCAAGAGCGCAGCACAGTGGCGAAATCTAAACCTATCTTAGGGTGTACTTGAATTTGATTAATGCGTGGCAGCCGGTATTCAACCGGGTCTTCTACGGTTAGTATTTTCTTCTCGGCTACGTTTAGCTCGTTTAAGGCACCGTATAAAGTGGTGGTTTTACCACTGCCGGTGGGGCCTGTGACTAGCAACAAACCGTGTGGATCTCTGATCAGTTTGCGCAGCCTTTTTTTCATTTTATCGGGGAGGCCGACCTTATCCAGCTCTATCATGCCGTCAGTTTGATCGAGTAGACGCATCACTACTGACTCGCCGTTTTGGATCGGCATAGTCGACATACGCACGTCGATACTGTGGCCCTTGACGGTAATGTTAAAGCGGCCGTCCTGAGGCAGGCGTTTCTCGGAAATATTTAACTCGGCCATTAATTTAAGACGCAAGATCAATGCCGGAGCAATACGCGCATCTTTCATGACATGTTCTTGCAGCAGGCCATCAACTCGCTGGCGAATCCGCAGTACGTTTTCATCCGGTTCGATGTGGATATCTGAAGCCCCAACAGTGACGGCGTCTTCAAAGATGCTTTTTAGCAGCCGCACCACTGGTATATCAACATCATCTGTCTCAGATAAACGGGTTGTATTAAAAGTGTCTTCAACAATCTCATCGCTGAGTTGATCTGCCCAATCATCGATGTCGCTGGTGCGGCGGTAGATCTGTTCCAGCACCCCCGGTAATTGGCTGTCAGCTACCACCGCCAGTTCAATAGGTTTGGGTAGCAGCCGTTGCACTTCGTCGTAGGCGGCAATGTCCAGCGGATCGGTCATGCCAATCAGAAAAAAATCCGCCTCTTCTTTGAGTATCAGGCAGCGAAACCGGCGCGCGTGTGTTTCAGAAAGCTTAAGCACGTCATTGTGATTAAAGTTATATCTGCTGATATCCACCATCGGGATTTTTAACTGCTGGGCGAGAAAATCAAGAAATTGCACTTCTGGTAAATAGCCCAGTAGCACTAATGTTTTGCCCAGCTTTTGATGAGTTTCTTTTTGACGGGCAAGCGCCGACATCAACTGCTGTTCGGTAATAACAGCGTTCTGCACTAATAGATCACCGATTCTGACTTTAACTTTCGGTGCTGCCATGAAACTTCCTCTTAAATTCTTTGATGGGTTTATCAGTGTTATTAGCGGGTTCGCTGGGGCATTTGCAAGCTACTCTCTGGCGGAAAATAAGTGCAGTTGCAAGTTGACGCTGGCATCATCCCCGCTCAGTCGCTGATATCTGAGGTTGTCCCAGTAGATGCTCACTGGCCCCTGCTCCAGAAACTGCAGATACTTTTCGATATTTTGTTTGCTGCCTTGTAACTGTAGAGCTATTTTTTGTTTGATCAAGAAACTGCTCTGTTCGTCATCCTCATCGGCACTATATGCTTCAGAAACCAATTGAAAATCTTCAATATTGAGTGAGTGCACTGATTGCAAAATAATGCTTAAGAACTCGGTCAACTCAACCGGCGTCAGCACTGCAACTTTACGGCTGTCGATAGCCGCGCTTAACGCGCTCTGCTGGCTTTGTAGCTGCCTCAGCTGCTCTTGCATGGAAGCCGTAGGGTCCATAGCTAAGACCTGTTTTAGCTGCTCGCTCTGGCGCTGGTTATCCTCAACCACAGCCTTACTGCGAGAAAAATCATCCAGTGCCTGTACTCTGTCTAAATATTGCGGCTCCAGCAGCAGTAAAAACATTAAAGCTAAGATCAGAGCGCTACCGGAGGTGAAGATAAGTACTTTTTCGCGGCTGCTCAGCGCCTGGTAGTGGGCGATAATTTCTGCACTGTTCACAGGCTCTGTCCCCCACTAGTGATTGAAAGCTCAAAACTATGAGCGTCGCCGCTGCGCTGGGTGCGCAGTTTTTCAATGTTTTGATTATCCAGCAGCTGTCCCGCGCGTAAGTTCTTAACGATTAAAGGTAAGTCATGTGCTCTGCGGGCAGTGCCGCGCAAATAGACTAAATGGTTCTGCGGACCGATTTTGAAGGCCTCTAGTTGCGCCTTGGCCGGTATGCTGTCGTGCAGTTTCGCCAGCGTTTGCGAAAAGCCACTGCGTTTTGTTGGATCCATATCATCTATTTGTTCAGACATTTGCTGCATGGCCAGTACTTGTTGACGCATTTGGCTCAATTGCTGTTCTAATTCTCTGGGAACCCGGCGCGCCGCTTGCTGGCTTTTTAGCTGCATCAAATTATTTTGCAGGCTGAGATTTTTTACTTCAAAAGCAGTTGTCTGTGATTGCAAATTGCCAGTGTCCAGCCACATGCCAAATCCCGCGAGTGAACTGCCGATAAAGAGCACCGACAAAAGGGTCAGCAAGTTTTTAAATGACAGCCAATTGCGGACTTGCTTGGGTTTTAGCGGTAATAGATTAATCCTTTGTTTCATTATTTTACCTTTTGATCCAGACGTAACGCGCCGGATATAGCAACCAGGCAGTGCTGTTGCAGCTCAATAGTTAATAGCCCGTCTGCATTGATCAAGTCATTGATATCGACAGTTTCTATGGCTACCCCTATGTTCTGGGCTAAGTTTTGCATAATGGCTGTATCATTGCTCTGCTGGGGTAATACTATGACTTTTCGACAGGGGGGCTTGCCCATCTGGCTCTCGTAATAATCCATCGAGCGCTGTAAATCTAACACCAGCGCTTCCATTCTGTTTAAATAGTTGTATTTGAGAGTGCGTGACAGGTACATCTTAGTTTCAGACATCAGCATCAGTAAGCTCTGTTGCGAGTCCAAAAATAACACTGAAGTGCCGACAATGTCGCGACACAAATCAGAGACTAAATGTAAGATAGCAGTTTCGGGAATTTCTACTGTGACAGGCACTAGATCTAAAGATTCAGCCCAGGAAATCTTGGCTGCAATTTTAGACTTGTCGGCAACCACTGCGTACAGTTTTTGCCCCTGATTTTTATCGCTGTCTTTCGGCAGTTCTAAATAGTCAATCTGGGCATTTTCCAAGTCAAAAGAGACCAGGTCTTTTACTCGCCACCAGAGTGCATCACAAAGTTCTTGTGGCGCAACTTGCGGCGCTTCCGTCAACAGCATCTGGTATTCATGGGCAGATAAAATCAGCGAGCAATTAGCGCCGCTCAACTTATTATCGGCGATAAAGTCTTTTATGGAGTCCGGATTATCGGCGAGTTGTGAAGCGTTAAAAAACTCGCAGTGTTGCAAGTCTAAACTGGCACCATTGAGCTTACTGACTGCAATAGCAGTACCTTCAGCGGTTACATGCAGGCAGACTCTACCGCTGTCTCTTTTGTTTTTTTTAGTAAACCGAAACAATACAGATTCCCCTGTTAACTCCGATAAAAATCAATTGTTTGAAACTTGCTAAGGCAATTTAAAAGCGAGCATAAGATATTAACTAACTCGCCGTGACTTTGCATTAAATAACTATAGCTTAATCTGTTAGTTAAGGATCAAAATGCAGAAAAAGAAAATAATTAATAGAATCTGCTTGACTGAAAATCGGCTTCATTGTTTAATATGCGCCGCATTTAAGCAGTTTGCCCGGATAGCTCAGTCGGTAGAGCAGAGGATTGAAAATCCTCGT
>ASZI01000268.1 GCA_000416315.1 Osedax symbiont Rs2 | reverse complement strand
GATGAAAACCGCAACGGTATTATTGATAACTTTGTCACCGAAGTTTTCGAACGTGAGGACGGGTCACTTGGCAATCGTGTTCTCAAGCTGGTAAGTAACGTTAACCAGACAATGGGCCAGGATCCTACCACGTTTAGAGCCATTGGCGCGGTTAGTCGGGAGAACCCATCTTGCCCTTAACTGATGGGCCTGCAAGCAATCAACGGGTGGCGCTCAATTTAAAAGGCGTCCCCCGACGCTTTGGCAGCTTTGTCGCCGTTGACAATCTAAATATGTCGATAAAGACAGGGGAAAGAAGGGCAATTCTGGGGTCAAACGGAGCGGGGAAAACGACTCTGTTTAACCTGATTACAGGAGACTTCCCCCTCTCTGAAGGCAGCATTGAGATTGAAGGTGTTGAAAGTTCTACCCAACCTACACATAAGCGAATTCAAGCAGGTTTACGACGTACTTATCAGCATGCGTTGTTGTTCGACAGCTTAAGTGTGCGTGATACTTTACTATTAGCTGTTGTTGGCATTAATAATCAATGGCATCTGATTTATCCGTTAAAGAAAAATAGTAAATACCACGAAAGAGCAGAAGCACTGGCAAAAGTTGCAGGACTTTCTTCAAAAATGGATGCATTGGTCGGGGCATTATCACACGGTCAAAAGCGTCAATTAGAAATAGGGATAGCACTCTCTGGTGATCCTAAAATTGTTCTTTTTGATGAGCCCGCCGCGGGTTTGTCACCAGCAGAGCGCCCAGTCTTGACTGAACTACTGTTGTCACTACCTAAAGAATTGAGCGTTATCTTAATAGAGCACGATATGGATATTGCCCTTGAGACATCCAACATCGTCAGTGTCATGCATAACGGTAAACACTTGTTGGAAGGTGAGCCAGAAGAAGTTGTGCACAGTGATATTGTCCGTGAAATTTATGTGGGTAAAAGACAATGATGCCAGATCAGTTATTAAAGATTGATAAGTTGAATGTATATCATGGGTCAAGTCATACCTTACAGGATATAGATATCAACATTTTCAATAAACCAAAGGCGATACTTGGTCGCAATGGTATGGGAAAGACTACTTTGTGCTCTGCTCTAATGGGGTTAACAAAAGCAGCATCTGGTTCTGTGTTTCTCGATCAAACGGATATCAGTTCATACTCACCTGAGAGCCGTGCTAAGACAGGTATCGGCTACGTCCCGCAAGGGCGAAGGATCTTTCGCTCGTTAAGTGTAATTGAACATCTGAAACTGGTGGAAAAAAAGGATTCGCAATGGTCAATTGAAAAAATATTTTCCATTTTTCCACGCTTATCAGAACGCAGAAATAATATGGGTGATCGACTGTCCGGCGGTGAACAGCAAATGCTGGCGATCAGTCGTGCGCTTATGCTCGATCCGAAAATAATGATAATGGATGAACCCACGGAAGGGCTTGCTCCTACTATCGTCGATGATGTGGTTGAGTTGTTACATTCTCTTGCGGAACATCAGATAGGGTTATTACTGGTTGAGCAAAATATTTCAGTGGCGTTAGAGGTCGCTTCCGACATATTAATAATGCTAAACGGCCGGATCGTTGACCAGGTCACAGCTGGAGAGCTTGAAAGTAATACACAAATGCAGCAAAAATATCTAGGCATCAACTTTGCGTGATAGTGCGCTAAACGGGTAATGAAAAGCTACCGAATTCACTAGCCCATATGCTAGCCCAAGGAATATAAACATGAACAAAAAGGCATACATAGTAGGCACTTTTGATACGAAAGAAAGTGACCTCATTTATGTGAGAGATCTTATCGCAAGATCAAACAAGTTTATAGAAACCGTTATGGTTGATATCAGCACTAAACCCAAAGAGTCGAGCGCTGATATTAAGTCGATAGAAGTGGCTATTCACCATCCAGACGGACCTGCGTCCGTCTTTGTTGATGATAGAGGTAAGGCAATAAAGGAGATGAGCAGAGCACTGACGGCCTTTATAAAGTCCTGTGATGACCTGGGAGGAATCATTGGTCTTGGGGGCTCGGGCGGAACTGCAATGATTGCATCTGCCATGCAGCAATTACCTATAGGTATCCCCAAGATAATAGTATCGACACTAGCATCAGGGGATGTCTCTGCCTATGTAGGGCCCTGTGATATTAATATGTTTCACTCGGTTACTGATGTCGCAGGCATTAATCGTGTATCCGCAAAAGTGTTAGGTAATGCGGCACATGCTCTGGCCGGGATGATGCACTGGGAAGTACCTGCTATCGATGAAAATCTTGACGCCATCGCGTTGACAATGTTTGGCGTGACCACTCCATGTGTACTTGCACTGGTCGAAGCACTGGAGTCCGACTGGGATTGTTTGGTTTTTCACGCGACCGGAACAGGAGGTCGCTCAATGGAAAAACTTGTATCACAAGGGGATATTGCCGCAGTCATTGATATTACCACCACTGAAATTTGTGACCTTATTGTTGGCGGCGTACTCAGTGCCGGAGAAACTCGCCTGGATGCCATAGCTAATACAAATACACCGTATATAGGTTCTTGTGGCGCATTGGATATCGCCAATTTTTGGGCAAGAAATACGGTACCAAACCAATTCGAAGGCAGGAGTTTTTACTTACATAACGAACAAGTCACTCTGATGCGAACCACAGAAGAGGAAGCGGAAAAAATTGGCTTGTGGATAGCAAAAAAACTAAATAAATGTAATGGGCCTGTGCGCTTTCTATTGCCTGAGCTCGGGATGTCTTCGTTAGATATACAAGGCGGGCCTTTTTATCACAGTGCGGCAAACGACAGGTTATTCAATGCTATAGAAACAAACGTCATCGCAACTGATAACCGACAGGTTATACGTGTAAATCATCATATTAATTCACAAGAATTCGCTGAATTTACTTTGCAACAGTTCAAAGAAATTACAGCAAAAGCGATCTAAATTTTAGGAGAATACAATGGCAGCGCAAAAGAAATCAGAGATATTAAAGCGTTTAAGACATAAAATTGATAATAATCGCATAATAATTGGCAGTGGTGCAGGCACCGGGTTAAGTGCAAAATGTGAAGAAGAAGGTGGAAGTGATTTAATCGTCATATACAACTCTGGTCGCTACCGTATGGCTGGCAGAGGCTCTCTCTCCGGCTACATGTCGTATGGCAATGCAAATGAAATCGTCTATGATATGGCCAAAGAAGTATTGCCTGTTGTGAAAAATATACCTGTTTTAGCGGGTGTAAATGGCACCGATCCCTTTTTAATTGTCGATAAATTTTTAGATGACTTGAAGGCGATAGGTTTTTCTGGGATACAAAATTTTCCGACAATTGGCATCATAGACGGGACATTTCGCAAGGGAATGGAAAGCACAGGTATGCGCTATGATATGGAAGTAGACCTTATTGCCCGTGCGAATCATAAAGATATGCTGACAACTCCCTATGTATTCAATAAAAGTGAAGCTCTGCAAATGGCTGAGGCGGGCACCGATATCATCGTTACTCATTTTGGCTTAACCTCTGGTGGCTCTATAGGTGCCGAAGATACTTACAGTTTAGACCAATGTGTTGAAATGTTTAACGAGTGCACAGAAGCGGTCAGAAGCATAAAGTCAGATATGATATTTGTCTGTCACGGGGGGCCGCTAGCCGAACCTGAAGATGCGCAGTACTTAATATCAAACTGTCCGGATTGCCATGGCTTCTATGGCGCTTCTAGTATGGAGCGTTTGCCAACCGAAAAAGCAATAGTAGAGCGAACGGCTGAATTTACTCGGCTTGTTATGGGTGGGGCGACTAATTATGTAAATAAATCGTCGAATGCTGCTCTGTAGATGATAAAGCCCCTTAACAGGTTGGTTGTTTCGGGAAGTATTTTGAATAACTTGAGTTTTCAAAAGTTCATCCCATCCTTATAGGGGACTTTAGGATAGGGAGGGGTTTTGGTTAATGACTTCCGCCGGGTGGCTCCATTAAAAACGATTCTTGTTTTCTGCTATATATGGGTTTGTGTACAAGCCTGTATTAAAAAAAAAAATGGAGAATAAAATGATTAAGGTTTGTTCATCAACGATTATCAATATCCCATTATCTGATGTGTGGAATAAAATAAAAGATTTTAATGGTCTACCGCACTGGCATCCAGCGGTAGCAGAAAGTCAGATAGAAGCAACTCATGCAGAGGGAGCCGTGGGATGTATTAGAAACTTCTCGCTAGCGGA
>ASZI01000267.1 GCA_000416315.1 Osedax symbiont Rs2 | reverse complement strand
GTCGTGAGTCGTGAGTCGTGGTCAGAATATGAAAAAACCGCCGCTGCTCTCTAATATAGTAGTGATTTGAGCTGACAATATAAAGGACTTAGCTGGCTTTTTGGGTAGGGAGACGTCAGCAAGTAAAGTAAAGATGCCGCTCTATCGGCAACCAAAGCATGAGACCACTGCAGAGCTTACAGTGGTCACTTTGGATTGGGTTGGCGTGCTTAATAAGCAAACTTATTTTAGCCTGTGCATGCAGTATTAACAGTCAAAGTGTTTGCCAGGGAACTGCCTGTTTAGTCAATTAACTTTTTTGAGCAAAATTAGTTAGCGTCTCACCGCTCATCCGATAACCAATCCACTCATTTTGCGCCACGGCGCCAATTGATTCATAAAAATCCCGTGATGGCTTATTCCAATCCAGACAGCTCCACTCAAAGCGACCACAATCTTGCTGCACGGCGATTTTTGCTAAATGTTGTAACAGTTTTTTGCCTGCTCCAATTCCACGGTGGCCAGCAGAGACATACAAATCTTCCAGATACAGTCCGGATTTTGCCAGCCAGGTAGAGTAGTTATAAAAATAAATCGCAATACCGATGGGCTCTCCTGCTAATTCACAAATGAGTGCGTTTACCCGGTCATTGTCAGCAAACAAAGTTTGCTCAATACTTTGTTGGTTAGCCAGGACTTCGTGCTCGGCTTTCTCATAAATCGCCAACTCGTTGATATAGAATAATATGGTTGCAGCATCATCTTTTGTTGCCTGGCGAATATTAAGTTTTGTCATCGTAATTCTCCTAAATAGAAGCGCTAGCTTAACGCTGAATACCATATGTTAACAGTGCATATATTTCATAACTAAATGTATAATATTCAGATGAAATTACACCAGATAGATCTCAACTTACTACTATTATTTGATGCACTGTACCGCCACCGCTCTGTCTCTGCTGCCGCTGATGAAATAAGTTTGAGCCAATCTGCTTTCAGCCATGCATTGGCGAGACTGCGCAACAGGCTCGATGACGAGCTATTTATTCGCAATAACAACCTAATGCAGCCGACACTTAAAGGTGAACTAATTGCCGATAAGCTAAGCAGAGCCCTGCCGTTGATGCAACAGGCACTAAACGAAACTATCGAGTTTGACCCGACCACCAGCGAACTTGAATTTAAATTTACCGCGACGGATTTCACCCAGTTCAGTTTGCTGCCAAAACTAATGGCTGCAGTAACGCAGCAAGCACCGGGTATTAAGCTCACCATCCTACCGGCATCAAACCCCTCTCCCGCAGCCCAATTAGAAAATGCCGATATCGATTTTGTGCTTGGCTTCAGTCATCAACTACAGCAATCTAAAACCATTGGCCGTCAGACCTGGTACCGCGGTGACTACTGTACCATCGCCAGAACTGACCACCCGGCATTGCAGCAAGGCCTAAGTTTGGATACATTTCTCAAGCTGCCTCAGGTATTAATAGCCCCCTGGGGAGAGAAAAGCGGTATTGTCGATTCCAGTTTAGCCAAATTGGGATTAAAGCGAAAAATTGCATTGCAAATGCCCAGCGTTTTAGCGGCCCCCTACAGTATTATCAATACCGATATGCTGCTAACAGTACCCAGAGTAGTGGCCGAGCACTGCGCACAGCAAATAGGGATTGAGATCTATGAAACTCCTCTGAGTATCGAGCAGTATCAACTGAATATCTACTGGCACAAACTTAACTCAGCCAACGCCGGACAGCGTTGGATTTGTCAGACGATAGAGCAGCTATCGCCAGCATGCAGTCAATAAAATTGCAGCAATGCGACACTAAACAAGCACTGCATTGCTCTGCAAGCTACTTTTGTTAATTACCATTTCTCTTTGCGATGGTTCTCAATCATCTTGAAGAACTTTCTATCATGGTCGCGCTGGGCATGTGCCCCTATCAGTTGGCGTTGTTGAAAGGCGTCTTCGCGCAATAGCTTTTGATAATTATTCAATTCACTTTGCTGCAACTCACCTTTTTCCAGGGCTGCAAAAACCGCACAGCCAAGATCTTGTTGGTGCTGGCAATTACTGAACTTACACTGCTCACTCAAACTGACAATATTGGCAAACGTCTGCTCAATTCCCTGTTGCGCATCGACTAATTGCAGCTCTCTGATGCCCGGTGTATCGATAATCGCCAGGCCATTTTCAGAGAAAAACATCTCTCTGTGAGTCGTGGTATGTTTGCCTTTGTCATCGTCGGCACGGATCTCGGCTACCGCTTGCTCAACCCCCAACAAATGATTGATTAAGCTCGATTTTCCGACTCCGGACGAGCCAACCAAAGCGATACTATTGCCTGGAAAATCATAGCTTTGCAGCTGTGTAAGACTCGCTGCGTCATGCAAGCTGATTGCGTGCACTGCCCCTACGTTTAGAGTTTGCAGCTGTTGCTGATAACGTGCCAACCCAGTGCTCAGGTCTATCTTACTTAAGATGATCACAGGCTCGATTGAAAACTCGTGGGCTAACGCCAAAAATCGCTGCAACCTATTGAGATTAAAGTCTTCATTGGCAGAAGTGACAATCCACAAATAATCCAGATTGGCTGCAATCACCTTGGCTTTGCCAGCGACTGCGCGCTGGATACGGTTTTTAGGCTCAAGTATTTTTACTATTCGATAATACTCGTTACTGGCATTTGCCAACACCCAATCACCTACCGCTAAAAAAGTACTTACCGGCTGATATTGCTCGGGGCAGATTAAACTGACTTCACCACACTCACCCACTGCTGTAATGCGGCTACGGTGGATAGCAGCAATGCGAAACAGACCACTAGTCTCTTCCAAAGATTCAAGTTCTGTCAATGATAATTGTTGTAAATATAGGCTAGACCAGCCCAAAGGCTGTAGTTTTGTATAATTCAATGTTTTGCTCCGACAGTAATAATAAAAAAATTACGCAGCCGGGCGGGGACTATAAATCAACACCAAAGTACAGGCGATAATCTATGTCGAGCAGATAGGTAGCAGAGAGGGGATGAATAAAATACCAACATTTTACCCAGATAAAAATTAATATTGAGAGCTCTAAGCTATGACCGCAGTCGCCGGCTTTAAGTTGATTACATTCATTATTTGTCTCCTTCTATTTAATTTGACGGCTAGTTTCACGCACTGTGGCTTCACTGTCAATATCAAAATTTTTATTTGCCAATCAAAACTGCAGTCTAACTGCAGTAGCTGGGGAACTACCACAGTTAGCGGTTGCAATTATTGATAGAGTTTCAGACTCCGCTGTTCATTTTTAAAAGCTTGCACGATCGATGGACGTTGCGCCAATAGCTTTAAATAGCGCCTGAGGTTTAGCATAGACATAGGCGGAGTACTAAAGCCATCTGCCCAGTCAGCCAACATAAACAAAAACATGTCACAGACACTGAATTGATCGCCCAACAGGTATTTTTTATCGGCCAATTCAGCATCCAGTAGTGTAAACTTTTGCGTCCCCCGCCGCTCTTGTTGACTGGCGATAGCCTGAGCACCGCAAACATCCAAGGTGTGCTTGTCGGGATAAAAATAAATCATCAACTCTGCTTGCACTGTGTTGTTTAGATACATTAACCACTGGTAGAACTTACTGCGCAATGGGTCCCCCAAATCGGGGATTAACTGTGAGTTTGGGTGCCTGTCTAACAAATGCAGGCAGATAGCGCTGCTCTCAAACACCACCAAATCCCCGCTGCTTTGAGTCTCTACTAAAGTGGGGATGCGCCCGGTAGGATTTAGCTTTAAATAATCTGCCGATTTCTGTGCCTGAGTTTTACGATCCACCAACACTCGCTGATACTCAACCGCTAATTCTTCCAACAAAAAATGCGGCGCCATGCTGGCATTTCCCGGATAATAAAATAATTTGTACATTGCGACCCTCTAGAGTTCATCTGTCTAATATTAATTGCTAAGCCAATTCCCGCTCAGTATTTCTGCCCTGACGATAGCTGATTGGAGGAAATGAGTGATAGCGGTTCCAAGCTCTACGAAAACTGCGCGATGACTGAAAACCGCATGCCTGTGCCACCCGCTCAACGGACATCGCTGTCTCCTTTAGTAACTTTTGTGCTTGTGCGACTTTTATTTTTTCCCGATACTGCGCAATACTCTGTCCACTGGCCTGGCGAAAAGCGCGGGTTAAATTCCTGGCACTCATGTTAGCTTCCACGGCCAGCTGATTAATCGAAAAATTATCCTGCGGGTTATCTGAAATAAGATCCTGAACATTATGAATCCGCTGCTGCATATGGTTGCGCCCACATAACCAGGGACTGAGCTGCGGATCATCGCCACTGCGACGCAAATAGATAACCATTTCCCGGGCAACTTGCGCCGCATAGCCGGGATCGGAATCTTGCTGCAACATCGCCAGGAACATATCTATGCCCGAGCTGATACCGGCACTCGTCCATAGTTTGCTGTCCTGAACAAATAGGCGGTTGCTGGCGATTTCAGCACTGGGCTCAAGGGATTGCAATCGTGACAGCAAATCATGGTGGGTAGTGCAATGGCGGTTGCTCAACCAACCGGCACTAGCCGCCAGTAACGCCCCGGAGCAGACTGTGGCTACTTCAAGCCCTACAACTTGTCGCTGTTGTCTCAGCCAATCAGTAGTTTTTATGCCCAGCGTCGATTGCATGAAGACATCAGTACCACTGAGCCCTGGAATAATGAGTCGGCTACTGGCAGGGAATTGTTCTGGCAAGCTCTGCAAGTTTTGCAACAGCAGGCCACCTTTCATCGCAGGAGATGGCTCTACTCCCAAATAGTGGATATTATACAGCTGACGGTTATTATTAGCGGTTAATAACACTTGTAATGGGCCGGCTAAGTCCAACGGCAAAAAACCAGGTAAAATTAAAAAATAACAATTGATACTTCGTTCAGTGCCCATTTGCCCGCCTAGCTCCTATTCTTTAAACATTGACAAATTATAGACTACCTGCTGTTTCAACCACTAATACCCTCGCCTCGCCTATGGGCCTGGCCACATGTTGAGTGCCTTCGCTGGCATAAAAAATATCACCGACTTCCAAGAGCGCCGATTTTTCACAACCATTGTCCATATAGTGCATTTGCACACGGCCATCGAGCACTACAAAAACCTCCTGACCTTCATTGGTATGCCACTCATACGCTTGATCGGTCCAGTGTAACTTTGTACTAATGCCATTCATATTGGCAATGTTTTTAGCGCCCCAAGCTCGATCCGCTGTAAATTCCCGACTTCTGATTATATGCATTTGTCACCTATAATATCGTTTAATCCAACAATAAGACTATTTCAGCCAGCAATCATAATTCCAATGACAACTTTATTTGTCAACTGCCTCAGTCTGATTGTCGCTGTTGATGCCTTTTGTTTGAGATAGAGGATATTTTACCCGGTCTATAGATTTAAGAAAGCAGGGTACAAGACAATAACAGGACATTATGGGACTAACTTAGGTGTGAGGTGTGAGGTGTGAGGTGTGAGGTGTGAGGTGTGAGTTGGAAGTTGGAAGTTGGAAGGTGGAAGGTGGAAGGTGG
>ASZI01000266.1 GCA_000416315.1 Osedax symbiont Rs2 | reverse complement strand
ACTGAGTACAGCGACTGCTCTACGCTGCGAACTCGAGAGTTGCGTGGTGACACTGATATCTCGATAGGGTTATTAACCATACGCTTTGCCAGCGTTCGGATATCGTCAGAAAAAGTCGCTGAGAACATTAAGTTCTGTCGCTTGGCCGGTAGCAGTGCCAGTATTTTCTTAATGTCGTGAATAAAGCCCATATCTAACATTCGATCGGCTTCATCCAGCACTAGTATTTCTAACTGATTAAACTTAATGGCGTTTTGACTAAACAAATCCAGTAATCGTCCCGGAGTCGCCACCAACACATCAACGCCCTGACGAAGCTTTTGCATTTGCGGGTTGATCTTTACCCCGCCGAACACAACGGTAGAACGCAGCGGTAAATACTTGGAATATGTTTCAACGTTATCGGCTATCTGCGCTGCCAACTCTCGGGTGGGAGTCAATATAAGTGTGCGCACACAATTTGCTTTGGCTCTGTTTCCCTGGGATAATTTTTCTAAGATAGGCAGTGTAAAGCCAGCTGTTTTACCTGTTCCGGTCTGCGCCGCAGCCATGACGTCTAACCCTTTTAACACTGCGGGTATAGCTTCAGCTTGAATAGGCGATGGTGTATCGTAACCTTTTTCAGCAACTGCTTTAAGAATAGGCTCACATAGACCGAGATCGGCAAAACTCATAAATACTTCTCTTTTATAGAAAATAGGGGATATTGTACATATAGACGCTGTAAAGCGCGCTGCAGTGTACAGCAGCTGTACTCAAGGTACTATGATTTTTACAATTAATCTGACCTGATAATCAATTTAGGCTTTTTACCCAGTAGGTAGCAGCATGTTGTCCCGACAGTGGCGAGTTAATAAATTCAACTTATCGACAAGGCGCCAACAAGCAGCCATAAAAAAACCCGCACGCGCGGGTTTTTTAGTAGATCACTGAATTTGTGCTAGCTAATTTCAGCTGTTTTTTTCGCCAGACCCACCAACTCTTTCCCTGCCACTATGTACATAGCGTAGTCTTGCTTTTCTGCATTGCGTAATTCATCCAGTACACTGGTCCAACGCAATGTCAGAGACTGATGTTTCTCAGCCCACTGCTCGACCACTAACTTGATGTCGTCGCCCTTCTTAAAGCCCATCAATACAGACCTTAACAAAATTCCATGCTGCCATTCCAAGTCATCGCGAAAAGCCTCACGTGCCAAGCCTTGCCAATGACTTTCAACATTCAATGCATTCAGCTGCTGCGCAAACCAAGCTAAGTCGAGCTTATTGCCCACCTTAAAATAGGCCCTGGCAACATTCTCGAAAGACACGTTAACCGCCTTGCCGATATCACCAGTGTCCAACACAGAATACAAACCGCGGGTGCTGGCTATTGCCGTGGCAATGTCCTCACTCACACCCAACTTAACGTATTTATCAAAGGTTTGCTTCCAGCGCTCCAGTGGCTCACCGATCAGAAATTTATCCATGTCTTTAGCGGCTGTATCAATAAGACCGGCAAATTGATCAAACTCTACCTGGCAATCTAAACCGCTGACCCGATTGCGTACAAACCAACGAGTGGCACGTCGGGTCAAGTGCTGCAATTCCTGCATCAGATCTAACTGCACGTTCGAGTCGATACTGTAATCCAAAGCCTCAATCTTACTCCAGGTTTCAGTGACTTTGAAAATATCACGTACCAAAATATAAGCCCTGGCAATGACTCCGACATCTGCACCGGTAGAGGCAACCAGTCGGTCGACAAAATTAATGCCCATGAAATTGACAATATGATTGGCAACTTGGGTGGCAACTAATTCGCGATTCAGGCGATGCTGTTTCATTTGCGCGCCGTATTGCTGCTCAAGCTTAACCGGGAAAGAAGTGGTCAGCTCACGGGAGACATAGCTGTCATCGGGAACAGTGGTCAATAATAGTGACTCTTTTAGATCTGCTTTAGCGTAAGAAACCAACACTGAAAGCTCGGGACGGGTGAGTCCTGCACCGCTATGAGCGCGCTCCGCCATTACATCATCGCTAGGCAAGAATTCCAGCTCCCGATTCAGCTTGCCTTGAGCCTCAAGGTTATTGGTAAACCTGCGGTACTCGGTCATCGATTTCACCGCCTGACGCTCAGCTAAACTGATAGCTTGGACTTGACGGTAATTATTAGACAAGACCAGCTCGCCCACTTCGTCGGTCATTGAAGCCAGCAAGTTATTGCGTTGCTTTTGCGTCAAGTCACCATCATCCATAATACCTTTAAGCAGTATTTTGATGTTAACTTCGTGATCCGAACAGTCTACACCGGCGGCATTATCGATAAAATCGGTGTTAGAACGACCGCCATTAAGGCAGTATTCCACACGTCCTAGCTGAGTAGTACCTAAGTTACCACCCTCACCTATTACCTTACAGCGCAGCTCGTTACCGTTAACACGCAATACATCATTGGCTTTATCACCGACTTCTTCATGAGATTCAGAAGATGCCTTAATGTAAGTACCAATACCCCCGTTCCAAAGCAGATCAACCTCTGCTTTAAGTAACGCATTGATTAACTCTGTGGGTGTCATGCTCGCGGTTTTAACCCCTAGCATTGCTTTAATTTCCGGAGTCAACTTAATAGACTTGGCGCTGCGTTCGAATAAACCACCACCTTTGGAGATCAAGGTCTTATCATAATCCGACCAGCTGGAGCGCGGCAGATCAAATAGTCGCTGGCGCTCGACAAAAGTTTTAGCGGCGTCAGGCTTTGGATCTATGAATATGTGCAAATGGTTAAAGGCCGATAACAGACAAATTTTATCTGATAACAACATGCCATTACCAAATACATCACCGGCCATGTCCCCTATACCTATAACACTGAACTCGTCTTTAGCTGTGTTAACGCCAATCTCTCTGAAGTGACGTTCGACCGACACCCAGGCGCCTTTGGCAGTAATACCCATACCTTTGTGGTCGTAGCCGACACTGCCACCAGAGGCGAAAGCATCACCCATCCAGAAGCCGTATTCATCGGAGATACCATTGGCGATATCTGAAAATGTTGCAGTACCTTTGTCAGCGGCAACAACTAAATAAGGATCATCCTCATCGCGACGCACTACTTCGTTAGGCGGTGCAACCTCGCCCTCCACTAAGTTATCAGTAATATCCAAAAGCGCACTGATGAAGATCTTGTAGCAGGCAATACCTTCAGCGAGAAACTCTTCTCGGGATAAACCGTCGTGTAAATTTTGCGGTACAAAGCCACCCTTGGCACCGACTGGGACAATAACAGCATTTTTCACTTGCTGAGCCTTCACTAGACCTAAGACTTCGGTGCGGAAATCTTCTGCCCGGTCAGACCAACGCAAACCGCCGCGGGCAACCTTACCGCCACGCAAGTGCACACCTTGGACTCTAGGTGAGAAGACAAAAATTTCAAACAGAGGCGCCGGTAACGGAATTCCGGGTATTTCCTGTGGTGTCAACTTGAAACTGACATAGGTTTTGAAGTTGCCTGAAGCATCTTTTTGGAAGAAATTGGTACGCACTGTGCCTTTAATTAGCGCCAGGTATTGCCTTAATACACGATCATCGGTGAGACTAGTTACACCATCAAAACTGCTAACAAGAGCCTCTTCAATTTTCTCAGCCTTTTTCGCTGAGGCCTTTTTTGGATCAAAGTATGCGTGGAACAAATTAACTAATTGCTCGGCAATCGCCGGGTATTGATTAAGTGTCGCTATGATCGCATCGGTACTGATCGGGAAGCGAATCTGCTTCATATAGGCTGCATAGGCGCGCAATAATACGACATCACGCCATTCAAGCTTTGCCCCTAACACCAAACGGTTGAAATTATCAGAGGAGGCACGTTTATTCCAGATAGCTAAGAATGCTTGCTGGAATGAGATGCGATGGTCTTTGACATCAATGCTGCCATTGCCATTGTAAACTAAGTTAAAGTCGTGCAGCCAGACCACTGCATCACCGCCTTTAATTTGATACGGGTGCTCATCTATAACTCTCAGTCCTAAATGCTCAAGTACTGGAAGCACATCGGAAAGAGGAAGAGGTTTGTCTAAGTTGTACAAAGTCAGGTTGAGCTCGTTACCTTCATTTTCTAACTGCCTGTAGAAACTTAACGACAGCGGCTGCTGCTCGTTCAGATTCTTCATATAGCCAATATCGGCAACACCGGTGCGCGGGTTAAATATCTCAGTGTAACCCGCTGGGTAATTAACCCCGTATTTGTTATAAGCGCTTAGACCTTTTTCCTCGCCAAATTTTTCTACCAGAGCCATTTTCAACTCATCCTGCCAACTTCTGGATGCTTGGCGAACAAGAGTTTCGATAGCTTTAAGGTCTTTAATGGAGCCTACATTGCCCTTGGAGCTACGCAAGGTAAACTGAGTTCTGGCCAGAATCGATTCAGAGAAATAGGTATGAAAATCGGACTGATCGCAGCCCAGAGTTTCCCTGAGAATATTTTCAACTTTCACCCTAAACTCGGTGCTGTAAATGTCTCTTGGGGCGTAGACAAGGCAAGAGAAAAAATGCTCGCCTCTGTCCTTGCGAATGAACAGCCTAATTTGCCGACGCTCATGAATCTGCAATATTCCCATCGCCATATCAAACAACTCATCGGTGGGGGTAAGGAATATCTCATCGCGTGGATGTATCTCTAGAATTTGCTGTAGCTCCTTCCAGTTATGGCCTCCGTGTGGCAATTCCGATCTAGCCATCACAGATTCTATTTTGCAGCGAATGATAGGGATTAAGCTAGAACTTTTGTTATATACAGAGGATGTATACAAACCTAAGAAACGAATTTCTCCGACCCATTTACCGGCACTGTCAAACTTTTTAATGCTGATATAATCCGGGTGTGATGGACGATGTATGCGGGATTTGGCCATCGCTTTGGAAAAAGTAATGATGTCGGTTTCATCCAGTGCTACATCATCGGAGATTTCATGAAAAAGTTGCGACTGACAGTATTCATCTCCTGATTTTAGCAAGCCTAACTGCGAGTCCCCTATAGCCACTAACTCGGTCTTGCCGGATTTTTTAACAACCTTGTATTCGTCATATCCCAAAAAGGTAAAATGATCTTTAAGCCAAATCAAAAACTCTTTGGTCTCTTTAACATCTTCCTTAGTATTTTTTGCCGCTTTACCGTTAAAGCTATCAATGGCTGTTTCACAGTGCTTGACCATTGCCGGGAAGTCACCGACCACTGCTAATACTTCATTGAGTATTTCAGTTAAGGTATCGCGCAGGTCTTGCATCTGCTCTTTGTCTGTATGACGATCTATTTCAACTGATATTAATGACTCCCTGATAGCAGAGCTGTCATTAGTTTTGCCAGTAATCAGCTTCTTCAGCTGTCCGCAGGCATCGCGTGACGTCTTAAGAACTGTATTATTAATCGCGTGGATGGTCAGGTTGCGACGGTTTAACTCCATCCTCAACGAATCCACCAGGAAAGGCTTATCGGTTTGCAATACTTCAATAAATGTATGTGTCGACTGCCAACCGTTCTCTTCATAACTGGGGTTGTAAACGCGGATAGCTGGCGTGTCTCCCCTATAGTTTTGAATAAACTGCCAACTCTCTAAAGTGGCTCCGTACAAATCATCTAGACGCCAGGCTTCTAAGTCTGACTCAGAAGCGGCAGCGTAATATGCCTGGGCAAATTGCTTTACCGCTGTCGCTTTCTTTTGAGCTAATTTACTGTCTAATTCTTCGTTAAGCTCTTTTAGCAGTGAAGCCTTGATTGTTCCGATTTCAGTTGACATCGTCAGCGGATCCTTGGGTTTTTTATTTAGTTATTAATGGCGGTAAGTATAGACCAGGTATGAGTGCCGTTCACACTGGACATACATTTTTTGTTCTTTATATCAATATTTTAATTATTTGCAGGGATGTTTGCACTATCCCCCGTCATCATTGATAATTCAAACATATTAGCTTTATCTAGCCAACTACTATTGCTGAATTACTGTGAACTTAATCATGCCTAAGCCTTTTATCCAAACTTTAGTCGGTTTATCAATACTATTAATGCTACCACTTAGCAGCCATGGCGGCTTGACCGCCAGTGCTAACCGTAGCCAGTACACCCCCAGGGACAACATAGTCCTAAAGGTAGAAACGGATAATCCATCCCAGGGAATCCTTGATACTAGCCCGTTGCAGAGTCAATTTATTATTCTCGATCAAAAAAAGATGATGATAAATTCTTACGCTGAGGGAAAGCGCTCTAGTGTGGTGCGCTGGGAGCTGCAATTGCGCGCACGCAGATCCGGCTATTTGGATATCCCAAGCCTTACTCACAACCTCGAGAGCAGTGATGCCTTTAGCATCTATATTAAGAGCAAAAGCCCAACACGCTTTCTACCTGTCACTGACATGCCTGTCATTTTAGATGCACAGTTGCAGCTGGACGACAATTACGAGCAGGCACTGTATTTATACACTTTGAATATCTATTCAGACCGACCGCTGGCAACAGGTTACACGATAACTGAGCCTAAAATCAGCAAAGCTCAAGTCCAACTTCTGGACCAAAGCGCAGTGCAAATCATTGAGATTCGCGGTCGCCAATACCATGTAACAGAACAGCGTTACGCTATTTTTCCCACTGAAATGGGCCGATACATTATCGAGGGCCCGGTTTTTAACGGCGCACAAAAAGATGGCGGCCAGCTCCAGGTGCGGGCCAACAACTTAGAAATAAACGTTCGAGCCCGACAGGACTATGACAGCGCCACTTATTGGCTCCCAGCTAGCAGTGTCGAGATAACGGAGACCTGGCAGAAGAATCTGACGCTTAGAGTCGGTGATATTATAAAGCGGCAGATAACCTTGACTGTCGATGGAATAGCCGCTGCTAAACTGCCGCCACTTATCACTGAAACTCCAGAAATCATCAACATACAAAATAGCAAATTTGCACTTTCCGACAAAACCAACAAAAACGGTGTACAGGGGATACGTGTTGAGCAGCAACAAATTCAGCTGCTGGAGCGCGGAGAGCTAACTTTCCCAGAGATTCGCATATACTGGTGGGATACTCAAAGCGATAGCCAAAAATCAGCCACCATCAGCAAACAGATTTTGCAAGTGCTACCGGGGGTCAATGGAGAATCTTCTATTGAGCGCGAAATAGCGCAAAATACCGCCTCTGCTGCAGAGCCAACTGATATACAACTTGAAACTAGCAACATTACTTGGTTGTTATGGCTACTTGCATTGCTGGCAGTGCTGAGTTCAATAGGCTGGCTATTTAACTTGCGTAAAATAAAACAGCTAAATGAGCGTGATCTTGAGGGTTTTGAAATCATCACTAAAAGCTCAGCTGCAGATTTTGATATCGGTCACACAGATAACCACAAAGGAGGGGAAATACTTACTTCCAGGGGTGGCGAGCTATCTTCTTTTAATGCCAAAGCAGAGTTAAATACTTTTCAA